>NZ_JAUORC010000003.1:0-210019 GCF_030547465.1 Shewanella sp. 5_MG-2023
CCTAATATTAAGTAATGACCAAAGCCTAGTAGAGTGTTTGATATTTAGCCACCTGGAATGGGTGGCCATGTTAATTTGTTGGGAGTACGAAAATAGAGAACTGAATGACCGAATAATCAAACTCAACAAAAGAAACATCGTACCGATTAAATGATATATATTGAGGCTCATCCTAAAATAGTATTTCTCAAATTGAGCATTCTTCTACGATAAATGAAACTAATTGTACATCTTCGTTTATCCAACCACTAACCAACTGTATAATAATAAAATATTTACAAGCAGAGCATAGTCATGGCCAAACAACCACAACCAACCATTGTTCGTAAGGACTTCAGGCTAAATAAATTATCAATAACTAAACTGAAGGGCCTGAACGATTGTGAAATTGATTTTTCACCTCATAGAGTAACCGCGATTATGGGCATAAATGGTTCGGGTAAGAGTAGCATCTTACATGCTCTTTCTTGTTGCTTTAAACCAATAGGTTCATCATCTAACCCAGACAATCGATTCCCAGACTTCTTTACTCCACACACTCATTCAACTTGGACTGATACCCATTTCACTCTAACCCACTCATACACACAAGTTGAGACAAAAAATGGAAATTCCAAGCGAATAAAATCAACGGTTGAATACGGAAAGAACAACCGTTGGAGACCAATTTATGCCCGATGACCAGAAAGACCAAGTCAATATATAGGATTGCAAAACCTTCCTACACTTGCTGATAACCGAGGGGCTGGACGATTTGCAAATTACAAAGTTCAAGAGCTTGAACACCCTAAAAAACAAATGGTCATTGAAAAAATGTCATACGTCTTAGGTCGCCAATATGACTCCCTTGTACTTTGTAAAAGCAGAACAAAAACCTTCTGGGGTTTGGGATTTAACGGACTAATATATAGTGAGCATACAATGGGTGCTGGCGAAAAAAGGGTCGTTGAAATATTGCGGCAACTTTTTTCACCAGAACTTAAAAATGGCGTTTTAATCATTGATGAACTGGAAGCTTTACTTCATTCAAGTGCTTTCGCAAGACTTGTAGAGGTTTTAGTTTCTGCTTCAGAAACATTAAATTTAGAGGTTGTATTCACTACTCACAGAGAGACCATTACGGACTTCAGAGAACGCATTAACATTTGTGGTATCTGGAATACAGGTACAAATGTGATGACATTGCCCAATCTTGACCCTCGAATTTTTAACCAACTAACTGGCAAAAACCAAAAATTACTAAAGATCTACGTGGAAGATGACCTTGCTCAATTAGCTTTAGATTTACTTCTAGAAGAAGAGCAGTGGCAAGACTATGTCTCAGTTTCTTATTTTGGCGCTGGTGATAATGCCTATGTTGTATTAGCGGGATTACTTCTTTCTCAACAGCCGATCAATGATGTCTTATGTGTACTTGATGGGGATGTAGATAAAACTAATAAACATAGGTTAGATAAGCTTAAGAAGTATCTTTCGGGTGAAGACCATCAAGCAGTACAGTTTCGAAACAAAGCCATTGAAAATATCAGGCAGTTTGTATTGGAGTATGAAACCCCAGTAAATACAAAAGCAGCTCCAGAATACAATCACAAAAGATGGTTAGAAGAAATCGAAGAAGATAACGGCAACCGTTCTCTCTTAGCCGCATCTAAGCAAGTGGCACACTTACCTGATTGGCATAGATACTATACCGAGTTAGAAAAATACTGCACTAAAAGGCATATTCAAGAGAGCGTACTTGAGACGATTCAGCAAAGCAACCCTGGAAAGTGGGCTTCATATGTGAGTGAAATACGCACATGGATAAGAGCCAAGCTACAGGAAAAAGGGGTTATTAAACCTGAAGAAAAGAAAGTTGAGATTGCAGAATAAAAGTCATGAAAACTTTCTGGAAAGTAGCACTATCAAACTCAATTTTCAGGAAAAAAACGAGAAAGCACCTTATTTTCTGGAAAAGGCTATTACGCCTTAGCATTTAAGCCTTTCCAGATTTATTTCAGAAACAACCTGTGCTGGTAGAATGTCGGTTTAAATCTGATCTGGGAGCAACACCATGACCTTGATTTGTTCAAAATGGCAGTCTAGATTTGGGCATAAAAAAAGAGAGCCTATTGGCTCTCTTGATTATCCTGAAGGGGAGTAACAGGATTATTTCCAGCTTTTCATCTTATGGCCTTTAACGGCATAAAATAAAATGAATAGATAACATGGGATCATCACTAAGTAGCCGCCTTGCATGCCAAGGGAGGTTGCTGAGCTGGTTAAGCCCCAGAATACTGGGCCAAATGCGCCACCAGCAATACCCATGATGAGTAGTGCTGAACCTGTGCTGGTTAGTTTACCCATACCAGATAAGGCTAACGGCCAAACTGCTGGCCAAACAATTGCGTTAGCCAAGCCTAAAAAGGCAATTAACAGTAAGGTATCTGGCAGTTGCGCGCCGCCAAATGGCACCAATACACTGTCAGAAATAGCCGATGAGCTGCTATCACCAAATACAATACCAAAGGACAACACCACCCCAAGTATGGCGCTAATAAGTAGCGCATTAGGCTGAGATATAAACCGTGGAATACAAATAATCCCTAAGGTGTAACCCACTACCATGCATATCATGGTGTATGAGGTCATCACCCCATAGTTTTCAACCCCTAAGGTGAGTGCATACGTACCAATGGTATCACCAGCGATTACCTCAACAGCCACATAAACAAACAAGGCCACCACCCCAAGGGCTAAGTTGGGTTTTGCTAGTGCCTGTTTAATTTGACCTTTACTGGTGCCCTCTTCAGCTTCATCTTGTTCAAGCTCTGGTAGCGGTGATTTCTTAACAGCATAGGCTAAAATACCAATGAAGATTGCCATGCCTAAATACGGCAGAATTAAGCTGTTAGCCATTTCATCAATTTGAACCTGACTTAGGGTGGTGCCGACGCGATCTTTAAAGCTATCAAGGATTAATGCGGTAAACACCATAGGAGCAATAACACCCGCGCCTTTATTCAAAATCCCCATAACACTAACGCGTGCTGCAGCAGACTCTTCAGGGCCTAAGCGAACCACATAAGGGTTAACAGCGGTTTGTAATAATGTTTGTCCGGTGCCCATAACCAGTTGCGCGAGTAAGAACAAAGCAAACACTTGGGTTTTAGCGGCTGGAATAAAGAGTAAACCCGCCACCATCATCACGCCCATACCCAGCGCCATACCGTTTTTATAGCCCACTTTACGGATGACCCAAGCTGAAGGTAGTGCGGTAAAAGTTACTGCTATATAAAAAGAGAATAGAATTAGTGACGCTTGAAAAGGGCTTAACTGAAGGATTTGCTTTAGATATGGCATTAACGAACCATTAAGCCAAGTCGCAAACCCTAATACGAAAAAGAGTATTGCCACAATGGCCATGGGCACTATGCTGCTTTTTTGCTGACTATTATTCATTGTTGTTTCCATAAACCCTGCTTCTTATTGTCATTGATATTTCGGCACTGACTTCCTACTAGCGCCCCATATGAGTCTTATTATTATTGAGTTTTTATCAACAATTTGACCTAGCAATGTTGCTGCAGATCATAATCGTTGTGCATTTCATGTTAAAACATAAATACAGCAAAGACAACGCTGTCATTTCATTAGCAACTAAACATCATTGATCACACCACAAGCCCCAAAATAAATCTTGCATGCAGTTCTTAGTGACAGTCCATAGTGACAGTTCTAATAAACAGCTCTTATAAACAGTTCTTAGTGACAGCTCTTATAAACAGCCTTTAGATGCGAATAAAAATTTTACGTTGATAAAGCCACAATAAAATTAGCCATTGCACTGTCAGTAAGCTCAGTACAAAGAGTAATGGTTGCCAGTCTGCTGAGGTGGCGCGAATAAAGCCGCCCAATAAACTATTGGCTAAGTATTGCCAATTAACCAGACTAGATGCGATATAGATGATGATGGCATTAGTGCCAATCACCACAAAAACAAAGGCCCATTTGTGCCATTTAAGTACGTCGATAATGGCGTAAAAAATGGCGAGTAAGATGATGCTCCAACCACTGGTTACCAACACAAAACTGCTGGTCCATAAGTCTTTATTGACCGGAATAATCAAGTCTAATAGCCAGCCTAATGACAATAACGCCGCACCAATAATCACCATACTCAAGACTTTTAGCCATTCACCCCTAAGCCCCCATAAGGGCGGCTTGGCTTTAACAATATAGTGACCGACAAACACACCGATTAAGCCATTTACCACCGCAGGCAGTGTGGATAGCACCCCTTCAGGATCTACGGCTCTATTTTGATATGCGCTACCAGGTAGCAGTATTGAATCCACGTAAGCGTTAATACTATTTTCGGCGCTAAAGCGGGCAAAGGTTTGGCTTGTTTGATTAACAGCTGCTTGAGCTAATTCTGGGTTTTGAACTAGCCCAGAATATAGCGTGAGATCGGGATAAGGAAGATATAACTGAATAAGCCCATAGCCAATTAATAGGCTAATGGCGACAATAATTTGGGTTCTAAGGCTGGTATGCCACACCAACATCGCGCCTATAAACCATGCAAAACCAATACGTGCCAACACACTGGCATAACGCACACTGTCGGGATCTGCAGGCATACCAACGCCCCAACCATGATTATAAAGTACCCCTAAAAAAATAAGTAAACCAAGGCGCTTTATAGCATGACGATACAAGGGCAGCCGCTGCTGCATTGGTAGTTTATCTAAGCGTTTTGGTGACAGGCCTAAAGCCACACCGGAGAGGAAAATAAACAGCGGGAATATAACGTCATAAAAGGTAAATCCATGCCATTGACTGTGATGCATTTGGCCGTCAAACCAATTCCACCCTGCCCAGCCAGTTAATATAAATAATCCAGCAAATAGGCCTTCGCCGCCAAGGATCCAAAACATGTCAAAACCACGCAGGGCGTCCAATGACATTAATCTTGGCTTCAAAGCGGTTTTAGTCGACATACATTAGCCTTTATCGCATCGGCTAAAAACCACATCGCCATTAATATAGGTTTGGTTAACTTGATAACGCGAGTTATCGTTTGCATTAGCAGCTAACAACACTAAGTCTGCGCGCTGACCTACGGCTATGGTGCCAAGCTTAGCTTGCTGTAGATACTGCGCTGGATATAACGATGCCATTCTAAGGGCTTCTTCATAACTTAGGCCAAGCATGCTAACCGTATTGTTAACTGCGCCAACCATATCAAGTACGCAACCTGCTAGCTCACCTGATTTGGCATTGAGCCTATCACCTTGACGTATGACCTCGGTGCCAAACAGTTCAAAGCTGGCATCATCATCCAGTCCCACCGGTGGCATAGCATCGGTTACTAACATGATTTTGCCTTGGGGCTTAGCTTTAAGGGCAACTTTTGCAGTCGCACTGTGAACATGGTGGCCATCGACAATCAATCCGCACCATGCTGCATCACTTTCTAGCGCTGCGCCCACCATGCCCGGCTCACGAGAGCCAAAGCCTGACATGGCATTAAACAAATGTGTAAAACCGTTAGCGCCAGCATTTAACGCCGCCAGCACAGTGTCATAATCGGCATTTGAGTGACCTAAGCACACCTTTACGTCGTTAGCGATTAAGGTTTTTATCACCTCAACTGAGACATTTTCAGGGGCTAAAGTGACCACTTTTATACCAAGATCTTGTCGTGAAAATATCGCCAGTTCTTCATCTGAAATACTGCGAATAAACGATTGTGGATGCACGCCTTTTTTAGGCACACTTAAATGTGGCCCTTCAAAGTGAATCCCTAACACGCCTGCAGATTGCAGCTTAATAGCCTCGGCAACGGCATCAGCGGCTTGCGCCATCACCTCAACTTTATCGGTAATGAGCGTCGGCAGAAAACCGGTCGTACCAAATTGAGCATGTGCTCGACCTATGGTCTCAATACAATCAAGGGTTGGTGCGCTATTAAACAGTGCCCCGCCGCCGCCATTGACTTGAACATCAACAAACCCTGGCACTAACGTGCCTTGTAAACGCACTTCTTTCGCATTCGATACTGAATCTAAGGCGATGATGTGGCCGTCTTCAATAGAGATCACCGCATCTTGATGAAATTGCTGTCCATCAAAAAAACCGTCTGCTATTAGGGTTTGTCTCATAATGTTCTCTTTATATTGCGTTAATCTTTAACTGCTTACTTCTTAATGCTCACAGTCGAGCCAAACTTATAGTGTTTGAGTGACTTTTTTCAAACCTTCTGGCAGATCTGGGTCAATACCACGGGCAACAGCAACGGCGGCGACATCGATATAAAAACGTTGTAGCAATGCTAATGGCGCAACACGCGGGTGAATTTCAGATGATGTTTGATTTAAATGCACCAAATCTGCGCCACGTTGTTTTACGTTTTCAATTTGCTCGATATGGCTGTCATAAGACTCATCATTAATGCAGGCATCGACAATAGCCAGTTTCTTTTCAACCAAAGTCACCGGGCCATGTAAAAACTCAGCGCTACTGAATGACTCGGCATGAATAGAGCAAACCTCTTTCATTTTAAGGGCAATTTCTTTGGTTACCGCATAACCTAAACCACGACCTAAAACCACAAGGTTATTAACCCCTGCTAAAGACTCGGCGGTTAATTGCGGCGCTGCGTCAACGGCTGTTTGTAATGCACTTGGCATTGAATCAACGGCTGCAGCTAACGACTCACTTTGGGTCCACTCAGCAGTTAACTGCACAATGGCTGATAAAGTCGCTAAGTAGCTTTTGGTCGCTGCGACGGCTTTTTCTTCACCCGCTCTAAGCGGTAATACCACATCGACAATATCTTTAATTGGTGCTGTTTCATCGTTGACTAATGCGACACAAAAAGCGCCGGCTTCTTTAGCCATTCTCGCTTGAGCCAATATATCTGGGCTACGGCCTGATTGTGAAATAACAATCACTAATCCGCCTTCAAGTTGTAAGCTTTTACCATAAACACTGGCAACTGATGGCGCTGCAGCAAAAGTTGGAATGCCCACTTCAATTTCAAATAAGTATTTAGCAAATACCCCTGCGTGATCTGATGAGCCACGACCAACAATCATCACAAACTTTGGCTTAAAACTACGTAGTTTTTCACCAAGCTCTTTGGTTAAGCCAGCATTAGCAGCCAGTTGCTCAGCGATTTTCTGCGGTGCTGAACGCGCTTCACGTTCCATAATTGTATTTGTCATCGAGTTAACCTTAATTTATGTTCAAGTTGATCCATTGAGGTATCAAGTTACTGAGCAGTGCATGGCGATGAATTTATCGTTGACACTGAAAATTTTAAGCAAGTTCAAGATAATTTGGCGAGTTACAGACTCTTGCCGTTATCTGCGGCAAACTGTTGCTGCGCAAACAAGATAGCGCCGATTTCTGGTGGTGATAGCGCTTCAGCCACTTTGCTAGCCACATCAATGTCTAACCAATGTAATAATGGCTCTGCTAGGCCGCCAATCATCGAAAAACGACTAGGATGAATGGCAAATAACTTTCTGGCCATTTCACTAATATAACCCGCTCCCTGTTGCACAATATCAATGGCAACCTCATCACCATTGTCGGCGCATAACAGCACAATACGGGCTAATTTGGCGTAGGTGCTTGAAGACTGTCCGGCAAGATGCTCGACAATGCCCATGGCATCATCAACATTAAAGTGTGCTAGTAATAATTGTGTTAGTGCGGTGTCGGCGGCAAAGCCGTCTAAATTCAGTAATACATGCTCAGCGGCTTTTTGGCCTAACCATGCGCCACTGCCTTTGTCACCTAATGCAAAGCCATGGCCGCCAATTAATAAACTTTGCTCGCCTACATGGGCAAAGCCACAAGAGCCAGTACCGGTAATAATCACGGCACCATCATCGCCGTTGTGGGCACCAATACAGGCAGTATGTAAGTCTGTGGTGAGGTACATTTTGGCAAACGGGTGCTGCCAGTTGTTCACTTGGTCAAACAAACGCGGCACATTCACGCCAGCGAGGCCGACACCGGCGATTAACTGCTGAGCGTAGCTTGGTGCTATGTTTGCATCTGCCAAGGCAAGCTTGGTTGATTCGATAATTGAATTAAAAGTTTGTTCTAGTCCGTGAAGAGGATTAGCTCTACCTGCTACACCAGTGCCAATTACACCTTTTTGTGGGCAAAATATGCTGGCGCGGCACTTACTGCCACCACCGTCAATTCCGATATAAAGCTGTGATTCATTTTGCTGATTAACGCTCATGACATCCCTCTTGTCTCTATTACCCAAGCCTTTTATAACTGATTTTTATAGGCTCTTTTGTAAGTTAACTTTATGTTACACCACAAATGACAGCGTTGTCATTTACTTTTTGTGGTGTTTATAAAACAAACAGCGAAGTAACTATTAAAGCTCTGATTTATATTGATTTTAGCTAGGTAATTAAATTGAAAGTTTTGGATGTTTTGCTGATTTGCTTTTAAAAAAGGACGTTAACCATTCGATTAACGTCCTTTGTATTTAGTTAACTGCGCAGCAATAAAAGCCAGCTATAAAAACAACGAGCGCCCTTTGCGTTTTCCTGATGCGGAAATTGCTCTTATCTCAATATTACCTGATACCTTTACAGGAGCTTGGTATTCAAGCCATGATGCTGTTTCAGCAGCGTTATTGTCACTCTCTTCACTGAGTTGACGATACTCAATCTTAAGCCCTGGAAAGGCAATATTGGCATAAAGCAGTCCAGCTTCAATTTTTGCCCCAACGGTTGGCACCCGATATTCAATGTTAGCCACATCTAACTTAGCCAGCTCTTTATGGCCTAAGGTATTAGCGATGTCATTCCATTGCTGTTGCTGCTGCTTACGCATATCAGCAGTAAAGTAACCTGAGTTTTGATGATAAACCGCGCCTTGATACTGATATGGCACTTCCCACTTTGCTTTATGCCAAGCTTTTTCAGCTAGCATTAGCAGCCGTGGAAACATCATATATTCAGCGACTTCATCACTGCGAATAGTTTCACTCCAGATTTGACCTTGAATACCACTAAAGCCTTTACCTTGTTGTAATGGCGCTGAGGTCACCTTACCTTGCTCATCTTTTTTAACGCTATCGTCGGCGGTAAAGGGGTTATTTTCGATATCATTCCATTGTTCCGCATTCGCAGGTAAGTTATCTGGCATAAAACTAAACAATTTTTGGCTGTTTAGCGCTCGGGTCGCCCAGTAGTAACCATGCTCTTTAGGATCAGCCTCATAGGGGAAATCAAAGTACAACACTTCAGGGTTTGAAAGCACAGTATCCCAACCTAAATTGGCTTGGCTGTGGGCTCTTTGATAACCATGGTGTGAAATCACATCCCAAATGTTGGTTTGTGATTTAGCCGGCATATTGTCTGCATTAGTATGGCTCATACCATCGCTCCAACCTGCAGGTTCAATACCTTTAGCGCTGACCATATTGGCGACGCGCTCAATAAAATAAGCACCTAAATCATCGATCGATTTAACCCCTTTGTCATTGTTAGCAACAAAGTCTACGCATTGTGGTGATTGCTTCCACGCCCCTGCCGTTTCATCAGCGCCAATGTGGTAGCGTTTTAGCGGATGGCCTGCTTGTTGGTGCAATTTAGCAATTTCATCAATGACTTTATCGACAAAGTGATAGGTCGACTCCAAGCACACATTTAGGGTGTTATCGTTATAATACTGCACCGATGAATACACTGTGGTGTCGTTAGCATCTGTCAGTAAGTACTCATTAGCAGCATTATTTTCGCCACTTGCCATAAACTTACGGTAGCGGGCATCCATAGATTTTATCGCTGCACGTGAGTGACCAGGCATATCCATTGACGGGATAACCTCTACTTGGCGGGCGCTGGCATACTGCAAAATGTCTATATAATCGGCTTTGCTATAAAAACCATTTACACTGGCATCAGCAAAAGGGCCACTGCCCAGCTGGGGAATTAAGCAGGTGCTTTCGGTTAAATCATGGCAACGCTTACTACCAATATCAGTAAGCTCAGGTAAGCCATCAATTTCTAAGCGCCATGCTTCATCATCGGCCATATGTAGGTGTAATTTATTGAGCCTATAAGCTGCCATTTGATCGATTAAATCAAATATCAGTTGTTTACTGTGAAAGTTACGCGCGACATCAATGTGCATACCACGAAAATCATAACGCGGTGCATCATCAACAACCATAGTATTTATACTGAGTTCTCGAGTATCGATTAACGCTGCAAGTGACGAAAGACCATATGAAAAACCACTGTCGGTGGCGGCGGTAATGGTAATGCCGTCAATGGCCACCTTGAGCTGATAAGCGCCATCAATCCCTTGCTCGTCTGCTGTAACCTTGCTGTTTTTAACAAACGCTAACGACAAGCCTGTATCTGATTGCTTAACCCCAAGTCTCGCTAATCTCGACAAAGCTGCGGCAACTGCTGCTGAGTCAACTTGCTGGTAATTAACCTCAATACCTTGAGACAAATCTACCGGTGTATTACTTGATGTAACGCTAGCACTGAGCGGCGTTGGAATAATGCGATTAATGGCAGCCTCGCGATTAACTACAAGGGCATTATTGGCTTCAAATAACACCTCAGCACGGCTCCACGCTAAGTTATCGGTTGCGGTTCTGCGATATTGCCTTTTTTCATCCGTAAAGGCTTCAACATAGGGTCTAACTTCCATGCCGGTTTCTGCGTCAATACTTAATTGAGTGCTAGCTATCACGACAGGCTCTAAACCATCCACCACAATGTAATAGTTTGGCATTGGGTCAGTTTCAGATAATTGCCATAACTCGCCTCTAAAACCAATGCGTTGGGTTACGCCAGCGCTAAAGCCAGTGAATTGTTCGGTGGGGGCAATTTTATGTAAATCACCTTGTACTCGAGTGATACTAAACTGCGGATTTAACACCGCTTGTACTGGGCGCATTTGACTGAAATAAATTGCCCAGTCGGCATGGGGAATATTAACTGAACTGGTTAAATCAATTTCAGCGATAAAACATTGCTCATCAGGCTGTGTTGCTGAGCAACTTTCTTCAGGGACATTGGTCACCATGCGATAAGTGACTTTTAGATCTGCGGCAAATTGTTTTAGGCTTGCTTGAGTCCAAGCGCTATCAGCGGCTTGATTAGCCTTATGTTGCAGATCTGAACCATTAGCTGATTGAGCATCATCAGACGTAGAAGGAGCTGAAGAATACTGGCAACCCACTACGCCTATTGATAGTAATAATGCTGATGCAAGGATGGTCTTTTTCATATATTCCTCAATTTATCCCTAAATGATCATCTGATGAGATGCCGCGCGTTGACTGACTACTGACGTTAGCCTATTTTAGCGAAATTACTGCAGCTAATTTTTAGCGGCAACAGTATTTAATTGATTAAATTTATTAGTGTATTTAGCCTGTTCAATATCTATGTCTCGTTAACTGCTAGGTTTTATCCTTACTAAGAAACCGGCAAAAAAATAGCTGGGAACAAAAATTGTCCCCAGCTTATACTCGTTTCTGGGGAGAGACTAAAAGTATAAATTAATGCTATTTCGCCCGACCGAAATAGCATTAAGGCATGGATAATAGGGACCTATAAATTATCCATGTCGACCTTAAAACAACGATTCACACACAAGCAATGACAACGCTGTCATTTAATAATCTACCGAATATAGAACGAGATTTCTACATTTTTTTTATGTTTTGACACAGGTTTGCAACAATAGACATTAAAAACAAATAATAACAGTGGCTTAATTGCTTAAATTAAGCTTAATTGGCTTAGTAATAACCAAGAATATTGGCATCTAGTGGTAAAGAAAGGATTGAATGAAGTAAAAAGCTTTAAGCAAAAGAATCTTATGCTAAATATGCTACTAATAAAAAAGGCATTATTTCAATATATGAAATAATGCCTTAATACGCGCGATACAATAAGATTAAGCTTTAGCCATGATCTCAGTGCGTGCTAGACGGTTAACTTGGTTTAACGATGCTAAATGACCATAGATAGGACCTAGTAAGCCGCGCTTTCTAAGTTCTAAGTAATCTTCATCTGACAATTCATTTAATTTAGCTTCATCAATTAAGTATAAGCCATTGATGTTGCGCTTCTCACCCGCTACATCAACCGTTAATGTTTGGGTTGTTAGTAACTCTTTTTCAGCCAAGAAACCAAGAATGTTGCGGCTTGCTTGATCTTGCTCAAAATGCGCGATTAAGGCTTTTTTGCGGTTTTCTAAGTAAGCAGACTCTTGCTCACCTTCAAATAATGCTTGGCCTTCAGTCTTGCTGACTTCAGCAGCAGATTCGCGAATACCAATCCATACTTTGTCTTTTACTTCTGGGTTAAGTACTAATCCAAGTGGATAGTCACGGACAACAGCAGGGATATATAGTCCTTGCCACTTGCCGTCTTTAATACTCAGGTTTTGACCAGGCTTAAGACCTAACATAGCAACAGCTTGGAATTCACCGCTATCAGTGTTTTTAACGAATACAATTGGGTATTCTGTAGCTGCACGAGCAATCTCATGCAAAGTTACTGGAACAATATGTTGATCTGCAACGTGTGCAAAATTAGTTGCGGTAATTTTTAAATCACCGTGCTTTGCGTGTTCAAGTAACGTAATTTGGTTAGACATCTTGGCTCCTTCAGGCGCTTCTAATCAATAATGATATACATAAAAATAGGGATTCAAATCCCTTTTGTTTTAAACTTTTGTTAGTAGATTAAAATAAAAAATCCCAAAATCTTTAGCTGGAGACTTATTATAAAGCCCACTATCATTTAATCTGCAGCTTACGTTACCGTATCAAGCAATAAAGTACCACTAGCTATTCGCTGATATTTCACCTAAATCGTGCCAACTTTCATCTATAAGTATAAATTTCACTCAACTGGGTTCTAAGTTTATTAATCCTGTAGCTAAACCTTTTGTAAACCGTAACGGTTAATTTTATCAAGCAGTGCTCGATGCTCTGGTAAGTCTAGCGCCAGCTTGTGGCCTATTTGCTGTATTTTATTGGCCTGCTGCTGGGCACTTTTAAGGTACTGCGCCTCGAGCGACACGTTTTTTGTTTGATAATGCATCCCGTATAAGACATACAGGTAATTATCAATATTAAACACTTCGTAGCGTGAGAATAGATCATCGGTTATCGGGCTAAAGCTCTGCCATAATTGCAATTTTTGTTGCAAGGATTCAGGTATCGTTTCAGGCTTTTGATTATCTAACCAAAAATCACTGTCAGTTCTATCTGAAATGCAATAATGCAACTTAGCAAACTCCACTACTCGCTCCCACGCGTAACCTATAGTGTGATTAAAGCGCTCAGACAATGCTGGCATTTGCGCCAGTGTCTGCGGTAGTCGCTTAGCTAAGTAACCGGCGGCAAAATCAGTTAATAGTATTGAGGTTGCCTCGATTGGCTCTAAAAAGCCTTGTGCTAGGCCTAATGCTACACAGTTTTTTGCCCAAAATTGTTCGCGGTAGCCCACTTTCATGGGGATTTCACGATGGTGTAACTGGTCTAGTTTCCCGCCTAAATAACGGTTAAACTTTTGCTCAGCTTGTGCGCTTGTCATGTGGTTATCAGAATACACAAAACCAGTACCGCGGCGCTCTGGCAAAGCGATATCCCAAATCCAGCCTGCTTGATGCGCTGTGGCAATGGTAAAAGGGGCAATCGCTTCAGTAATGTCTGTCGGCACTTGGGCAACAATGGCTTTATTCACCAATAACTGATGGGATTTATCCACAAAGCCGACGTTAAGCTTTTTGGCTAACAAAATGGACTCAAAGCCACTGCAGTCGATATAAAAATCAAAAGCTAACTCGCCGAGCTTATCAGTTTTTAAGCGGCTGATATTGCCTACATCATCTATTGCGGCATCTAACACATTGGCTTTGATATGCTCAACGGCATATTTACTTGTGGCGTTAGTGGCTAATAATTGGGCAAATTTTGCCGCATTTAAATGATAAGCATAACTCACCGAGCCAGCGTATTCGGGGGTGGTGATGGATTTAGGTGCCTTTAATGCCTCACAAATATAATGCTGAGGTGAAACCATTGCACTATAAGCCATATCCTCAGTGGCGGTTTGGTTCCAAAAGGCGCTTAAGTCATCGCCTAATGGGCTTGGTACATCAAATAAGTGATGGTAGCGATTATCTGCGCCATGTTTGGTTTTATCGAGCCAGTTTCGAAATTGGATAGACTGCTTGAAGCTCACATCACACTGCTGAATAAACTCGGTTTCGCTTATTCCAAAGCTTTGTAATGACTGCCTAATCGCAGGTACAGTGCCTTCACCAACACCAATGGGCGGAATATCAGGAGACTCGATTAACGTAACGGACACATCAGCCAATGATTGCACCGCTTTACCAATATGATTTGCAGCAAGCCAACCTGCTGTGCCACCACCGATAATAACAATCTTCTGCACTTTCATATTACGCCTCTTAACTGTTAACTGTAGATAAGTCGCTAATTGGATTTTAACCGTATTTACCAGTGGAAAGTTAAAATCAAAAAGCCTAGCAAGTGCTAGGCTTTTTATGCTTCTAAATCAGATTAAAAACGTAAGTTTAAACCTAACTTATAACGAGCTTCACCTTCAAAGCTCCATGCTGGGTAACCACCTTTTAGCTCAGGCTTAACGTCAGCATCATCAGGTGCAACACCTAATTGAACACTGTCTTCTTCAAGTAAGTTAACTACTTCAAATGTGATACCTAAGTAATCAGTGATATTGTAGTTAGCACTTAAATCAAGTGTACCGAAGTCTTGATGTTCACGGTTACCGTAGAAACCTGGTAACTCACGCATCATGTATTCACTACGCCAGTTATAAGCAACACGTGCTGAGAAGTCATCCATCTCGTAGTAACCAACTAAGTTAACAGTGTGCTTAGAAGAGTCAGAAAATACGCTAACTTGATCAGGGTAGTTCTCAGCTGCAGCATCAGAATCAGCAAAGGTATAGTTAGCAGAGTAACCAAAGCCGTTGTCAAAACCATCTTGGATTTGCAGCTCTATACCTTGGATTTGACCGCCAGTACCATTTTTCTTCGTTGAAACAGTCCAGTTATCTTCACCTGAATTAGGATCAACAATACCAATGCTTTGATCTAGCTTCTGCTCTGAGGTGATAAAAGAGCTGATATCTTTGATAAAGTAAGAAGCACTCATTAACCCGTCAGGACTAAAATACCATTCCACACCTAAATCAGCTTGAGTCGCTTTAAATGGCTCAAGGGCGATATTACCGGTACTAACCACTTGGTTACCTGCAACGTCATCGTTGTAACCTTGCAGTGCCGAAGCTGCAAACATATCAGCATAATTAGGACGTGAAATCACTTGTGATGCTGAAGTACGGATAATGACATCTGGCGCCACATCAAATGCAACGTTGATACTTGGCAATACGTCATTATAACTTGCATCTTTAGTGCTTAAGTTATCGGCATAAGTACCATCAGCTTGCAGCGCGAAATAATCAGATGATGCATCTGTTGATATATAACGTAAGCCGAAGTTACCGCGCATACCGTCTGACTCAAAATTAGCCATTAAATATAACGATAGGTTTTCTTCGTTAATGGTGCCGTAGCCAGCCTTATATACGGTCCCTTCTGTCGAGAAACCATTAATTGCAGCCTTAGCATCACGTAACATGGCATCCATATCTGGCTTAGGTAAGGTATAACCTGCACCCGATGAAATTTGACCACTGTAATATGCTGATGCATCTTTTGCTGCTATATCAGCATTAACGATTGCAGGTAAAGTTAACATGCTAACATCATGATCTGCATAACGAACACCTGTTTTGAATGAGGTAATCGCACCTAAATCAGTCGGGATAGTAAAGTCTAATTGTGCGTAAGTTTCTTCATCTGAGTTTGGCTGCTTTTTAAGTGCCCAACCTGCAGGGGACAATTGACCACCAAAGTCATCTGCGGTGAAGTTTTTATTAGCAACATCTATTTTGATGATTTCACCAGTCGCATCATAAGTACCAGCATAATCAGCAGCGGTACCTAACCAGAAACCATAGTTAGAAGTTAAATCAGTACCACCTTCAGACTTGGTGTTACCCACACGACCTTCTACTTTAAACATGTCATTTTCGTAATCGAAATTGAAATCGTAAGTATTTGAGTCCATGCTAGCTTGGCGCGCCCAAGTTTGTGCCCAACCTGGGTTTTCACCATTACCATCACGGCGATAGAAAGTACAAGTGCCTAAAGAGTTACGCTGTTCACACGCTTCGTCTTTATCATCTGGGAACATCACGAATAATGAGGTATTTGCGTTGTTCGCTTTCATGTCCAGACTCATAATGTCTAAACCGAAATTTAAATTATCTGTTGGACTGTATTGGAATGAACCGTTAATAGCAGTACGTTCACGCTCTTGTTCAAAAGTCGTCGGAACAATATCACCCCAACCAATTAATGACTCAATACCATTGCGTTGATAAGTTGTTTCTGAGCCAGCTGCAGAAATTAAGAAACCAAAGTTCTCATCTTCATTTTTCCAGCTGTATAGGCCTGATAATTCAGGATCTGTTTCTTCAGAAATTGTACCGTAGTCGCCTTTAGCACTAAGGAATACAGTATTGGCATCTAAATCTAATGGCTTGCGGGTTTTAACGATAACGGTACCGCCAACACCACCTTCAGGTAAATCAGCCTGAGACGATTTATATACTTCAATTCCACCGACCATTTCTGATGGTAGTAAACTGTAGTTAAAGCTTCTGTCAATTGACTGTTGATCGTACCAACCGGTAGATGCAACTGAATGGCCGTTTAATAATGTACGAGTCAAGCTGCTAGAAGCACCACGAATCGAAACACCTTGACCTTGACCAAATTGACGGCTCACAGCCACACCTGGTATACGCCCTAATGACTCACCCACGTCACCATCAGGAAATTTACCGATATCTTCAGCCGTTACCGCATCAACAACAGAGTTAGAAAAACGTTTATCATTAACTGAAGCCTTCATCGAGGCACGCATGCCTTTTACTTCAATTTTTTCGATATTTTCTTCTGTAGTTTCAGCATCTGCTGCAAACGCAGCAACTGAAACCATACTGCCAAGTAGGATAGCAATGTTAGTTGCTAAAACATTTTTCTTAAAATTAATAGGTCGCATCTTCATTTCCCTTCCATAACTTTATTATCGTTTTTGGATACATAACCATCCCAATCGGAATGACAACGCTGTCATGTCTAGAGCAAACATTACACAATATTTAACAGTCTTGCCACAACAAAATAACTTTATTGCAGACAAAATGTGCAAAGCCAGCTTATATAAAACAGATGTAAACACAATTAATAAATAAAAATCAGACACTTAAATGTTGACGATGTTTGTATCAAATTAAGAACAAATAGACTTTAAAGTGAACTCATCCAACCAGAAAAGCAATTCGAGATTGCCTATTAGGATAAAAATCAGCACTATTAGAGTTAAATCGGCTTAGCTTTTGTTTTTACCTACAATATTGATAACCTTCATTTGGGGATGATTGTTATCAATATAAATACAATGCTAAGTTCATCGCCTGAGTTTAAGAGTTAACAAATAATGAAAGTAACCATAAATGATGTTGCCAAACATGCTGGCGTATCAATTAAAACCGTTTCACGGGTCACCAATAACGAATCGTCAGTCAGACAAACCACGGTCGACAAGGTCAATGCAGCAATTAATGAGCTAAATTATCAACCTAACTTAGCAGCAAGAAATCTAGCAAGCACAAAATCCTATGTTATTGGTTTTATTTATGATAACCCCAATGCTTATTATATTATTGATATGCAGAACGGTATTCTTTCTGCCTGCCAAGATAAAGGCTACGAGTTGTTGATCCACCCTTGTAATGCTACCTCTGACACAATTTGTGATGAACTAACCAAAATGGTCAAACACTCTCGGCTATCGGGTTTAGTGCTCACCCCGCCAATGTCAGAAGACCCGAAGATACTTGCAGCACTTGATGAAATAGATGCTAATTATGTAAGAATTATTGCAGGCGAAAGCACTGATGCAGAAAATGGGCTTACTGTACTTGTCAATGATAAACATGGCGCTTTAGAAATCACCCAACACTTAATTGATATGGGTCATAGAGATATTGGATTTTTAAGTGGCGATCAGCAGCATGAATCAACCAAAGAGCGTTTAGCTGGTTTTAAAGATGCCCTTGAGCACAATAATCTTAACGTGAATAACACCTGGGTTTTAGATGGTAAATACTCTTTCGAATCTGGGGTAGAAGGTGCCAATAAATTGATTAACTTAACCAAACGGCCTACGGCAATCGTCGCCTGTAACGATGAAATAGCTGCAGGGGCTTTATTTGCTGCGCGTTTAGCTGGGCTTGATATACCAAAAGATTTATCCATTGTAGGATTTGAGGATAGCCCCTTCTCCCGACAGACGTGGCCCAAATTAACCACAGTGCATCAACCAAACGTGAAAATTGCCAAAGTCGCCACTGAACTGTTAATCGCCAATAGCAAAGAAACGACTGAGAAAAAATCGATGGTATTTACGCCTGAGCCGGTTATTCGGGACTCATCAAGCAAACCATGATGGCAATAGTGAGCTTATAATTTATCCCCAATAAAAAAGCCTCAATAAATTATTTATTGAGGCTTTTTTAATTTAATCTATTGTAGATTAAACAGCATCTTCGTTTTCTTCGCCAGTACGGATACGAATAACACGTTCAATATCGGTTACAAATATTTTTCCATCGCCGATTTTACCCGTACGAGCAGTATCAACAATAACCTCAATGGCTTGGTCTAATTGCTCATCTTGAATAACAAGCTCGATTTTTACTTTCGGTAAAAAATCGACCATATACTCAGCACCACGATATAATTCAGTGTGACCTTTTTGACGCCCAAAGCCTTTCACTTCAGAAACCGTCATGCCTGTTATACCTATTTCCGCAAGTGACTCTCGCACATCATCAAGTTTAAATGGTTTAATAATGGCTTCTACTTTTTTCATCAACACACTCCTAATCACTTGGGAAAATATAGATTTAAATTTTCATTCTCAAATTTAAATCTATTTATTAATAGTTTGGATACTTGAACTATCTTACTTTAAGCCAGAATAATTTGCTCATTATTTTATAAAGTAGGTATTAATCAGTTTAAAACTAGCAGAGTCAGCAAAAGCTTCTATACTTTTTCGACTACTCAGATAATGAACCTTAAAAATCAAGGATGATTTTTATGAATACCCAGTTAAAGGGATTTAACCTAATTGAAGTTATGGTCGCTGTTTCCATTGCTTCAATTATTTCGACCATGGCAGCTCCATCACTTAATAATCTGATTAACCATGCTCGCAGTAAAAGCAATATCAGATCTATACAACAACTTATCCAGTTGGCCCGTAATCATGCCATTAGCCTAAATGCTCGGATAACTGTTTGTCCTATCGAAAATAACCAATGTACTAACAACTGGCAACAAGGTTTCACTATATTCATTGATGGAGGAGAGTCAAATATCATCAATACTGGCGACCACATTTTACATATTGCACCAGCCTTTAATCCAAACGATATCGTTTACTACAATCGAAAAGCCATAAGATTTCAACCGGATGGGCTTGCATCTGGTACCAATGGAACCTTTAGATATTGCCCAGAAATTTATAATAGCCCTTTTTCAAAAGCTGTCATTGTAAATCAATCCGGTCGAATAAGGTTTTCACGCAAAAATAAAATAGAATGTAAACAAAACTAGTAGATTCGTATGTGTTTCAAGTGAACTTTAGGCTTACAAAAACACTGATTTCAAAGTCATATTGGCTTATACTTAATTAAGTATTGCAGAGGAAAATATGCATGAATCAAATGAAAAACGGATTTGAAAACGGATTCACTTTAGTTGAACTAATGGTCACTCTTGTAGTTGCAGGAGTTTTAGTAGGTGTTGCTGTACCTAGATTATCAAGTCTTTATGAAAGTAGTAGAAGCAGCTCAGCCACAAGCTCTATCGAGTCAGCCTTAGTGTTCGCACGAAATCAAGCAGTAAGCTTTGGCAGAAGAGTGACTGTTTGCCCGGGAGATGGCAGTGGTTGCACAACTGATTGGCTTGGTGGTATTGCCATCTTTATTGATGACGATCAAAATGGTGTTAAAGATAATAACACTGATGTATTGCGCTATATAGATGGCTTTAATAGCGATGACTTTATAAAAACATCATCATCAGCAATCATAACTTTTAATTCCGATGGCTTAGTTAGCGGCTCTAACGCTCAAACAATTACCTATTGTCCTGGAACAACCGACAGTGCCTACTCAAAACAAGTCTCTTTAAGCGCCTCTGGCAGAGTTCAGATTATTTCTGACAATGTAAACTGTACTTAAACTCTTCTGAGATAATCAACAGTACATTACTTATCGTTATCAAAGGCCATAAGCTACACAAAAAAACATAATAAAAAAGGGTTTATGGTTAACCATAAACTCTTTTTTATCTAATGAAGAATTTACTTAATTCCCCCAGCACTCCGTAGGAGTCTTAACACCGTCTGAAGTTATTTGGATAACAGGGCAAGCAGTATCACGTGTAGCTTGAGTGCCTATCGCTGTCGCCTTTAATGTATATTTGCTACCGTCACCAATTGAAAAAGCATCAACCTCATAAAAACCATTATCGACAATATATGGATCATCATCCATTCCTAGTTGTTTCATGTTCTTAGTAAATGTCTTGTGATCTAAATAAAATTGCTCTTGTCTATTCGCCAAATTCATTAAACCGGAAAGTGCATCGGCGCGAGCGCCTTTAGCAGCAAACTGTGTATAGTTAGGATAAGCAATAGCAGCGAGTATCCCAATGACAGTAATGGTTATCATCAATTCAATTAACGTAAATCCATTATTTCTATTGAATCTATTCATTTATATCTCATTTTAGTTTTCATGTTGATGATAGTAAATCCTGTTAACACCTAAGCCACCACCGATACACTTATCATCTCCTTCAGCGCAACCATCGTCACCTAGTACATCATTTTTAATCATTTCATTTGCAGCATCACCAATGCCGATTAAGTACATATAACTATCTGAATCACCATTTTTTGGAACAACAAGTGTTGGAGTATCAGGAACCTGTTCACCCATGACAAAATAATCTTCAGTATGGTTATATGTCCTTGCACCTTTATGTAGATCAAACCCATACAATCTACCTTGGCCTGGCACTAAACAAGCGTTTTCAGACGCTCCAGTTTCTGGTACGTATGATGTAAAAAAAACTCTACCAGATACAATCGTAGCGGCCGATAATGACTTCTCACCCGCATCACTAAAGTTATAATACCAACCGCGTTTCGCTCCAAAAGTGACTAACTCTGAATCCGATGCGGGCGACTCTGATGTGACATTATACAAATCAGTATTATCAAGAGTATCTGGTGCTGTGTTTCCAGCAGCTGAACTATAAGATTTAGTAACGATGTTTCTATCTTGAAGTGTAAAAAACTTATCCGCTCTTTGTTTATCTAGTGGATGCGGCCTATGACCGCTTCCAATTACGACAGCATCGTAAGGTATGCTCTGATATGTCATTGTCGTTGTAGTTGTACCACCTTCGGTATGGGTGTGCTCAGCAACATTACTAAATGTAGTTTGTGCAACTACAGGCTCAGAGAAAAAACGAATATCAGTTGTTGTTGTTCCGCCACCTAGACTTGCAAATTTGAAAGCACTCCAAGGGTTTGAGGAGTCTGTCGATAGACCGGGTAAATCCAACCGCCAAACATTTGCACCTGTATCAGTTGCATAAATGCGATCTGTGAGTTGATCATTATTACTGTCTAGAATTGCCACTTTATTAGGAATACTATCGGAAATGCTTGGCATATTGGTATCAGATCCTGAACGCCCGAAACTATGAACTTTAATACCAGTTCTAGCATCCAGTATATAAACACCTGTTCCAATGACATCATTACCACCAACTGAAGAGCCATCCTTTGTATTCGGATTATATCCAGCCCCAACGATAATCACTGGGTCAGCATCTGCAGAACTCGTTGCACCACTTGGCCAATCTGGAACCTTCGTAATTATCGGTTCTGACCAAGATTGTCCCCAATCAGAATAATCATTATCACTTTTAATCCACATTAATGTAGGCGAGTCAGGTGAAGTAATATCAAGAGCATAGTATGAACTGCCGCCTCTTCTCATACCGATAAACACCCAAGCTTTTGTCACATCACCCGAGCCACTTCTTTCAATATGTGCTACAGGACTTCCATCTAACCCATATATTGAGTGAACACCTGTTTTAGGGTTATCTCTTAACCCTTTTATGTTGGGTAAAAGCTCATGCGGAATAAAAGCCCAAGACTCAGAAACGCTAGTTGAGCTTTCCCCAATTTCATCTTTGAACATATGGAGAAAACCATGATTAGTTCCCATTAATATTCTGGTGCCTAAAGAGCCATAATCAATCACTAATGGCCTTGAATGCAATGGGTCACCGATAATATCTTGTCTTAGAAATGGAGCTGTATTCATATCATATAGCTCACTATCGACATTGGCTCCTCTTGCCCAATCAATTGTACTTTCAATTGTGTCAATATCTACCTTTAAATGTAAAGCTAACTCCTCATTTGACAAACTACCTAATTTTTTGGCATTTGTTACAGTTAAATCAACGAGTTCGCCAGTTGTTCCTGTGTTAACTAAAACCTTTCGATTAGCTAGTTTTACATCTGTATTATATTCATCTCTTAATATCGAAAGTACACCACCATCATTGACATCATAACCCTCATAATCTGAATTAGCGCAATCACTCGCACTCCATAATGAACAAGCATCCACCTTAATGCTGCCATTATCATCAAAAGCAAAATTGTCATTACTGTCTAAAACATCACCAGTCCCGCTTACCTTAAACTTTTTTAGATTTCCAGACCACCTAGGACCTTCTCCAGGCAAAAACATAGCAAAATAAGCAGCGTCACCAGTTTGAGTTTTATCAAGTACAACTGATGGAGAGGTAAAGCTTGAACTATCAGCTTTAATTGCTTCTATAGCTTTAATTAAAGAAGCTTGTAATTGAGCAGAGTTTTCAGCGTAGTAGTAATCTCCTTTACCGTAATCCGCAACGGCTTCAAGTAATACAGTTGCATTGCCAACACCCTCACTAAAACCAATAGTATGCGTAGTAACAATTTGAGTACCCTCTGAATAAGGGTTAACGTCATTATTAGCCAACCAGCCTGCTAAAGGAGGCATCAAACTATAATGCTCATCCCAACTATAAGCTGTTACTTTAACGCTTCCTGTTACATCTTTATCTTCAGTTTTTGTAGAGTATCCCAATAATGTTTTTATTTTATCATTTTCATTTTTATCACGCTGAGGGGCTCCATCTGTGATATAAATAATCGATGCATTGGAGCCGCATTCCTTATCAATAAAAGGACTTAAATATGTTCCTGGGGGAGATTCAGCTCCAGTGTCATAACTTGGATTCGCAGTAGAACCTGACGTTTTATGCCCATTATCGACATCTTTGCCGTGCAAATATAATGCGGCTTCATATAAAGTTTCACAAAGCGGTGTGGAATTACCATCTATTGAAATTGTATTATTTACTTTAGTAACTAAGCTCTTCTTATTTGTGATATTTCCAGGTTCAATTTTTGATATAACCCTTCCGCCGTGACGATCTTCATTGTTGGTATTTTTATTGAAAATCATTAAACCCAGATCTACTCCAGGAGTATTGACGATAACTTCATTCAATACTCGTTTTGCAACGTCCATTCGTTTAGTTGTCTGTTTCGCGGGTTTGTTATGGAACCAATTGACATAACGGTCTGTAAATACCGTTATGGGCTGACCTAATCCAAAATTGGTTAATTTGGCATTTTCTAGTGCATTGGCATCATTGCTATAAGAATTTGCCAGACCATCAACAGGAAAACCGATTGCAGCTCCATTATTACCGCTATCAGCAATTGATATATCTTCAAAGCAATCAACAACGTTTATATTACTACCGTCATTTACTGGTAATTCTTGCCAGGTGCTCGATTGGTACTCTCTAAAGTATCCAGAATAAACCCCAAAATTTTCAATAAATTGTGCAGACGATTGGCACCTATTATCTTGGTATAAAAAATATTGTTGACTACCTGCTTCAGGAACATCATCAGCACTTAAGGAGTAATATAATTTAGTAGTGCTTGTAGGCGCTTCAGAGGCAAGAAAAGGATATGTTTCCATATCACCTAATCCATCTCCCCCTCCCATACTCCCTGAAGTATCAAGAATAATAAGGACTTGTGGATTATCGCCACTTCTAACTGAAGACTCTAGTACATATAATTCTGTGTCATCGGCGAAACTATTAGCAATTAAACCTAATCCAACAAAACTTAAAGCAATTGTAGTTATTTTAGTAATCATGTTTAACTCCCAGTGAGCACTTCTTGCTCAATGCCAGTTGTAACGGTAAGTTGACCGACACCGGCTCTACCAAATGTAGCAGAACTCGAAATTTCTAATCGTCTGCAGCTAATCAAATTTGCAGCGTTGGCTTTTTCCGTTCGCTGGCAATTCACATCAATCCCTGGGTTATCTGCAGGCATCAATTTAATATTTTGTGTTCCATCCATTTCTGCCACATCATCATCATCATCAACAGTCCTTGTGCTAAAACTATGGGCTACGCTATCATTAATAACGATATTTAAGCCGCCTTGAGCTTTTGAAAGTGCGGATATTCTATCCCCGCCAGCACCAGCCATTCTTAAGGATTGACTAGAGTTAACAGCTAAAGCGACTCCGATAATTGTCATAACAATGAGAACAATCAAGGAAAAAAATAACACCATTCCTTGTTGTTTCTTAATTGGATTAATCATTGAAATACCTAATTTTTAATTTCTAATAAGTACTGGGTTATCAAGTACTACTGTCGTTGACATCACTTTTCTTCTATATTTATCGTTTGTTGCTGCAATCGTTTTATCACCAAGTTGATAAACGATTTCATTTTCATAACTGTCATCTTCTTGAATAGAGCGTACAAGTACATAGATTTTAATAGCCACTAAACGTTGAAATCCTTGATTGTCCCACATCATGGTAGAAACTTGATCAGCAGGCATAAAAGAGTCAGGGGTAGAGTCACCATCATCATCGAATCCGTATAAAAACCTCATATTTTCAATACCTTCAACTAATTGGTCTTCATTACTCATGCCCCCAGTGAGACTGAGTGTACGTCTAGTTAGAATTGGGATGCCTGAATCATCTTTTATAAAATAAACACGATGCTGAAACTCCCAGATTCGACTATTCAATTTATTTGGGGCTGCAGTGGTATTACCATTAAAAAATTCAATTTCATTTGAAGCTACTGATGCATAATATCGATTGTCATCTAAGTCAGCTTCAAGAGTGGCTGGGCCAATTAAGCGTTTGATTTGAATAACATCAGTGCCACTATTCGGAGAAATTGCAGAATTGCAGTTTAATGTATTCAAACTGCTGCCCTGTTCATATCCCCATAAACGTCTAAAATGTGCAGGTACATTAATTGGAAATGTTTCATTATTGAACCCATCTCCAACACAATCACTGGTTGGCCCAGTTGCAGAAACTGATGTATTTACTCCCAGTAATAAATCTGTTCCTGTAATATCACCGAAAAAACCTAATTGACTGATGTCACGCTCCATTATGGCAAGTGCGATGCGTCCATTTTCTTGTAATTGAGTAAATTGGCTTGTTGTAGTGACATTACTGGAAGACATACTGAACATTGAAAACAAACCAGCAGAAATGAATAGGCTGATAAGCATTGCAATCATCAACTCAACAAGCGACATACCTATTTGAAATTTTTGTCTATTAATCATTTTTATAACCTAAAAGATTGCTGTTTGAATTTCGAAAATTCTTTTTTTATTATTTTTAGTACCACAACTTTTTACGTATTCAGAGTAGCCAGTCTCTGTGCCATGGGATTTCCTGATCCCAGTCCAACTCATCACAACAACAACTTTATTCAGTTCGACATAAATACAACCATTCGGAGAAGGCAGCCCACCAACATTATTAGTGCCATCCTTTTCAGCTTCGCCAGTAAATGCTGACTGCCATTCAAATATGTCCCACTCTCTCATTTCAGCAGTTGTACATATTGCTCCCCCCTCGCAGATTTTACTGGCTGGATCTGGTGCCCCCGAATAGGGTGAATCCTCTGCATATTTGGCTAGCTGTGACGGATTTAATCGCATGCGGTTTATAATATCGTTGGCGTAGTAAGAAGCTTGGGTTTGCTGAAATGATTCAAAACTACCTCGTTTAGAAACAATATGAAGATTAAAAATCCCAATTAACCCTACAGTCAGAATCACCAGAGAAACCATAACTTCTATTAAAGAAAATCCATTCCTTTTAACAGGCATGAGTGTTAAATCTCCATTATTTGCCAATACATTGACGAATGTTAAATCACTATCTTTTTATAAATCCATCACTTAGCGGTTAATAATATCTGTTTACCTACACTTGAGCAAGATGTAACCGAAAGGTGTCTAGTTGTTTGCCAAATATAAGTAAATCGTTAACTTAGACTGTTTCAAGAGTATAGTCTATTAGTTGCAGATATAAAAAAACCGTAAACCTTTACAGATTTACGGTTTTTTAGCTTTTAGTTAGTTTGCGTGTTTATTTAGTGCTAGCGCAATTCAGCGGGTACAGCGAAGACAGTATCTTCTTTACGACCTTCAACCTCAGTGATTACCGATGGCTCAAATTTAGCTATCGCGTCAACAACTTGTTGAACCAGCACTTCAGGCGCTGAAGCGCCAGCAGTCACTGCTACTTTTTTTACATCTTTAAACCAAGCTTCATCAACATCGGCAGCGGTATCAACTAAATAGGCTTCTGTACCAGTTTTCTCAGCGAGTTCACGCAGTCGATTGGAGTTAGAGCTATTTTTTGAGCCTACAACAATCATTAAGTCTGCATCTGATGACATATTGCGCACTGCATCTTGACGATTTTGAGTGGCATAACAAATATCATCTTTACGCGGCCCTTCAATGGAAGGAAAACGTTGTTGCAAGGCCGCAATAATATCTAGCGTGTCATCAACTGATAATGTGGTCTGCGTGACGAAACATAGGTTATCTGGGTTATTAACCTTTAAAGACGCTACATCTTCCGGGGATTCAATCAAATAAACCCCACCTTCAGTGTTGTCGTATTGACCCATAGTGCCTTCAACCTCTGGATGGCCTTCATGGCCAATCAGAATACACTCCACGCCTTTACGGCTTGCACGAGTAACTTGAAGATGCACTTTAGTGACCAAAGGACACGTGGCATCAAATACTTTTAAACCACGCACTTTTGCTTCTTTGCGAACAGCCTGAGAAACACCATGAGCACTAAAAATCACAATACTGTTATCAGGCACTTGCTCTAACTCATCAACAAATATAGCGCCGCGGTCTTTTAGGTTTTGTACCACGTAACGGTTATGTACGACTTCATGGCGGACATAAATCGGTGGTTCAAATAACTCTAAAGCACGTTCGACAATGCTAATCGCCCGATCAACACCAGCACAAAAACCGCGCGGATTTGCCAGTAAGATGTTCAGTTCTGGCGATGTAGGATCAACTTTAAGCATTTTAAAGTACCTCTACCACTTCAAGTTCAAAGGTTAACTTTTGCCCAGCTAGTGGGTGATTCAAATCAATAGTCACTGAATCACCAGCAACTTCACGAACCATACCTGGGATTTCACTGCCGCCTGGACCACCGAAACTAACAATGACACCAGGTTCTAATGCCATATCAGCAGGGAATTTACTTCTGTCCATATGATGCACAGCATCCGGATTAGACTCACCAAAAGTATCAATCGCATCTAAGGTAAAGCTGTGCTTATCACCTTTATTCAGGCTTGAAATTTCTGATTCAAATGCAGGGCTTAAGCTCTCATCACCAACATTAAAACGCGCTGGTTTTCCTGATGCTTTGGTGCTTTCTGCCGTTGAGCCATCTTCTAAAATGATATTCATATGACACACTATGGAACGTGCAAGTTGTTGCTCAGACAAAATAGACTCCCTAACTTTCTGCCGCTTGGGTTTCGGGTTTAAACGCTTCCCAAATAATCAATGCTGCACCGATAAAAATAGCTGAATCAGCAATATTAAATGCTGGATAGTGGCTGGTTTTCCAATAGAAATCGATAAAGTCCACTACGTAACCATGCATTAAACGATCAACTAAATTACCAATGGCGCCACCAATAATGAGCGTATACGCAAGGTTGGTGCGCCACAGCGACGCTGACTGTTTACGCAGCCATATCGTCAGCAGTGTGCTAAAACCAACGGCTATGATGGTAAAAAACCACCTCTGCCAGCCACCGGCTTCACTTAAAAAGCTAAACGCGGCGCCGTAATTACGCACATAGGTGAAATTAAAAATAGGTAACAGCTGTATTGATTCAGACAGCTCAAAATTGGCTAACACCCATTGCTTAGATAGCTGATCGGCAATAAATACCAATACAGCTACCCAATACCAACGAATGCCGCTTTCTTTCCATGTTAGTGGCATCAAGCAAGTCCTTTATGCAAAGTCGCGATGTTCGCCATCGCCTTCGATGTTAGTTACGCAGCGGCCACATAATGTCGCATGAGACTCGACAGTGCCAACATCTTCGCTGTAGTGCCAGCAACGCTCACACTTCTGGGCTTCACTTGCTGCAACAACAAGCTTTAATGCAGCAAGCTCTGTTTCAATTGCATCAGCTGGCGCATCACTTAATGGGGCAACAATCGCTTTAGATGTTAACAATACAAAACGTAGCTCATCATTCACTTGAGCCAGTTTTGCCGCTAACTCTTCATCAGCATATAAAGTCGCTTCAGCTTGCAGTGAGCCACCAATACGCTTATCACGACGGGCTTGCTCTAATACTTTATTGACTTCGTTACGAACAGCTAAAAGTTGCTGCCAGTATTCATCATTTAAATCGTCAGCTAAGGTCACTGACTCTAGGCCTTGGTACCATTCTTGAGTAAACACGTATTGCTCACGTTCACCAGGAAGTAGCTGCCAGATTTCATCAGCGGTAAAGCTTAAGATTGGTGCAATCCAACGTACCATTGCTTCAGCAATATGGTATAAAGCAGTTTGGCAACTACGACGAGCGTGACCATCTGATTTAGCAGTATACTGGCGATCTTTAATGATATCTAAGTAGAAGCTACCAAGCTCAACAGAACAGAACTGCATTAGTTTTTGGGTCACTAAGTGGAAATTATATTGCTCGTAAGCTTCAATGATTTCTTCTTGTAGTGCTGCAGCGCGGCGTACTGCCCAGCGATCCAGTGACACCATATCTTCAGTAGCAATCATATCCGTTTCTGGATTAAAGCCACTTAAGTTAGCAAGTAAAAAGCGCGCGGTGTTACGAATACGGCGATATGAATCAGCGCTGCGATTTAAGATTTCATCAGAAACCGTCATCTCACCACTGTAATCAGTTGCTGCAACCCATAAGCGTAAGATGTCAGCGCCAAGCTTATTAATAACTTGTAGCGGTGCAATCACGTTACCTACTGATTTAGACATCTTACGGCCTTTACCATCAACGGTGAAACCGTGTGTTAGTACTTGCTTGTAAGGTGCTTTACCATTCATTGCCGTTGAAATCATCAATGAAGACATGAACCAGCCGCGATGCTGATCGCTACCTTCAAGGTATAAGTCAATCTCGTGGCCTTGGAATTCAGGGCGTGATGCAACAACTGATGAGAAAGTAGAACCTGAGTCATACCAAACATCTAAAGTATCAGTCACTTTACGGTATTGATCGGCTTCATCGCCAATCAGTTCACTGATCTCAAGATCCCACCAAGCTTGAATACCTTGTTGCTCGATACGGTGCGCAACGCGCTCCATGATAGAAACGCTATCAGGGTGTAATTCTTCAGTTTCACGGTTAACTAATAACGTGATTGGTACGCCCCAGGTACGTTGGCGTGAAATACACCAGTCAGGACGGTTCTCAACCATTTTTTCAATACGGCTTTGGCCCCAGTCAGGGATCCACTGCGTTTGTTCAATTTCAGATAACGCCTGCTTACGCAAGCCATGGTTATCCATTGAGATAAACCATTGTGGCGTTGCACGGAAGATAATGGGCGTTTTGTGTCTCCAGCAATGTGGGTAGCTGTGACGATATGCCACATGACACAACAGCTGGCCTTTCTCTTCTAATAAATCAACAACACTCTTATTGGCTTTGAATACGTGTTGACCAGCAAAAAACTCAGTGTCAGCTTTATAGACACCATTGTCACCAACAGGGTTTGCGACTTCTAAGCCGTACTTTTGACCAACCACGAAATCGTCTTGACCATGACCTGGTGCAGTATGAACTACGCCAGTACCAGCTTCAGTTGTTACGTGGTCACCAAGAATGGCAGGCACATCAAATGCAGAAAGAGGATGCTTGAAACGCATTAGCTCAAGCTCAGCGCCTTTTGTAGTACCGATAACCTGATGTGACTCAGCTTCAAAGCGGGTTAAACAGCCTTCAACTAGCACTTCAGCTAAAATAACGGTTTTAGTTACGCCATCTTTAACGAGCTCAACTAGGCTGTAATCAAGCTCTGGGCTTAATGATAATGCACGGTTAGCAGGGATAGTCCAAGGCGTCGTGGTCCAAATAACCGCTGAAACCGTGTTTGTGTAACCTTCAACGCCAAATTTCGCTGCAACCGCTGCGCTATCAACGGCATTAAATGCCACATCAATAGCGGGTGAGGTTTTATCTTCGTATTCAACTTCTGCTTCTGCTAACGCTGAACCACAGTCAGTACACCAATGAACAGGTTTAACACCTTTGTGCAGGTGACCGCTTTCAATCACTTTAGATAAAGAACGTACGATGTTAGCTTCAGTGCTGTAATCCATGGTTAAGTAAGGATTATGCCAATCACCAAATACACCTAAACGAATAAAGTCTTCACGTTGACCGTCAACTTGCTTACCGGCGTATTTACGGCATTCTTCGCGAAAATCAGCAGCTGAAATCTTTTGACCTGGTTTGCCAACTTTTTTCTCTACCATTAATTCAATTGGTAAGCCGTGACAATCCCATCCAGGAATATAAGGCGCATCAAAACCTGCCATTGTTTTAGACTTAACAATGATATCTTTTAATATTTTGTTTACCGAGTGACCAATATGGATATTGCCATTCGCATACGGGGGGCCGTCATGCAAAATAAACGGTTTGCGACCAATTCGACTGTCACGAATTTTTTGATAAAGTTCGTCTTGAGTCCAACGGTCTAACATAGCTGGCTCACGATTAGCCAGATTACCGCGCATCGGAAAATCGGTTTCCGGCAAATTCAAAGTAGATTTATAGTCGGTCATTGATCCTATACCATTATTTGGGCTGATTAATCTCAACCTGCATCATTGCTAAATAAAGCTTTTGCTTCATTTACATCATTCAAAATTTGTTTTTTTAACGCATCCAGTGACTCGAACGGATGTTCATCACGGATTTTTGCCACTAATTCAACTTCCACTCTTTTACCGTATAAGTCACCAGAGTAGTCGAATAAGTGCACTTCTAATTGACAGACTTGCCCTTCAACAGTTGGCCTAAAACCAACATTAGCAACGCCTTCATAAATATCACTGCCATCCCAATACATTTTTACCGCAAACACCCCTCTAACAGGTGATACTTTGCGCTTTAATGCAATGTTGGCAGTTGGAAAACCAATGGTTCGCCCAATTTTTTGGCCGTGGGCCACTTTACCTGACAGTAACACTGGGTGCCCGAGTAAACGCCTTGCTTGCTCTAAGTTCCCTAATGCTAACTGCTCACGAACCGCAGTGGAGCTCACTCTGGTCGAACCTAAGATAAAGCTTTGGGTACTGACCACAGTAAAACCAAACTTTTTACCCGCTTCAAGTAACATATCAAAGGTGCCAGTTCTGTTTTTACCAAAACAAAAATCATCACCAACCACTAGATACTTCACCCCTAATTTATTGACTAATAAATCTTCAATAAATTGCTCTGCCGGTTGATTAGCAAAACGAGTATTAAAATTAGCACACAGAAGACGATCAATATTGAGCTCTTCTAGCAAACTAATTTTATCTCTTAATAAGCTAATTCTTGCAGGGGCATCTTGTTGGCGAAATAACTCTTGCGGTTGTGGCTCAAAGGTCATTACTACAGCAGGTAGCTGAAAGTGTTTAGCTTTATTAACTAAATTATTAATCACTTGCGCATGACCACGATGCACACCATCAAAGTTACCAATAGTGAGCACGCATCCATTATGCGAAGGTAAAATATTATGTATACCGCGAATTAGTTCCATTACGCCAAACAACTGCTACTGTAAATCGGCTGATTATATACTAGATAGAATGGATAATCAGCATTCATGATCGACGTTTCATTGTCCAAGGTTTTAGCCCCATTAGCACTAAGCTGAATAAATAGGCTAATGCACCTAATATGATGAGTTTTAACAGGCTGTAAACCTTAACTTGCATTGCCATATCTAACCACATTTGCTGCTCTGGTAATAAGTAAACTAAAAGCGCTGCCATCACGAGTGTCGCAATGACCACTTTAGCGAAAAATACCATGGTTGAACGATTGACTTTATAGACACCAGCTAGGTGTAAGCCTCGATATAACAGGCCGGCATTAAGAAAGGCTGACATAGAAGTGGCAATTGCAAGTCCTACGTAGCCAAATGGAATGGCAAAAATGATATTGAACACCATATTGCTTACCATGGCGATAATACCGAATTTAACTGGGGTTTTAGTATCTTGGCGTGAGTAATACCCCGGCGCCAATACTTTAATCATCATAAAACTCAGTAAGCCACAACCATAAGCCACTAAACTGTACGATGCCATCTCAACATCAGATACTGTAAATGCGCCGCGCATAAAAAGCACCATTAACATCGGCTGAGCAAGAATGATTAATCCCAGCATGGCTGGCATGCCCAATAATAAAATGGCTCTTACTCCCCAGTCCATAGTGTCACTAAAACCACTGCCTTTATCATCAATATGCTTTCTAGATAAAGCTGGCAAAATAACCGTCGCAATGGCAATACCAAACAATCCTAAAGGGAACTCAAGTAAGCGGTCTGAGTAGTAAAGCCAACTAATAGAGCCTGTCATTAAAAAACTGGCAATAAAGGTATCGAACAGTAAATTGATTTGCGAAACAGAAACGCCAAATAATGCAGGGATCATTAAGGTTCTGATTTTCACGACCCCACTGTGGTTCCAGCCCCATGACGGTTTTACTAAGGCATTTTCACGTAGTAAAAACGGAATTTGTAACAAAAACTGCACTAAACCACCAAAAAACACCCCTAAAGCTAAAGCGATTTCAGGTTGTTCCATCTTGGGGGCAAACACTAAAGCGGCAATAATAATGGTAATATTCAAAAATACCGGCGTAAAGGCAGAAACTGCAAACTTACCGCGGGTATTTAATATTGAGCCAGCCAGTGCGGTTAAGGTAATAAACCATAAATAAGGGAAGGTAATTTTGAGCATCATAGAGGCAAGTTCAAACTTTGCCGCATCCGGCCCATCGTTCATCCAATCATAAAACCAGCCACCAGCAAATAATGCAGCAAGTATCGGTGAGCCGATAACACCAATTAAGGTTACAACGCTCACTATGCCGCCCAAAGTACCGGCCACTTTACCTATAAGCTCACGGGTTTCAGCTGGGGTTTTGTTTTGTTGGTATTCTGTCAACACCGGCACGAATGCCTGTGCGAAAGCACCTTCAGCAAATAATCGACGTAAAAAATTGGGAATTTTATTGGCAAAGATAAACACATCGGCACTACTACCTGCACCCATTAAGTTGGCAATGACTACATCTCTAACCAAGCCAAGCACCCGAGATATCAAGGTCATAACACTGACGATAGCACCTGATTTTAATAACGATTTACTCAAGCATCACTCCAAAGCCGCACACAAGCGTTTAAATTAAGTCTGATATATCTCAAATTTTCGATTCTAATGCTGTCTATGGGGTATAAGAACTGATAGAATTGCGCCACATCTTACACGAGTTGGGTTGAAGATAACCGAGCCAGGTAGTTTTATTTGTCTTTTCGACGTTATTTCTATCATATTCATTGACAAAATGAATAAAAGCAGGCATATTCCTCGCCCTCAAAGTATTAAACCCAGTTTTAGGAGTTGCACCTTGGCTAATAGCAAGTCTGCAAAGAAGCGCGCGCTTCAGTCTGAAAAACGTCGTCAGCATAACGCTAGTCGTCGTTCAATGTTACGTACATACGTTAAAAGAGTTATCGCTGCTATCCAGAGCGGTGACCACAAAGCGGCTACCGAAGCATTCGCAGCAGCACAACCAATTGTTGACCGTATGGCGACTAAAGGCCTTATTCACAAGAATAAAGCTGCTCGTCAAAAGGCACGTATAAACGCAAAAATCAAAGCACTAGCTGCTTAATTTTAGCGATTTATATTACAAAAACCGACTTAGGTCGGTTTTTTTATACCTGCAATAAAATAACTCACAAAAAATACTCTCTCCACTTGCCCTGCCTTCAAGCTTTTACGGACATTTTTGCGCTAAATATCAAATCCATATTTAAGACATAAAAAAACGCCTTAACTCGATCTTACTGTCATCAGTAGCAAGATATTGTTAAGACGTTATAGGTATCAAAATTATTGCCATTAATGGCAGTATAAATTATCCAATACTTTTATTAGCTCACGAACTTCATCACTTTTAAGTGAATAAAACACAGTTTGCGCTTCTTTACGTGTACAAACGAGATTGTCTTTTCTCAGCCAAGCTAAATGCTGCGATAACGCAGATTGGCTTAGACCTAGTTTTTTATTCATCTCACCGACACACATTTCGCCTTCATTCAGCAAATGGCACAAAATAAATAAACGGCGTTCATTTGCCAGTGCCTTTAGCATTACCACAGCATGATCTGCTCGCTGCTGCATCATTTCTATATTCATCACGCGTTAGCTCTCCTTAATCATCACTGAGACTAATATAGCCTTCCCTAACAAATCGGGCAGCGACATGAAGCACACTTTTTGGTAGATTGTTTTTAAAAATGAGACGTAGCTAATAAAAATGAAGGAAACTCATGAAAAACTATAAGAAATCAATTTTTACAGGGATAGTTTTAGCCGCTATATCAGGCTGTCAAAGCCAGACAAATGATACCCAAGTAACACAATTACCACCGTCTGCTAACGATGTAATTAGCCAGCAACTAGCCACAAAGGCGTTATCTTCTACTTTAGGTTATGACATTGTTGAATCATTGACAGTGGAAGTCGGCCCTCGACTCGCCGGTTCCGAGAAAGATCTCATCGCAGTCGAATGGGCGATGAATAAACTCAAAAGCTTAGGTTTTGATAAGGTCTATAAGGAATCTGTCCAAGTCCCAGCTTGGTCACGAGGCCATGCTCAGGCATCAATCGTCTCACCGTTTGAGCAACCGCTGGTCATTAGCGCTCTAGGTGGCAGCGTGGCAACGCCTGAGTCAGGTTTACAAGCCCAGATAGTGCGCTTTGACACCCTTGCTGCACTACAAGTCGCCGATCCAGCATTAGTCGAAGGCAAAATTGTCTTTATTGATCATAAAACCGAGCGCCATATTAGTGGTAAAGGCTATGGTCAGTCTGTTGGCGGCCGCTCAAGAGGCGCGGTTGCTGCAGCAGAAAAAGGCGCTGTCGCTGTGGTCATTCGCTCAATAGGTACCGATCATGACCGCATGGCCCATACCGGCATGATGCGTTACAAAGATGGAGTGGCAAAAATTCCAGCTGCTGCATTGTCTGCACCAGATGCTGATATGATTAATGCCATGTTAAAAAGAGATAAGAACATCAGCTTATCACTTAACCTATCTTCAAAGAATTTAGGGGTCGCTACATCCTACAATGTTATTGCCGAGGTAACTGGCAGTAGTAAGGCTGAAGAAGTGGTGCTGATTGGCGCTCACCTTGACTCTTGGGATGAAGGCACGGGTGCAATTGATGATGGTGCAGGCGTTGCGATTGTGACTGCAGCGGCGAAATTGATTCAAGATTTACCTCAAAAACCAGCGAGAACCATTCGAGTGGTATTATATGCCGCAGAAGAAGTGGGATTAGTTGGCGGTAAGGCTTATGCAAAGCAACATGCTGACGAGCTGGTTAATCATTATATTGCCGCAGAATCTGATTTTGGCGCAGGCAAGATTTACCAAATTGATTTCAACGTTAATCCACACGTATTTGAGCAAGTTAAAACTGAGCACAGTTCAATGACCATCAACGGGGTTAAGTTAGGGAACAATAACGCTTCTGGTGGCCCTGACGTGTCTATGATGCCCTCTCTAGGTGTCCCTGTGGCGTCCCTTCGACAAGATGGTACTGATTACTTTGATTATCACCACACCCCTAACGACACTTTAGATAAAATCGACCCTACCGCATTAGCGCAAAATGTCGCTGCTTATGCGCAATTTGCTTATATCATGGCGCAATCAGAACTTAACTTACGCCCATTAGCTAAAAAGGCCGATAAGAAATAATCTATCAGCCTTTTATCGCAAAAAAGCAGTTAAGGAGTTCAAACCTTAGCTGCTTTTTTATTAAGTATTTTTTTACCCGTTACATTACACTGAAACTTGTAGTGGTTACTTAATTTGCTCTTCTCTTAAAAACACTGGCGCTGCAGGTGTCGATAAGTCTTCACTGTAATAATAGCCATCTAAGTCAAATTGCTGCAATTGTGCCAATGACGTCACATCGTTTTGGATAATGTAACGCGCCATCAAGCCGCGGGCTCTTTTGGCATAAAAACTGATCACCTTGTATTGACCATTTTTGCAGTCTTTAAATACCGGGGTGATTAAAGTGGCCTTAAGTAGTTTGGGTTTAACCGCTTTAAAATACTCATTTGAGGCTAAATTAATGACGATATCATCGCTTTGATTAGCAACAGCTGCGTTAACTTCATTGGTGATTGTCTCGCCCCAAAATGCATAAAGACTTTTACCTGCGGGGTTTACCAAGCTGGTGCCCATTTCTAAACGGTAGGCTTGCATCAAATCCAGCGGCTTCAGTAAGCCATACAAACCAGATAAAATTCGTAGGTGCTTTTGAGCCTTATCGATTTCCATATCAGACAGTGAATCAGCATCAAGGCCGGTATATACATCGCCCCTAAAGGCAAACATAGCTTGCTTGGCATTATCTAGAGTAAAACGTGGTTGCCACTGTGCAAATCGAGCCGCATTCAAACCTGCTATTTTATCGCTCACTTTCATTAAAGAGGCAATATCCATTGGCGTCAATTCACGACATACGTCAATCAATTGTTGGCTGTAATCTAGCAAAGTCGGTTGAGTAAACTTCTTGGTTGATGCAGGCGTTTCAAAATCAAGTGTTTTGGCAGGAGAAACTAATACTAGCATTGCTGATAATCCTATTTTATAAAATGGACTCTAATTCATGCTATCTATCATACTGAGCTTCATAAAAAAAACCATGCAATTACTGCATGGTTTTTTAGATTGTGCTAAATGCTTTTTTCAGATTTGATTAATCTGCAATTAACATTCGCGATTAAGTAAAGTGAGTTACTTGGTCACTTCAACTTCTTTATTGATCCAAATCCCATCTTCTATCTGACCTTCAAGCTCTGGGAACTTAGTCGTATCAAATACAGGATCTTCACCCTTATTAACTTGTTGGCGGTAATCATTAATAATTCTCACCGCTAAACCTGACAATAACAGCAGGGCAATCATATTAACTAACGCCATCAAGCCCATAGAAACGTCGGCTAAATCCCAAACGATGCCAATCTTAGCCACTGCGCCAAACATAACCATACCTAATACTGCGATACGGAAGATTGGTAGTGCACCTTTTTTATTGCCAGATAGAAACATCACGTTAGTTTCTGCATACGAATAGTTAGCAATAATTGACGTGAAACAGAAAAGTAAAATAGCAAAGGCAATAAATGCCCCACCCCAGTCACCCACATGATGCGTTAATGCATTAATGGTTCTTGCAATACCATCACCAGAGCCGCCACCATCACCAGACAATAAGATAATTGCCGCAGTAGCAGTACAGATAACAATAGTGTCCACAAACACACCCATCATTTGCACAAAACCTTGTGACGCTGGGTGATTAGGATTCGGTGAAGCACTTGCTGCAATATTGGCGGCACTACCCATACCTGCTTCATTAGAGAACAAGCCGCGAGCAATACCCGCCTGCATTGCTTGAGCAACACTGTATGCTACACCACCAGCAGCGGCCTCTTGCCAGCCAAATGCACTGTTAATCACCAACATAAATACGGCAGGCAATTGCTCAACATTCATTAAAACAACAACCAAGGCAATCGCAATGTAGGCTAATGCCATAATCGGAACGATAATTTCTGACACTCTAGCGACCTTTTTAAGACCGCCCATAATCACGAGGCCACTCAATAGCGCAATCCCAAGACCGACATAAATTGGATTTAAATCAAATACGGCAGTCATTGCACCAGAGATAGTATTTGCTTGAACAGCATTAAACACTAAGCCAAAACAAATAATCAGTAGGATTGAAAATAGAATCCCCATCCAGCGTTGGCCAAGGCCTTTTTCCATATAATATGAAGGGCCACCACGATACTGCCCGTCAACGTCTTTAACTTTATAAACTTGCGCTAACGTTGACTCGATCATTGCCGTCGCCATACCGAGCATGGCAATGGCCCACATCCAAAATACTGCCCCAGGACCTGCGGCACCGATTGCAACCGCAACACCAGCCATATTTCCGGCTCCGACACGGGCAGCCATACTGGTACAAAAAACTTGAAATGAAGATAAGCCATGCTTACCAGGGCGGCGGCTAATCGCTAATACTTTAACGCCGTGTACGAAATGAGTAATTTGAATACAGCCAAGACGAACAGTAAAAAAGATACCTGCGCCTACCAGCCCATAAACTAACAATTTACCCCAGAGTAAATTGTTCATGAAACCAACAATTGTTTCTAACATTGCCATTTGCTTAATCTATTCCTTGGAATAACTTTATTTTGTAAAAATATGCTTAAACCGAGCAACACCTTCAGACAAAATAAAATTATCGAATTATTATAATGAGCTCATCAAAATCTAAGTTCGCAGCCTCAGCATGTATTCGTAAATAGCCAAGCTGTTACTGTTTATTAAATTCAGTGAGCGAATATATTAGTTAATTATTATTTAGCATTATTCAAGTTAACTTTACTGACTTTAACCAGTAAAGCCCAGCAAACATTACCACTCTTTACCACTTATCGCTTAGTTATAGGTGTTCTCAAAAAAATGCGAGAAAAAACTAGCATAGAAAAACTTCAAACATAGGTGACAGTGATCACATTTATTTAAATAGCCGCCTAAAGCCCCATCTAGAATAACAATTGCAAATCGCCTAACACCAAGTGACTCAACAATTTCTTAACCTAACATCATTTTATTAATGATTTTTTTTAATACAAAGTTAGATCAATAACACATTATTGGTTCAATTTAGGGAATACAGTGTTCTCATTAAAAGCTAAATCAATCTTATCTTTCATAATGAGGTCACTATGACACAGCAAAATGAAATCACTGCTCTTAAAAAATATGTTAGAGCAACTAACTTCCTCGCTACCTCACAAATCTATCTTAAGCAAAATGTGCTTTTTAAAAGAGAGCTACAACATACAGACATTAAACCTCGACTTTTAGGTCATTGGGGTACCTGTCCAGGTATCAATTTTGTGTATGCAAACGTTAATCGCTTAATCGTTAAGCATGAAAGAGAATTCATTTATTTAGTCGGTCCTGGTCACGGCTTCCCAGCAGTTCAAGCTAACCTGTTTGTTGAAGGTTCTTTAAGCCATTTTTATCCAGAAACCATCCCCTATAACGAATCAGGTATTGAAGATATCTGTAAAAAGTTCTCAGCAGCATATGGCTACCCTTCTCATGCAAACCCTGAAGCCCCCGGCCAAATTTTAGAAGGTGGCGAATTAGGTTATTCATTATCCGTTGCTTGGGGCGCCGTTCTTGATAATCCAAACTTAATCGCAGCTTGTTTAGTTGGTGATGGTGAGTCTGAAACAGGGCCATTAGCTGCATCATGGTATGCCAACCGGTTAGTCGACCCTGCAACCAATGGTGCGGTACTGCCCATTGTGCATATTAATGGCTATAAAATCTCAGGCCCGACTCGTATGGGACGCATGAGTCATGAAGAGTTAGATCTTGAATTTCGTGGTTTAGGTTATCATCCCATTATTGTTGATGATCAACTTGAAGAGGATGTGTTTGTTCAAATGAAAGAGGCTATGGACTTAGCTTACGAGATGATCAATGATATCCAAACTCGTGCCCGTCGCGGCGAAGATGTTTGTAAGCCTCGCTGGCCGGTTATTCTTATGCGAACAGCTAAAGGCTGGACAGGTACATCTGAGTTTGGCGGTAAGAAGCTAGCTGGCAACTGCGAATCTCATCAAGTCATCGTCAATAAGTGTGCAACAGATGCAGGTCACCTAAAAGCGCTTAATGACTGGTTAGCAAGTTACAAATTTGATGAACTGTGCAGTATCAATGCGCAAGGTGAAATTACCTTTGATGAAGAAATTCAATCTTTGATTCCACCTAAGCAGTTATGTTGTGGTCGCCAACACTTAAGTTATGGCGGTGAAGTAGTCCGTGCACTTGCTCAACCAGATCTTAAAAAACTAAGTTATGGTCCAGAAACCCCACGTGGTACTCGCGGCGTATCAATGTACAAAATGGGCGAGTGGATGCGTGACGCATTCAAATTAAATCGAGATCAACGTAACTTACGTATCTTCAGCCCAGATGAAACATACTCAAATCAACTGCAAGCGGTATTTGAAGAAACAGATCGTGCATGGCAATGGCCGATTGAAAGCTGGGATCAAGATATGGCGCGTGATGGCCGTGTTATTGAACTGCTATCGGAAAACTTACTTTTCGGTATGATGCACGGTTACACAGTAACAGGTCGGCATGCCATGTTCCCAACCTATGAAGCCTTCTCTCAAGTAGTTTCATCAATGGCTGATCAGTACTGTAAATATGTGTATGCCAGTCAAGGGGTTCACTTCCGTAAACCTGTACCTTCTTGTAATGTTGTTTTGTCTTCTTTATTAGAGCGTCAAGATCATAATGGTTATTCGCATCAAAACCCTTCATTTCTAGGTGCTATGTTAGAAAAGCATCCAGATATTATTTCTGCATATTTACCTGCTGATGGTAACAGTACACTCACTTATACAGAGCGTGCATATGAAGACCGCGACAAACTCAACATTTTAGTTGCAGGTAAAAAAGAGTTACCTCAATGGCTATCACTAGATGAAGCCCGTAAGCAAACTAAAGATGGCGTGATGGTATGGGATTTTGCATCAGATGATAATCCTGATGTAGTACTTGCAGGTTGTGGTGATTATGTCACTCAAGAATGTATGGCGTCATTAGTACTCATTAGAGAACTACTGCCAAGAGTGCGTATTCGTTATGTCAGTGTAACTGAACTTAATAGTAACGGTTTAGGTAGTCGTAAATTCCAAAATAAGCCTTGGTTAATGGATGAAATATTTACTGAAGATAAAGGCGTGGTATTTAACTACCATGGTTATCCAAATACCATCAAGAAATTGGTATTTGATTATAAAGGCAGTAAACGTTTCCGCATTAAAGGCTATGAAGAAGAAGGTTCAACTACAACACCATTTGATATGGGCGTTCGTAATGGCACATCACGTTATCACCTTGTGATTGATATGGCATACAAACTATTCCAACAAGGTGTTATTGATGAAACTCAGCATGTTCAAATCACAACGGATATGCTCCAAAGATTAGTAGAACACCGTAACTACATTAAGGCCAACGGTGTTGACCCAGTAGACATTGAAAATTGGGTTTGGACTCGGTAATTAGATTAGAGTTCAAAAAACAAACTACAATCGTTTATAACGAGTTAAAGCGCCTTTGGGCGCTTTTTCTTTATACCACGGACAACAAAGCCCATCGTCAATTCATTAGAAAAAACCAACACTGCAACATCTTGCGGGGGTTCGTTAGGTATTTGTTGGTAATATTTTAAAAATATTCGTAACTACTATGGAAAACCATTGAATTTAAGACGATAATTAGCTTGCCAGCTAAATCATAATAGGAACGCCAAATAAGTGCTGGTGACACTTAAGGTAAACAATCGGTTTACATGTGTTTTGGTGACATAAAATAACAATGGACTATATATGATGAAAAACACCTTAAAAGTAGTATTACTCACCTCAATGTTGCCTTTTGCCGCTGTCGCAGAACAAGAGTTAACGCCATGGTATGTCGGTGGTGGTTTAGGGATTAATAATTACGAACCACATTGCGACCTTAAAACAATGACCCAATGTGAAGATGATGACCCTTATGCTTGGGATGTCTTCGGTGGTTACTTATTTAATGACTATTTTGGTATTGAACTCGGTTATAGAGACTTAGGTCGTATTCAATGGACAGATTTCAGTAATAAACGTAATGATGTCGGCGCTAGAGGCATGGCATTAGGTTTAGTCGGTTTTTATCCTTTCGCTGACAAGTGGAGTTTGTCTGCTGAGGCTGGCGGAATGAACTACCTTTTAAAGAACATAAAAAATTATGGCACTGAGTATTACAGTGACAGCGGTATTGCGCCCTATATCGGTGCTGGTATCGGTTATAATTTTACCGAAAACTTAAAGCTGCAGGCTAAATATCGTCGCTACGAAAACTTAGACGATGATAAATATAATACCCTTGAAATGGAAAGTAACTATTGGGGCTTAGAATTAAGCTACCGCTTTGGTAAAGCTAAAGCAGCAGCCCCTGTTGTTGCAGCTGCTGTTGCACCAATTGATTCCGACAACGATGGCGTAATGGATGATCAAGATAGCTGTCCAGATACACCAGCAACTCACAAAGTTGATGCCAATGGTTGTACTGTCTACGAATTTGTAACAGACAATCATGACTTAGGTGGTATTTTATTTGATAACAACTCTTCTGTTATTAAGTCAGCTTCTTATGCTGACATTGAAAAATTAGCTAATTACTTGAAGAAAAATCCTGAGCATACCGTATCAATCGAAGGTCACGCTTCTAATGTTGGCAAGCCTGCATATAATATGACCCTTTCTGAGAGTCGTGCTAAATCAGTCGCTGAAGCTTTAGCAGCTAAATATGATATTGAAGCAAGTCGTATTCAAGCTATTGGCTATGGTATTACTAAACCTATTATGGAAGGCAATACCGCTGAAGCCCATAAGCAAAATCGTCGTATTGAAGCTATCGTAACCGGCACAGAAAAACGTGCGGTTCTAAAATAATCAACTAATTAAGCTGGTAATAAAAAGTCGCTGCTTGCAGCGACTTTTTTGTTTTTGTAGCCATCAGCTAAAAAATAAAAACCCTTACCAATAAAGAGATGTTATCGGTAACATTTTTATTTCAACGATAAAAACAACTTAAACAACTAATAAATCAGGCATTAAATTACACAATTAGTTGCTTATGAGCTCATTTCACGTTTATTTGCGTTATTTTTTTACAAATGTTGTTGGAAAATACAGTAAGATCGCATTTAATAACTGTATTGAACAAAATAACTTTGTTACTTGAGAGGGAAATTTCCATGGCGAACACGTTAGCTCAACTAAAAGCACTAACCACAATCGTTGCTGATACCGGCGACATTGAAGCAATTAAACGCTACCAACCAGAAGACGCAACCACCAACCCTTCTCTAATTTTAAAAGCGGCGCAAATTCCTGAATATGCCCCATTAATTGATGATGCTATTGCTTGGGCAAAACAGCAGTCAAATGACACAGCTCAGCAAGTTGAAGACGCAGGTGATAAATTAGCCGTCAACATCGGTGTAGAAATTCTTAAGATTGTTCCAGGCCGCATCTCAACAGAAGTCGATGCCAGACTTTCTTTTGATAAAGCAGGCTCTATCGAAAAAGCCCATAAGCTAATTAACCTATATCAAGCAGCCGGTATTGATAAATCTCGCATTCTGATCAAGTTAGCATCTACTTGGGAAGGGATCTGCGCAGCAAAAGAGCTTGAGCAACAAGGCATCAACTGTAACCTAACGCTATTATTTAGCTTTGCTCAAGCCCGAGCTTGTGCTGAAGCAGGTGTTTACCTTATTTCGCCATTTGTTGGTCGTATTTTAGATTGGTATAAGAAAGACACAGGTCTTGATTACACCGCTGAAACCGATCCTGGTGTGGTATCAGTAACCGATATCTATAACTACTATAAGCTTCACGGCTATAACACTGTGGTAATGGGTGCAAGTTTCCGTAACACTGGCGAAATTATCGAGCTTGCGGGCTGTGACCGCCTAACGATAGGCCCTGCGCTATTAGAAGAGTTAGCCAATAGCGATACTGTTATTAGCCAAAAGCTAAAACCTGCAACAACAACGGTTGCCGCGCCAGCACCATTAACCGAAGCACAGTTCCGTTGGGAATATAACCAAGACCCAATGGCTGTTGATAAACTTGCTGAAGGCATTCGCAACTTTGCCATCGACCAAGGTAAACTTGAGGTTATGCTAAACGCAAAACTTAGCTAATCAACGGAGTGATTTGCATGACTAATTTAACTCAGAGTAATACTTGGCAGCAGCTAAAGAAAAATACAGCAGCGCTTCCCCATATGCGGGAGCTATTTGCTAATGACCCTAAACGTTTTGAGAAGATGAGCCTCAAAAGCTGCGGTTTATTATTAGATTATTCTAAAAACCGTATCGATAAGGAAGGCTTAGGATTATTGTTTGCATTAGCTGAAGAAACCCAGTTATCAGCTAAAATTTCTGCCATGTTTAATGGCGATATTATCAATAACACCGAAGGCCGTGCAGTATTACACACAGCGCTGAGGAGTAATCCTGAGCAAGTAATTATGGCTGAAGGGGCGAATATCGTCCCTGAAGTGCAGCAAACACTAGCAAAGATGACTCAGTTTGTGGCGTCTGTATCTCAAGGTGAATGGAAAGGTTACACCGGCAAAACCATTACTGATATTGTCAGTATTGGCATTGGTGGCTCTTTCCTTGGCCCTAAAATTGTCTCTCAAGCATTAAGGCCTTATTGGCAAAAAGGCCTTAATTGCCATTTTGTGGCTAACGTTGACGCAAGCTCTATCTGTGAGAAGCTTAAAAACTTAGATGCTGAAACAACCTTATTTGTTATGTCATCTAAGTCATTTGGCACCCAAGAAACACTGACCAATACCCTAAGCGCTAAAGACTGGTTCCTCGAGCAAGGTGGTAGCCAAGCCGATGTCGCCAAGCACTTTGTTGCAGTAACATCAAACGTTGCTAAAGCGACTGAGTTTGGTATTGATGCTGACAATATTTTCCCTATGTGGGATTGGGTGGGTGGACGTTATTCATTATGGTCAGCCATTGGCTTACCCATAGCGTTATTAGTGGGTATGGATAACTTCAAGCAACTGCTTGATGGTGCCAACCAAATGGATCAACATTTTGCCCAAGCGCCACTTGAACAAAATATGCCTGTGATTATGGGCATGTTGTCAGTGCTTTATAGCAATTTTCATGATGCACAATCCCATGTAGTTTTGACCTATGATCATTATTTACGTGGTTTACCCGCTTACTTCCAGCAACTTGATATGGAAAGTAATGGTAAGTCGGTCATGCTTGATGGAACTCAGGTAGATTTCAATACCGGCCCAGTGATCTGGGGTGGTGAAGGCACCAATGGTCAGCATGCATATCACCAGTTGTTACATCAAGGTACAGCACTTATCCCAGCTGACTTTATTATGCCACTGCAAAGTCACAATCCATTAGGTGAACATCATAACCAGCTTGCTTCAAACTGCTTTGGCCAAACCCAAGCATTAATGCAAGGTCGCACTTATGAAGAAGCTTTAGCGGAATTGGCAGGCAAAGATACGCCTGATGCTGATAAAGCCCTTATTGCTAAGCACAAGACAATGGCAGGTAATAAGCCAAGTAATACCTTATTAATGGATAAGCTAACTCCAACGACCTTAGGTTCGTTAATTGCCTTATATGAACACCGCACGTTTGTTCAAGGCGCTATTTGGCAAATTAACTCTTTTGATCAATGGGGGGTGGAATTAGGTAAAGTCCTTGGCAACGATGTCCTAGACCGCATCGGCGCCAAAAATGATGCCACAGAGCTTGATAGCTCCAGTAATTCATTAATTAATTTATACCGTCAAGGTCAGATTTAAACACTAAAAAAGCCAGCTAAAGCTGGCTTTTTTATATGCACTTTCATTTCCTCATAGCACAAGCCTCTAAATACGCCAGCAAAACACCACTTGAACATCACTTAAATATCACCTCCCATTAACAATATTGAAACATAACTATTGCACTATAGTGACGGAATATGATATTTATTTGAATAGAGACATCATAATAACAAGGGAGGTTTACCATGGATCGTTTAGACTATGGTGGTGCGCTAGACCAAGTTGTTGAAAGACCAACTCGCTCAAAAAGCTCAAATAAAAAACGTAAATGGCGAGAAATAGAAGCGTTAAAGGATAAACAGCGCTTACTTAAGGAACTTCAAGACATTGACACAAGTTTCGATTTTGATTTCGATGCGATGCCATTGTAAGCAAGATAACTAACTGAATAGTTATTCAAAGGTCTATATATAAAAAGAGCGCTTATAGCGCTCTTTTTAATTGCAATGCTTTTAACTGTAACTCGTTATCATTAATCCTTTAGGGGAGATAACACAGAGTCAGCTACTGTGGTTCAACTTCAGCAATATGCTCTTTAAGCTCTTCAAAGATATTATCATCACTATCGTTAAATAACGGATCATCAACTAAACGCTGCTCACATTGTTGCCATATTTTATCCCAATCACTGCCCTGCATGTGCTTAGCAAACAGAGGAAATAGCTCTTTTTCTTCATATTGCATATGAGCCATTTGGATTTCAACATACGCTTTTAAGTCGGAAACCAACTTTTCTCGGGAAATCACCACATCTGAAAGTATCAAATTCAGACTATACATCAATGCACCAGATGACTCTGCTAGACTGCTATGTTCATCATGAAGCCTGGTCGTACTAGGGCTAGGAAAGTGCTTAATAAAGTAATCAAAAGTAATATCTTCTACCGGATGGTGACTATGCTCAGCATAAACCTGCATATATTCGACGACATCACGAATAAGCGCAAAATTAACTGATTCACCCTGAGAAAGTTTGTGATTTTTCTTGGCTAGAATATTCAATAATATGGCTATGTGTTTGTGATCATTCATTAGCCTTTTAAGTATCATCTTCTCCATTACCACAATTCCTTCATGTCTAAAAAGTTTAAACCTCTAGTATTATTAATCTACACTATGGATTGCGCAGATGTTATGACCGAGATCATAAAATACAAATCTGAAACATTCAGATGAGTTTAAATAACAAAAAGAACCCTAAGGTGCTTTAGTAAGCTGATATTAAAGCTTTATTATTTAAGAATGTTAAATAAGTGCTCTTTCAGCTTGGTAAAATCAGCGCTCAGTTCTGCAGATAAAATCGGCTTATTCACTACAGCTTCAAGCTCTTGGGGTAATGGTAAATCGATTTGTAATTGCACATCGACCACATCTTTAAATTTCGCTGGATGCGCCGTTCCTAAGAAAATACCGGTTTCACCACTTTTAAGCTCATCAGATAAAGCTTGTGCGGCAATTGCGGCATGAGGCTCAGATTGATAACCCAGCTGATATAACTCTTTTAACGCCGCAGTTGTTTGCGCTTCATTAAGCGCCACCCCTGTAATAGACGATAACGGCCAATTTAACGCCTCACAAATGGCTTCGACTCTTGGCCAGTTTGATGGCTCGGACACATCCATCGCATTAGACATAGTCGCAACGGTAGTATTTGGCGCCCAATCACCTGCAGCAAGGTAACGTGGCACAGTATCGTTTGAGTTAGTCGCCGCAATAAAGCGCTTAATAGGTAAGCCCATCGCCTTGGCAAATAAACCTGCGGTTAAATTACCAAAGTTACCGCTAGGCACTGACAGCACAATCTCAGCATTGCTGGTTTGCTTCATTTGAGCTACCGCTTCAAAGTAGTAACAAATTTGCGCCAATAACCGACTAATATTGATTGAATTAGCCGAGTTTAAGTGCAGCCCATCACGAACATCACTATCATCAAATGCCTGCTTAACCAGTGTTTGGCAAGCATCAAAATCTGACGTAACAGCGACAGTATGAATATTCTTACCTAGAGTCGTGAACATCTTCTCTTGCAGCTCACTGATTTTTCCTTTGGGGTACATCACCACCACTTGTACAGCGTCAAGGCCAAAGAAAGCATCTGCCACCGCCGCGCCAGTATCCCCTGAGGTCGCCGTCAAAATAGTCAGCTTTTCATTACCCGCTAATAAATTAACGCATTGCGCCATAAAGCGCGCGCCAAAGTCTTTAAATGCCAATGTAGGCCCATGAAATAACTCTAAACACGCACGTTTATCATCAGCTTTCACTAAAGGCACATCAAAAATGAATGCTGCATTAACTAACTCATTAACTTTATCTTGACCAATTTCATCAGCAAGCCAAGCCCCTAAAATACGCTGACTTCTTGCAACAAAAGGTAACGCGAGTAGCTCATCGATATTATCAAGCACAGGAATAGATTTTGGAAAAAAAAGCCCTCTATCTTTACCTAAACCTAATTTTACCGCTTCACTAAAACTGACCACTTGTGATGGGTGCTTTAAATTATATAATTCCATTTCTAAACGCCTTTAAAATTAAAATGTGGTGACTAAACTCGACGCGTACCTTGCTCATCAAGTTGACAGACATGGGCAAACCCACCAGCCTGTGATAAATAATGCTGCTCTAACCATGCTTTAGCAGCTTTAGCAGTTTCTAGATTATCGGTTACAGAAAACAGCGTTGGGCCACTTCCTGATATGCCGGTGGTTAACATGCCTAAGGTTTCAAGTTCTGCGCGCGCATGGCTATAACCCGGAATCGCATCGGCTCGATAAGGCTCAGCCATCACATCCTTTAAAACGCTAATAGCAAGCTTTGGATCTTGCTGATAGCTTGCATGCACAAATGCACTTAAATGACGGCCAAAATCGATGGCTACCGCTTTATCGTATTGCTGTGGTAATAAGTCGCGCATCTTGGCCGTTGACAGTGAGATCCCCGGATAGGCCACCACCCAATACCATTGCTTAAACGTAGGAATACCAGCGCACACCTTATTGGGAGTATTTAGCATCAACTGCATGCCGCCTAAATAACAAGGGGCAACATTATCAAAATGAACACTGCCTGAAATCATTCCTTCAAACTCGCCCATTAAAAGCAATAATGCTTGTTCATCAAAAGGCTGCTCAAAATGCTCATTTAATGCATAAAGTGCTGCAACCACAGAGCTTGCACTAGAACCAAGCCCACTGCCAACTGGTAAATTTTTCTCTAAACAAATAGCCACACCTTGTTTAGCATTAAGTTTTTCAAGAAAAAACACAGCACATTGATAGACGATATTCTGTTTACCATCTTCTGGTAACTTATGCGCCCATGGACCCGTTTGAGAATAATGAACACCAGCATCAGCCGCTTCAATCATCACTCTATCACCCAGTAAACTGCCATCAATTGGCGCAAGCGCAGCGCCGAGTAGATCAAATCCAACACCGACATTACCCATTGAAGCAGGAGCATAAACAGTTATCGCTTTATCCGAAGTGACTTGTTTGCTCATAGCCCCACCTCGCGAGTCCAGTTTAAAGTTCTTAATACATCCGCAAACGCGCCAGCTGCAGTCACATCAGTACCCGCACCATAACCGCGTAATACAAATGGAATAGGCTGATAATAACGGCTGTAAAATGCCAGTGCATTCTCACCGCCTTTTACGCTGTATAACGGATCTGATGAATCAACCTCTACAATACGTACATGACACTTACCTGCTTCAATCTGACCCACATAACGCAGTACTTTACCTTGCGCTTTTGCCGATTCAACTCGCGCACTGACTTGCGCATCAAGTTGTGGTAAACGATTCATAAAGGTGTCTACATCGCCTGAATCATCAAACGAGCTTGGCAGAACTGATTCAACATTAATATCATCAAGTTCTAATGGCATGCCCACTTCACGAGCAAGAATTAGTACTTTTCGCGCCACATCCAAACCACTTAAATCTTCACGAGGATCCGGCTCTGTAAAACACTTATCACGAGCGATTGAGGTGGCCTCTGATAAGCTCATGCCTTCATCTAACATGCCGAATATATAAGATAATGAACCAGATAAGATCCCATTAAATCGCTGTAACTTATCACCGGCATATAGCAGTTTCTTTAAGTTATCAATCACTGGCAGGCCAGCACCTACGGTTGTTTCATACAAGAATTGTCTGCGCTGCAATAACGCCGTTGTGCGCAATTGTTGGTAGTAAGCATAATCACGAGTGTTGGCTTTCTTATTCGGGGTGACGACATGGTAGCCAGCATTCATCACATCAAGATAACGATCTGAAACCAACTCACTTGAAGTGCAATCAACTAAAACAGGGTTTAGCAGTTGCTGTTCTTTACCCCAGGCCAGCATCTCTGCGAGATCATAGCTTGTATCGCTATCAGCCAATAAAGCCTGCCAATTATTTAAATCTAGCCCAGCACTGCTCAGAAGCATTTTACGAGAATTGGCAATACCACATACTCGCATGGTTATATGCTGCTCTTTAAGCATCGAGGCTTGTTGTTTGATTTGCTCTAATAGCCCTGCCCCCACATTACCACTGCCTACTAAAAACACATCTAAATACTGCTGAACATCAAAGAAGGCTTGATGACAGGCGGCAATGGCATGCTTAGTTTTACGTTGCTCAATTACAGTAGAAATCGAACGTTCTGACGAGCCTTGGGCGATGGCGATAATATTAACGCTGGCTTTAGCCAGGGCGCTGAAAAACTTAGCAGCGGCGCCTTTATGGGTTTTCATGCCATCACCAATAAGCGACACAATCGCTAAATCTTGTCTTAATTCGATAGGCTCGAGTAACTCAGACTGGATTTCTAACTCAAATTCAACTTCTAATGCTTGTTTTGCTTTATAAGCTTCATTAGAGCTAACACAAAAGCTAATACTGTATTCAGACGAGCTTTGAGTGATTAATGAAACTGAAATACCACTGCGAGAAATCGCTTCAAGGGTACGACTGGCCATGCCCACCATGCCTTTCATGCCAGGGCCTGAAATGTTAAACATGGTTTGTTCATCAAGGTTAGAAATGGCCTTGACCTGCAAGCCTGTTTTGTCAGGCCGATTAGACACTAATGTGCCAGGCGCTGATGGGTTAAAACTATTTTTGATATAGCAAGGAATGTGATACTGAGCAATCGGTGCAATGGTTTTAGGGTGCAACACCTTAGCACCAAAATAAGAAAGCTCCATAGCTTCTTGATAGCTAAGTTGTTCAAGTAATTTAGCGTCTAATACCACGCGTGGATCCGTGTTATAAACCCCATCGACATCGGTCCAAATTTCACAGCTCGAGGCATCAAGACAAGCTGCTAAAACCGCTGCAGAGTAATCTGAGCCATTTCGCCCTAAAGTCACTGTTTTACCTTGCTCATTAGCAGCAGTAAAACCTGGCATAATCCATACCCGTGCTTCATTTAATGAAAGCGCAGCAAAACGCGGTTTGCTTTCATTGATATCAACAATAGATTCAAGTGGCTTACCATGGGCTAAGAATAATTTTCTTGGGTCAAATTGCGCTGCGGTAAGTGATTTTGCCAGCATCACTTGTTCCATTAAGGCTGCCGATAAACGCTCGCCAGAGACGATAACCTGCGCTTGAACATGATCGGGGCATTCGTTAAGCAGCTTTATTCCAGTGACTTTGTCATTCCAGTCAGTTAATTGCAGCGCCAGCTTTTCATCCAGTAGCGCTTTTTGCTGCGGTGAAATTAACGCTTGTTCAGCGTCACTAAAAAGGCCACTAAAAACCGACTCAATATGGGCTAATACCGCTGCATAGTCTTGATTGGTTTGTGCGAGACTTACTAACTCTAACAAGGCATTGGTAACAGTTGCAGGCGCTGATAACACAGTCGCAATAGCCTCTTCAGCTGCAGCTTGTTCAATAATGTCTGCTGCCATCAAAAAACGTTGCCAATTGGCTAACGAGGTTCCACCAAACTTCATCACTTTCATATTCTTCTCCCTTAACTCGCTAGCACTAAATATTAATTTTAAATCTGAAAACAAAAAGCCCGCTTCTTTGTGGGAAGCGGGCTTGTCGTTATAAATCTTTAGGGTGTAATCAGCCCGCCCCCACAATGTTAATTGTGGTGGTTGTAATAATGGTAACTACAACATGGTTAACGGATTTCATCATTACACTCGATTTAATATGTGTTTGTTTTGAATTGATAACAGAATTGCTTTTTTTAAGGTAGGTTGTCAACCCCTAATTAGTGGTTTATTTTTAAGTACTCTATTGATAACAAGCTGAATCACTGCTGAAATCACAATAATCGCAGCTATCACACTAAAAAACGCCTCCAAAACAAGTTTTTAGTATGTTTACGTAAACGTAATCCAAAAAAGATATACAAAAATAAATACTTACAAGTCAGATGCTTACTATTATTATGATTTTTATATGGTTATTCAAAAGCGCCAAAAGTCATCTTGCATTAAATTTCAGTGCCTAAGCACTAAAATTAGCATTTTCATAAACATGGCAGCGCAAATCACCATGAAAATGATTCATCTAATCTATTTAAAAACAGTGACCTGTGTACTGCGCGTAAATTTAGTCACAGCAACAATGGTAAAAACATCCATTGTCAAAGGATAAGTAACCGGATGCGCCACGATTTAAAGCAAATGTCAGCCAGCGAGATACTTGATTTAAAAACATGTGATTGAATAAGCAAAAGCTGATACAAATTATCGCGACTTTGTAAAAACAATAGTATTATGCCGCCACATTCAGAATTGGAGTCGTTATGAAAATCACAAAACATGCAGCAGTAACTATTCACTACAGTTTAACCGATCAAGAAGGTCGTTTAATCGAAAGCTCATTTGAAGCTGAACCTATGGTTTATCTACACGGAACTGAAGGCTTAATTCCAGGCTTAGAAACTGAGCTAGAAGGTAAAGTTGTTGGTGACAAATTTGACGCGAATATTCCAACTGAACAAGCATATGGTGAATACCATGACGGCCTAAAACAAGAAGTCCCTCTTGAAGCATTCGGCGATATCGAAGACATCGTGCCAGGTATGCGTTTTATTGCTGAAACTGAAATGGGTCAACGCCCAGTTCAAGTTACTGAAGTAAAAGATACTGTAGTCGTTGTTGATGGCAACCACCCTTTAGCTGGTCAAGCATTAAACTTCAGCGTTGAAGTGATGGATGTACGTGAAGCAACTGCCGAAGAAATTGCCCATGGTCATATTCATGCTGCTGGTGGTTGTGGCAGCGAGCACGCCCATGAAGCTTGTGGTACTGACAAACCGGGTTGTGATGGCAATGGCGGTTGTGGCTGCCACTAAAGTCTAATAAACAATTTTTGTCCTAGACATTGATTCAATAACTTAGACTGGATTAACTCAGCCTAAAGTTTGAATTATTAAATACGTTAGCCTTTTTTAGGTTGACGTATTTTTTTTACGTTATTATTAATCATAGATAGATTGTCTGTGAAACTTAACCACAAGCATTGCTGGGCACAGGTTTTGTTTCTTTCTCTGTGCTTTGGTAACTAGAAAGCAGCTGGGTTTGAAGGTTATAGAGTTAACCTTTGTTGCTGTTTGAAAATTAATTTAAAGCGAAGGAGTGCTTATGTTAATTAAACCGCTATACGAAATCTTACCTTACGCCTATATGATTGTCGGCGCAGCTAGCGTACCTTTCATTGAACAACCCTATATTGTCGTTGCTTCAATATTAGTCTTTTTTTACGGCGCTCATGTCTGGAACCTACGCTCTAGAAACCGCCGAACGGATAAGAAAAGAAAACGAGTCGAGGGTTACCTACCCGATTCAATATATGGCTTTATGCCATTCATTTACATTATTTCGGCCGTAATCACCTTTCGTTTTTTCCCTCAAGATTCAGCACAGTTACTGTCGATAGGGCTTTTTACATACGGAGGCTATATATTACTGCGCCGTATCAGCTATCGATGCCATAAGCATCCCTCAACGAACATTAAAGCTAAATTTAGATAGCTAGCGCGACATAAGTAACTAGTCCAGTATCAGCTGCTGGACTTTGTCTTTTTGCGCCTGAGGCATATTTTTTAAATAGTTTGAACAGCGAGTAATGGTCGCAATGCTCACTTGATATTCTGCAGATATTTGACGCTGACTTAGCTCACCTTGCAATAAAAGTTGAAAAACCTTTAACCTACCAGCAACTGCACTACGCTCTTCTTCTGTCATTAATAACTGAAATAAAATGCCTAATTCGTCAGAATTTGGGTAGCTTAGTACCTTTTCTACAACTGAATCCCAATTAGCTCGCATAACGCTCTCTTTTAGTAATGCCTCGACAGTACAAAGTGTAGCAACAATTCAGCTTTTACAGAAATCATATATGCAAAATATGCCTGATAATTATTGTAAAAATCAAATTTACAATTAAACACAAAACTAGACTCGCACTTGGTTCAAATTTATGCTTAAAATGTGACAAACACCTATAAATCAATAAATAAAAAGAGATCTGTCATGAAAAATAAAATATTGGCCTTAGCTGTCAGCGCATTGCTTATTCCAACTGTCAACGCACATAACTTTGAAGATGCCAATGACGCTATCGATTATCGTAAAGCAGGTTTTAGTTTAATCCGCTACCAATTTGGCGATATGGCTGCAATGATGAAAGGCAAAAAAGAGTTTGAATTAACCGTATTTCAAACTCGCGCTGCTAATTTAGCGGCACTAGCTAAAATCCCTCATGAAGGTTTTATTGCAGGCTCTGATAACGGCGATACAGAAGCTTTAGCAAAGATCTGGTCAAATAAAGCAGACTTTGATACTAAGATGACCGAATTCCAAGAAAATGCGGTTAAGTTAGACTTGGCAGCCCAAACAGGTGATAAAAAGCAAATCAAGCAAGCATTTGGTAATACAGGCAAAAGCTGTAAAGGCTGCCATGACATGTACAAGAAAGACTAACCATAAAACATTGTTAAAAATTCAGCGCCTTAAATATGCTATTCATATTTAAGCTCGCTAATAAAAAGCCCACTGAAGTGGGCTTTTTTCTGACAGTCTCTTGAATTAATTCAATCACATAAACGCAATGATAGGTGCAATAAGCCATACCCAGACACCTGAACCAAGTATCATGACAATCCCAAAAGCAAGTAACGGTGATTTCATTTTAGGCTCAGCGCTCAGTAATTTATGTTCCTCATGGGTTAAGGTTTTTTTACCCGAAATCATCGCACCTACTAACTTGTGTCCTTTAATGGCATAAATCGTAATCGCGCAAAGATGCAATGCGATGCACCCAAGGATAAAATTGAAGTTCATTTTGTGTAACCATGTCATAAATGAAGCAGTATCAGAAGACACCATGGCGTAAAGCGGTCCTTCGGTAAAGATATCATCTGTAGCGAATAGGCCCGTTAGCAACTGCAATGTGAGCACAAATAGCATTAGTATCACCATATAACCACCCATAGGGTTATGGCCAACAACAGGCTCTTTTAACGGCTCACGTAAATAACCAATAACTTTTTTAGGTCCAGCGACAAAGTCTTTGAATTTTGCGGTATCACTACCTACAACCCCCCACAGTAACCTAAAGACAATCAGCACTAAAAAGCTATAAGCACAAACTTGGTGCCACTCCATCTCTCCTGCATCTGCTGTCCACCACAAACAAATCAGCAACGCCACCGTAAACCAGTGGAATAATCGAGTGGGTATATCCCATACCTTAATTTTTTTTTGTTCTATACTCATAGATGTGCCTTAAGCTTAGTTCTTTTAATATGCTTGATTATAAAGAGCAAATTCTTGCACTCATAGACCCTTAAGGTAAAGAAAAGTAATTAAGTATTACAGCGTTTCATCAAACAAGTGCAAACTCTAGCACTTGTGGAGCAATTAGCATCAACAGCTTACATGTTTCTGTATTATTGGATTAAAACACAAGACTTGGGTTTATTTAATCAGCTCTGAAAATAGGGCTTTGCCTATAAGTACGGCCTTAAATCTGGATATGAGTGTCAAACTTAGAAAGATATTTGGAGCCAGTGATGACAAGCAGTATAAACGTTGGCAGCAAACATGGTTTCAATGACGTTGAACCGCTGCATAGAATGGAGTTGGTGAACAAAAATCGTTCAAAACTGGGAGGTAAGCTAGGTTGTTATCCATTCAAATATGCGCCTATTTAGATTGAGTTTCAAGACTTTTTAAGCGGTTTTTTAGCTAAATTGTCTAAGCGATCAAATATGAATCAAACAGTCTAAAAAGGCCTACAAAACGTGATTTAGATCACGATTTTTCTTTCAGAGCTTGGTAATCTGAACTTAAGCAAACAACAGAAGGTTCGAAATATGCTGAAAATCACTAGCAAGCAACTTGAAGTAACTGCACCGATTCTTGAACGTATCGAAGGACAAATTGAAAAACTCGCAAGACATGATCTACAACTCATTAACCCGCATGTAATTATCACTCAGGAAAAGCAGCTCTTTAAGATAGAAGCGTCAGTAGGCTTGCCAAGTGGAGAACTATTCGCCCAGGCGAAAAATGAAAACCTTTACGCAGCAATAACTGCAATGGGTAAAAAGCTGGAAAAACAGCTAAATCGCCTGACTCATAAACCCCAGGCTCAACGTCACGTTTCACCAACAACTGAAACCGATAATGATTTTGAGTATGTCTATAAGGAGGAAACCGCAGCTTGATGTTTTTTATTACTCTTAAACCAAAGCGCGCCCTCGGGTGCGCTTTTTTATGCAAACCATAAACAATGGGCAAACTTGATCATTATTTGATTGACACTGATAGCTTAGCGCTTTAATTTTACAGTATGAAAAATATCACTAGCCGCAATTTTATTTTCTTTTTTATTCAGCCCCCATATTGAGGCCGATTTTTTGTGTAAAAACGAAAATGAAATTTAGAGCCTCCCAACTGGGGGGCTTTTTATTATTAAATATTTAATGCTCGCTGTTCAACACCACGTCAGCTAAGCAGTCGTCATTGAGGCTATTATGAAAAAAGCGCCAGAATTGAGTCAGACCAGAGAACAAATTACCTCACTAGATAAGGACTTATTAGCCTTACTAGCCAAAAGGCGTGAATTAAGCCTTGATGTCGCCAGAAGTAAAGAAGTCGATGTTAGGCCCATCAGAGATACGCAGCGGGAAAAAGAATTATTAGAACGCTTAGTTCAACAAGGTAGAGAGCAAGGTTTAGATGCTCACTTTGTTATCTCACTTTATCAAAGCATTATTGAAGATTCAGTCTTGAATCAACAAGCCTTTTTACATGGCCGTGCTAACCCTGAAATCCAGCAACAACAATCGACCATCGCCTACCTAGGTGCTAGAGGCTCATACTCTTATCTCGCCGCCAGCCGTTTTTGTCAGCGCCGCCAAGTAGAAATGATTGATTTAGGCTGCCAAAGTTTTGATGAAATTATCAGTTCAGTTGAACTCGGCCATGCTGACTTAGGTTTTTTACCTATTGAAAATACCTCATCGGGTTCAATTAATGAAGTGTATGACGTGCTGCAACACACCTCTCTTTCAATTGTCGGAGAAACAACCATTGAAGTGGGCCATTGCTTACTCACCAAAAATAATGCTGAATTAGAACAAATCAAAACCGTATTTGCTCACCCACAGCCCATTAGCCAATGCAGTCAGTGGTTATCACAACATCCAAACTTAACGCTGGCCTATTGCTCAAGCAGTGCTGAAGCCATGCAGCAAGTCATTGACGCAGATGATGACAGTGTTGCCGCTATTGGCAGTGCTGAAGGCGGCGCCTTATATCAATTAAGTGCCACAGAAAAAGGGTTAGCCAACCAAAAAATTAATCAAAGCCGCTTTATTGTGGTTGCACGCAAAGCTGTAGCAGTGCCGTCACAACTGCCGGCAAAAACCACCTTGATTATGGCTACAGGACAAAAGCCCGGCGCGCTAGTTGAGGCGCTACTCGTATTAAAAGCCCATAACATTAATATGAGTAAGTTAGAGTCTCGCCCAATCCCTGGCACCCCGTGGGAAGAAATGTTCTACCTTGATGTTGATGAAAATCTTGCAAACCATGATATGCAGCAAGCCTTAAAAGAATTAGAAAGACTGACACGCTTTATAAAAGTGCTGGGCTGTTACCCTTGTGAAACCGTCAAACCAACTCAACTTAATAGTAGTCAGCTAGTGATTGAGCCAAATAGCTCTAAAGCCCCCAATAAAACTGCCAGTGACAATCTTGATGCCCCTAAGCATTCGAAGTTGTATCGACAAGAGCAGACCATTATTGAAACCAAACAGTGTGCCATTGGTGAAAAGGACTTAGTTGCGCTGCAACAAATGACCCTTACAGACACCGATGACTTATTTGCCGCTAAGGTGAAGCAGGTGAAAGAGTCTGGTTATCAAGGGGTATTGCTACAAGCTTCATCTACAGATAACTTATCGCCGTTAAACCTTAAAAACTATTGTCATATCGTTGAGCAAGCAGGCTTGTTCAGTGCCATTGAAGTTGACTCAGTAAGCAGCTTCGATATCGCAGTAAAGTCGGCCGATATGGTTTATCTTGCCGGTAAGGCGATGTTTGATAAAGAACTGTTAGATGCAGCTGGCGCTATCAGTAAACCGGTATTGCTTGAGCGCAATACTATGGCAAGTACCTCTGACTGGCTTACTGCTGCAGATAGAGTTTTAACCACGGGTAATCAACAACTGATCTTGGTTGAAGCAGGCATTAGAAGCTTTACTAATCCTGAGCAACTGTCATTGGATTTAGCCGGATTAATTGCAATAAAGCATCAATGCCACTTGCCAGTTATTGTTAATACCAGTTACGCGGTTAACAGCCCACTTTTACATCAGCAAGCCATAGCGGTTAAGCAACTACAGGCCAACGGGCTGATTCTGAATGAGCAACAACTGGCAGAGGCAGATGACCAACATCACTTGCTACACGAGCTTCATCAATAAAACCAGCAACCAACCGCATCATTTATCCAAACCATGCGGTTGCTTTTAGCCCAATAAAAAACCGAACTTTAAGTTCGGTTTTTTATTGGTTAATCAACAATTAATACATGCTGACATTATCATTTAACCCAAGCCATCCTTTAAAAATACGATAACTAAACCAGCCTAAAGCTAATACAAATATCGGGACACTAAGCCATAATTGAGGAGTAAAATAGCCTAAGATCAATAATGGCATCAAACCTGTCATGCTATTACGTTGCCATCTTAAATGAGAGCCCAGCAAAGAGCTTGCTGGAATACGGTTTTGGGAAATATTAATTAATAAACTAAAAAACACTGGTAAAAAAAAGAGTGGAAAGGCGCTCATTAGTGCATATAAAAAATGCCCAAGCGATAAATCTTCTGCGGTGTAAACCTCAGTATTTGTCATTAGATTATCACTCCTATTAGTCCGAAAAAAAGAGCTACTTAAAAGCAGCTCCCTTTAACCTTAATCCCTGTTTGATGATTTCGCAATATTATTCAGCGTTAACTCGGCTTAATTGGTCTTCATATCATTGACAGACTGTAGCATAGCGCGGCTTTCTTGCTGAAATTGTGGCGCAAAATCCCCAAACCATTTTGCAACTTGCTCAAATTGAGACACGAATTCATCTCGATTGCCGGTCTTAAGTAGTTGAAGCGCTTGACCATAGTTATCGAGATAATCACTAATGGCGACTTGGCTACCTTCTTGGGCAAAAATAATATCAGCATACAGCTTTGGATCTTGAGCAAACAAACGCCCCACCATAGCCAACTCTAAACGATAAATAGGCGAACTAAATTGTAAAAGCGTCTCAATATCGGCCTGCTCTTTACATAAGTTCAAACCATAAACAAAAGTTGAAAAGTGACGCATGGCTTGCACTAGTTGCATGGCTTTATCATGCTTTTGTGCATCTTCGTTAACAATGCGTGCACCCCAAATAATAATTTGATCGAGCAACCATTGATAAGCTTGGGGTTCACGGCCATCACACACCACCACAACCTGTTTTGCTAAACTGCCCACATCAGGGCCAAACATTGGGTGTAAACCCACTACAGGGCCATTGTGAGCGGCAAGCATGGCATTTAAAGGCTCAGTTTTAATTGAGGTCAAATCAGCAAGAATACAATCATCAGCTAAATTGTTTAATTGATTGCTGATCACCTCGCAAGTGACATTAATTGGCACGGTAACGATCACCATGCCAGCGCCATCAAATAACTCGTCTGCGCGATGCCAGTCGTTTTTATCAAGGCTTTTTACAGTATAGCCAGACAGCGTCAGCATTTGACTAAATAAACCACCAAGTTGGCCTTCACCACCAACAATGACAATATGACCAAGATCCGTTTTTACTTGCTTAAATCCGACATCTTTTTCATTCAAATAGGACTCACGCATTAAACGACGTAAAATATCTTCAATAAGTTGCGGTGAAACATCCATCTCACTGGCTTCTTTACGGCGTTTCGCCAACATTGACGCTTCACGCTGCGGTGCGTAAATCGGCACCCCAGCAGCATGCTTAACCGCCCCGACTTGAGCAACAAGATCTAATCGCTTACGTAATAAATGCAGTAGTTGCTGATCAACGCCGTCAATGAGCTCACGCAAATTGTCTAAATCTAAAGTGGTTTTTTCATTCATCGCTTAAATCCATCCATCGCCGCGTTTATGCTGCGAATCGATTAGGTAATACTGTTTTAAGTAAATTAGCATTGCTACGCAACAATGTCTCAGTAGTTTGCCAATTTATACAAGAATCGGTTACCGATACCCCATAAGCCAGTTCTGACAGAGGCTTATTGCTGGATTGATTACCTTCATTTAAGTGACTTTCAAGCATCACCCCAATAATTGAACGGTTACCTGCATGTATTTGTTTAAATACATCCTCGCAAACTAGTGTCTGTCTTGTATAGTCTTTTGATGAATTGCCATGACTACAATCAATAATCAATCTGGCATTTAATTTGGCTTGATGTAACTGCGCTTCACACTCTGCCACACTGTCAGCATCATAATTAGGTGTTTTGCCACCACGTAAAATCACATGGCCATCGGGGTTACCTGCAGTTTGCAGTAATGACACTTGCCCTTGCTGGTTAATGCCCATAAAGCGGTGGCTGCTTGCCGCAGATTGCAGTGCATTAATCGCCACTCCAAGTTTACCGTCAGTGCCGTTTTTAAATCCTACTGGCATGGATAAGCCAGATGCCATTTCACGGTGAGTTTGCGACTCTGTGGTTCTGGCACCAATGGCCGACCAAGTCACCAGCTCTGACATATATTGTGGGCTAATGGGGTCTAACGCTTCAGTCGCTACCGGCAGCTCGAGCTCTGCAAGCCAAATCATCAACTCACGCGCCATTCTCAGTCCCTTTTCAACATCGAATGACTCGTCCATATCAGGATCGTTGATAAGGCCTTTCCAACCTACTGTCGTACGTGGTTTTTCAAAGTAAACCCGCATCAAGATATAAAACTCATCACTGAGATCATCATGTAATTTTTTAAGCTTTAGGGCGTATTCTTTGGCAGCATCGATATCGTGAATAGAGCATGGGCCAGTAACGATTAATACTCGATTGTCACGTTTGTGGACAATATCGGCAACGGTTTTACGTGCGTCAAGAATGTACTGATAAGCGTGATCAGACAGCGGCAATGCTTTTTTTAATTCTGCTGGGGTGACCAGTACTTTCTCTGAACTAATATGAACGTTATTAATCGTATCTTGCTGCATGATATTTCTCACTTCTTAAAAAATTATTTCTGTCTTGGGGCTATCGCGTAAACCATGACTGCACTAACTGACCTTACTAAAAAGTAACACTGTACCGCTACGCCATTACAAGGTTGGGCTAACTATGCCTTGGATTAAGCCACTAATCAACCACTAAATTTAATTTTCTCCAAAAACACAAAAACCCGCCATAAAGGCGGGCTATTGTGCGAACACTGCATCTAATTTTTTTAAGCGGGTAACTAGTCTTACTTAGTTGCCAACTTTTCACGGATACGTGCAGATTTACCTGAACGATCACGTAAGTAGTAAAGCTTAGCACGACGAACACGACCGCGACGCTTAACTTCGATGCTAGCTACTAGTTTACTGTGCGTTTGGAAACCACGCTCAACACCTTCGCCATTAGAGATTTTACGTACTGTAAATGCAGAATGAAGACCACGGTTACGCTTAGCGATAACCACACCTTCAAACGCTTGAAGACGTTCTTTGTTGCCTTCAACTACACGTACCTTAACTACTACTGTATCACCAGCACCAAATTCAGGTACATCTGTTTTCATTTGCTCTTCGTTGAGCATTTTAATGATGTTGTTCATAACTTACTCCGTTCTAGAAATAACTGGGCTTATGACTACACAGGTTTGTCTAAATTTTTGACAAACTCCGCTAAAAGAGTCTTTTGTTCGCCAGTCAGAGCTAGATTTTCAAATAATTCTGGTCGTCTTAAAAAAGTCCTACCAAGACTTTGTTGCAACCGCCAGAGTCTAATTTTTTTGTGGTCACCGCTTAAAAGCACTGCTGGTACACCGACACCATCTAAAGTTTCAGGGCGTGTATAGTGTGGACAATCCAATAAGCCATCAGAGAAAGAGTCTTGCTCTGCTGACGCTTGCTTACCTAGTACACCAGGTACTAACCTTGCAACTGAATCAATTAAGGTCATCGCCGGTAATTCTCCGCCCGAAAGCACATAATCACCAATTGACCACTCTTCATCAATTTCAGATTGAATAATACGTTCGTCAACACCTTCGTATCGACCACATACCAACACTAAACTTGTTGATTTACTTAACTCAGAAACGCCTTGCTGATCCAGCTTACGTCCCTGAGGTGATAAATAAATCACCTTTGCACCGTCACCTGCCGCAGCTTTCGCTGCATGAATAGCATCGCGTAACGGTTGCACCATCATCAACATGCCTGGACCACCACCGTAAGGTCGGTCATCAACAGTGTTATGTCGATCATGGGTGAAATCACGAGGATTCCACGTTTGCAACTCTAACAGGCCGTTTTTAACGGCTCGACCCGTGACTCCAAAGTCTGTAACGGCACGAAACATCTCAGGAAACAGGGTTACTACCCCTAACCGCATATGATGTACCTCGACTTAAAAGTCTGGATCCCAATCCACTAATATCTGTTTGCTTTGCAAGTTCACCTCAAGGACGAACTGCTCAGGGACAAAGGGAATCATTCGTTCCGCTTTGCCAAAAGCATCTTTTACGTTAGCTTTAACAAGGAGTACGTCGTTCGATCCTGTTTCCACGATCTGATCGACTTCACCCATGTTGTAACCTTTGGTGTTAGTCACAGTACAACCAATCAAATCTCGCCAGTAGAATTCATCTTCTGACAAGTTTTTCATTTGGTCTGACTGAATGGCAATCTCACAATTTGTAAGTGCTTGCGCATCCTCTCGTGTATTTACGCCTTCTAAGCAAGCCACGAGTGCTTTACCTTGAAAACGCCACTGAGAGACCTTAACCTCACGCCATTCACCTTGTTCTTTTATGTACCAAGGGGAATATTCAAAAATACCTTCAACAGAATCGGTATAAGAGGTGATTTTCATCCAACCTTTAATACCATGACTAGAACCTATTTTGCCTAGTACGATGGGTTGTTGATTACTACTCATCTTTATACCTTAACGCTATTAAGCAACAGCTTTACGAGCGTCTTTGATCAATTTTGCTACGCGATCTGAAGTTGCAGCACCAGTTGCAACCCAATGATCAACACGATCTAAATCTAAACGTAAAGTTTCTTCTTGACCTTTAGCTAAAGGGTTGAAAAAACCAACACGTTCGATGAAACGACCGTCACGTGCATTGCGGCTATCTGCTACAACGATACTGTAAAATGGACGCTTTTTTGCGCCGCCACGAGCTAAACGAATGGTAACCATGCGTTTTATTCCTCTAATGATTTGCTAGAAGCAAAAATAAAAAACTGGGACTCCGTGTTCGCGAAGGGCCCCAGTAGAAAGCCGGAAGATTTTACCTGACTTTTCAACTATTGCAACCAAATCCGACGATTTTTACATCGAAGGCTAATGCCTGCAATAGGTCAAAATAAATCTAACCGGCGGTATTTGAATAGATATCCATGAAAAACTTAGGCATTAACGTCCTGGAAACTTCATTCCCGGAGGCATCATACCGCCCATACTGCGCATCATTTTTTTCATGCCACCTTTACCTGACATTTTTTTCATCATTTTTTGCATTTGAGTAAACTGCTTCAAAAGACGATTAACATCCTGAATTTGAGTGCCAGAACCTAAGGCAATACGACGTTTTCGTGAACCTTTAATGATATCAGGACGCTTGCGCTCACCTGGTGTCATTGAATTAATAATAGCTTCCATTTGGCCGGTCATCTTGCCATCTTGAACTTGGGCTAACGCTTCGGGTGGTAATTGGCCTACACCTGGCAGCTTTTCAATCATGTTCATCATGCCGCCCATATTCTTCATTTGCAGCAGTTGTTCGCGAAAATCCTCTAAATCAAAGCCGCCACCTGATTTCACTTTTGAAGCAAGCTTCATGGCTTTGTCTTTATCAACGCCACGTTCTACTTCTTCAATGAGTGAAAGCACATCGCCCATACCAAGAATACGTGAAGCAATACGCTCAGGGTGGAATGGCTCAAGGGCATCAATTTTTTCACCGACACCTAAGAATTTAATCGGTTTTCCAGTAATATTACGAATCGATAACGCCGCGCCGCCACGTGCATCACCATCAATCTTTGTCAGGATCACACCGGTTAACGGTAATGCTTCATTAAATGATTTTGCAGTATTAGCTGCATCTTGGCCAGTCATAGCATCGACAACAAAGAGCGTCTCTACAGGATTAACGGCTGCATGAAGGTCTTTAATTTCATCCATCATCGCTTCATCAACATGCAAGCGACCTGCGGTATCGACAATCACAACATCAATGAACTTAAGCTTGGCATGGGCAATCGCGGCAGTAGCAATATCTACTGGCTTTTGGCTCACATCCGATGGGAAAAACTCAACTTCTACTTCGGTGGCTAAGGTTTCTAGCTGTTTGATCGCTGCAGGGCGATAAACATCGGCACTCACTACCAGTACTGATTTCTTTTCGCGTTCACGTAAAAATTTAGCCAGTTTGGCAACACTGGTGGTTTTACCCGCACCTTGTAAACCTGCCATCATTAATACTGCTGGCGGTTGACTAGCGAGGTCTAAGGCTTCATTGGCCTCACCCATTGCAATTTCAAGTTCGTTTTGGACAATTTTAATGAATGCTTGTCCTGGACTTAAACTTTTTGACACCTCTTGACCAACAGCGCGTTCTTTTACACTGTTAACAAATTGGCGTACCACTGGCAAAGCAACATCAGCCTCAAGCAGCGCCATGCGCACTTCACGTAAGGTATCTTTAATGTTGTCTTCGGTTAAGCGACCACGACCACTAATATTCTTGAGGGTGCGTGACAGTCTGTCAGATAGATTCTCAAACATGCGCTGCTGTATACCTTAAACGATTCCATAATTGGCGCCCATTATACCCAAACTACTTCAAGATGCGACATCAGCCTGCGCTATCAGATTTGATATTCATCATCTTTCGTAAAGAATTTGCAGTTAAATGATGGAAACTGTTAAATTTTGAGTCTTAGGTCACTCCACTATTGGGGGGCGTTCGTGTTAATCTTAACTAACTAAAGATGTGCTGATTTTATATTGTAAAAAACAACGGCACTCATAACTTGATAGGTTTATTCCAGATGGTCATTTTCCCAGCTTCGGCGATGTTGTTTTATTGCATTGCACTTATTTTAGTGACAAGCCGACTTTTCCACGTAGAAGGTCCCAATCGCAAGCTCGTTGCTATCTTTGCATCCATTGCCGTTGTGCTTCATGGCATTGCATTATCACAAACCATTTTTACCGCTGATGGGCAAAACTTTAGTTTAACCAATGTGATTTCACTGGTTAATTGGATTATTGCCTTTAGCTTTACCATTATCATGCACCGCTTAAAAGTGATTGTTGTGGTGCCTGTGGTTTATGCTTGCTCAGTTATTTCGGTTGCTGTGCTGTGGCTCATTCCCCCTCAATACATCATCCACTTTGATGTTCACCCAGAAATCCTAGCACATATTGTATTATCGCTTATGGCCTACAGTGCCTTGATGATTGCAGCTTTGTACGCTATTCAGTTGTGGCTAATCCAAAATAAATTGAAAAACAAGAAAACCATGATGAGCCCCGGCATGCCGCCATTAATGACAGTTGAAAAACAGCTGTACCATTTGGTGACTATCGGAGTGATGCTACTAACATTATCACTGGCGACAGGGTTTATCTTCTTGGAAGATATGTTTGAAGATGGCAAAGGTCACAAGGCTATTTTATCAATTATGGCCTGGGTGGTTTACTGTGTGATGCTTTGGCAGCATTACAGCATCGGTTGTCGTGTTCGTACAGCTGTAATATATACCTTATCTGGGGCAACGTTACTTTCTCTGGCTTATTTTGGCGCACGAATCGTTACTGAAATTATTTTACGATAACCGTATATTTGGTTGAATAGTATTAACCAAGCTTGACACTCATGACGAATGATTGATACTCATCATTCGTCTTTTTTTTACTACAATAACTGGAGCCATTTTTGGACGCTATTTCTACCAGCGCACTCCTCTTCTCTCTGTTGGTGTTAATTTGTATCTCAGCCTATTTTTCGGGTAGTGAGACCGCCATGATGACCTTAAATCGCTATCGCTTACGTCATTTAGCAGCTAGCGGCCACAAAGGTGCTATTCGTGCACTAAAAATGTTAGAGCGACCCGACCGCTTAATCGGCCTGATTTTAATTGGTAATAATCTGGTTAATATCTTAGCCTCTGCTATAGCAACCATTATTGGCATGCGCTTATTTGGTGACATGGGCGTAGCTATTGCCACAGGTGTTTTGACTTTGGTGGTTCTCATCTTTGCCGAGGTCACCCCAAAAACCATTGCCGCCTTACACCCTGAACGTATTGCCTTTCCGTCAAGCTTGCTATTAAAAGCCTTACTGTCGATATTATGGCCGCTAGTGAAAGTAATTAACTTAATCACTTCTGGTTTTTTACGGGTATTAGGAATTAAAAATGTCAGTGTTAATGATGCCCTTAGTCAAGAAGAATTACGCACGGTTGTTCATGAAGCTGGGGCATTGATCCCGCAGCGACATCAAGAAATGCTTTTGTCGATTCTAGATTTAGAAAAAGTCACGGTTGAAGACATTATGATCCCGCGCTCAGACATTTATGCCATTAACGTTAATGACGAATTCAAACTGATTAATAAACAGGTGACTCAAAGCCCGCACACACGAGTGTTGGTGTATCGCGATAATATCGATGATGCCGTCGGTTTTATCCACCTGCGTGATGCCTTAAGACTGCAGTCAAAAGAAGAATTTAGTAAGTCGACATTATTAAGAGCCGTAAAAGAATTGTACTTCATTCCAGAAGGCACGCCGTTAACGGTACAACTGTCTAACTTTCAGCAGAATAAAGAACGTTTTGGCTTAGTAGTGGATGAATATGGTGATATTCAAGGTTTGGTGACGTTAGAAGATATTCTTGAAGAAATTGTCGGTGATTTCACCACTTCAATGATTACCACTGCCAGTGAAGATATTGATATTCAACAAGATGGCAGTTTCATTATCGAAGCCAGCATCACCATACGTGACTTAAATAAAGAAATGAAATGGGATTTTGCCATCGATGGACCTAAAACCTTAAATGGGTTGATCATCGAACACCTTGAAGAGATACCATCAGCCAGTACTCGCCTTAAAATAGGCCGCTATGACATTGAGGTTTTAGAGGTATCAGATAACATGATTAAAACGGTAAAAGTCATACCGGATGCTGCGCTTACTGAAGTTGAGCAGGATGACTAACATTAGTTAGTTTTAAGCTATTAAAAAGCTAAAAAGGCGCATTGAGCGCCTTTTTTAATACCGAAAATTCAATCAAACTTATGCGGTTTGACGCTTTTTAGCCTCTAACGCTCTGCGTTTATCCCGCGCTATTGGGGTGATTTCTTCTTCAAGTTCTTTGCCAAAGCCAAGCATAAAATACAACTCTGCCATTAAAAAAAACGGCCCTATCAAAAGTTGATTTAAATCGTCAATAAAAGCTGGTTTGGCTTTTTCGTATTTATGGCCGATAAACTGAATCGCCCAACCAACAACAAATACAGCAATGGCCACAAGCCAGCCCGCCCCATGCTGCGCTGCCAGCGTAGTGGTGATAAGCACTGGAACAATAAAAATCGTTAATCCTAACGCTAAACCTTTATGCAAGATGAAGTAGTAAATTAAAGTACCGATAGCAAACGCGGATGCCACATTCACATTGATATACAAATTTGGCAAAGACAGCAAATTCACCGGTATAAAATTTAACATCAAAAATACTGACCAGATAATCAGCGGTACGCCGATGAAATGGGTGCGAATATTATTCGGGTTTAAGTGCACACTTTTATAAGTTGCTAACTGCTCGACCGCTGATTTCATATCACCACCTTTAGTTGTTAGTTTTTTGTGAGTAATGGTTAACTCACGTTAACTTACCCTATCGATATCAGCAAACTCAAGTTTCGCCCTAAAAAGACTCAACCACAAAAAAGCGCATTAAGCGCCTTTAGATATTTAATATTAACAATTTCAGTCACTAAGACTCAATAATCACAGTTGCAACGGCATAATGCTGCTCATCAGCAATAGTAATATGGCCGCGGGTCGCGCCTAGTTGCTCAAGCCTTGCTAATGCACCATCAGTAAAGCTAATTAGTGGCGCACCATTGTCATCATTACTGATATGAATATGCTGAAATGAAACTCCGCGGCCAATACCAGTGCCTAAGGCTTTCGCTGCGGCTTCTTTGGCAGCAAAACGTTTTGCTAGGTATCGATGGGCTATTTTTGAAGATTGGTAAATTTCAAGCTCTGTAGGCGTGAGTACACGCTTAGCTAACTTATCCCCTAAACGGGCATATTGCAGCTCAATGCGGTTTATCTCAATAATGTCTGTACCAATACCCACAATGGCCATTATTCGCCTCTACGCCCTTCTAGCATTAATGTTTTCATATCTTTTACTGCAGTCGCTAAACCGTCAATGGCTGCTCTAGCGATAACAGCATGCCCAATATTTAACTCATACAACTCAGGGATAGCTGCAATAGCTTTGACGTTATGGTAATGCAATCCATGTCCTGCATTAACAATCAAGCCTTTACTGTGAGCATATTTGGCCATTTCAGTAATGCGCGCCAACTCTATAGCCTGCTCAGCATCCGTTTCAGCATCGGCATAACAACCGGTATGGATTTCAATATAAGGTGCGCCCGATGCTACAGCAGCATCTATTTGGCTTTTGTCGGCATCAATAAATAAAGATACCTTGATGCCTTCTGCAGCTAACGTCGTGACAGCTTGAGTGATTTTATCAAGTTGACCTGCCACATCTAAGCCACCTTCTGTGGTCAGCTCTTCACGCTTTTCTGGCACTAGGCAGGCATAGGCGGGCTTAACTTCACAGGCTATCGCAATCATTTCATCGGTAACGGCAAACTCAAAATTCATCCGCGTTTTAAGGGTTTTAGCCAACAAATACACATCACGGTCTTGAATATGGCGGCGATCTTCTCGTAAATGAATAGTGATGCCATCTGCGCCAGCATGTTCTGCAACCGCTGCGGCATGGATAGGATCAGGGTAACTGGTTCCACGAGCTTGACGAAGAGTGGCAATGTGATCGATGTTAATTCCTAATAAAATTCCACTCATTGTGGCTCCTTAATTGGCAAAACTGACTCGCTAACTAGCAAATCTAAAAAGTAATATTTCAAACTAGTGGGCCTATTCTAATGTAAACCACTGGCTGCTCATATATTAAAAAGTTATTGTTTAATAAATAACTTACGGCTAAGTAATGGCTTACCGCCTAATAGCGGCGTTAACAGATAGCGCATGAGCCCTTTGGCTTGATTTAGGTGCTCTGGGGTTAATTGTTTTTGCTTGAGCTGAATGAGCATCTCACCAGCGAGCAAGTTACGACTGCTTGTAAAATGCTCTGATGCGGCTTGATTTACGACAGCAAAACCGGCATCAGTAACAAAACGATAGCTGCAACCTGCCATGATCATCTCACCTAAGGTGTCGTAGTCCAGTGATGGCAAAGCACCTAATTCTAAAAGTAGCTCCATCTCAAAATAGCGTAAATGACTGGAACTAAATTGCTGCGCCAAGCCCATTAAACTGCGGTGATAATGCAGGAATAACCCTTCAGCATGTTGGCCTGAATTAAGTACCCTAACCAGCAGCTCATTAAGATACATAGCAGAATATAAACTTTCAGCTTTAAGGGGTAATGCCGGCGCTGCGGGTTCAACTTGGGTAATAAATTTAAGCGAAGAATCAGTAGAGCCTGATTTGCTATTGAACTGGAATATCAGCGGCTGAAATGGCTGAATGATACTTTTAAGGGATTTTTTTCCGCTACCTACTCTGACTAAGGCATCGACCCTTCCTACATCATCAACTAACAGGTTAACGATCACACTGGATTCTCTGTATGGTCGATGATGTAGTATGTACCCCCTTAACATAGCAGGGTTACACAGTCGCTAAAGTCGGTATTAAGTAAAGCATCGGCTTAGTCTTCACCATAGCCTAAGCTTCGTAAAGCACGTTCGTCATCTGCCCAGCCTGACTTAACCTTAACCCAAACTTCTAAGAAAACTTTATTATCAAACAAGGTTTCCATATCAAGTCGAGCTTGGGTGGCGATAGTGCGGATACGCTCACCTTTATTACCGATAACCATACGTTTTTGGCCCGTACGCTCGACCAAAATCAAAGCATTGATTTGATAAACGCCGTTTTCCATCATTTTGAACTGTTCAATCTCAACGGTGGCATCATAAGGCAATTCATCACCTAAGAAGCGCATTAGCTTTTCACGGACAATTTCTGATGCCATAAAGCGTTGCGAACGGTCAGTGACGTAATCTTCTGGGAAATAAAATCCAGCTTCAGGTAACGACTCACTGGCTAAATCTAAAATTCGTTGAATATTCGTGCCTTTAGTAGCCGAGATAGGCAGAATTTCATCAAATTTAAACTTAGCAGATAACTTTTCAAGATAAGGGAATAAAGACTCTTTATCTTTAATATTATCGACTTTATTGATAGCTAAAACCGTTTTACGCTGACCACTGCCTTGCTCTAATTTCTTGAGCACCATCTCATCATCTTCAGTCCACGTCATGCCATCAACCACAAACACAACCATGCAGACATCAGCAAGCGAACTTGCTGCAGCACGGTTCATGAGGCGGTTAATCGCACGCTTTTCTTCAATATGTAAGCCTGGAGTATCAACAAAAACAATTTGCCTAGCTTCATCGGTATGGATACCCATAATGCGATGACGAGTGGTTTGCGGTTTTTTAGAGGTAATACTGACCTTCTGCCCAAGTAACTTGTTCAGTAAGGTCGATTTACCCACATTAGGGCGGCCGACAATAGCAACCATGCCACAATAGGTGATCTCGTATTTTGCTGTAGCGGCTGGCGCAGCGCCATTCATCCTTGCCAATAATTCATCTAAACTCGGCTCAACTGGTGAGTTCTCTGGCAAGTCTGTTTTTTTGGTCATTTATTAATAAGCTCCAATACCTGAGCGGCAGCTAGCTGCTCAGCTTTTCTTCTTGAAGTACTGACGCCTGTCACTACTTTATTGATTTCTGCTACGCGACATTCAACTGTAAATGTCTGGTCATGGGCCTCACCTTTTACATCAACAACATGGTATTCAGGTAAGGGCTTTTTATAACCTTGCAGATATTCTTGTAAAATCGTTTTCGGATCTTTTTGATTGATGCCAGGTTTGATTTCAGCCAAACGCTGCTGGTACCAGGTCAGTAATAACTTACGACAGGTCTCTATGTCAGCATCTAAATAAATCGCCCCGATAATTGCTTCAACCGCATCAGCTAAAATAGACTCACGTCTAAATCCACCACTTTTAAGCTCGCCAGGGCCTAAGTAGAGGTAATCGCCTAGCTTAAATTCTTTTGCGATAACCGTTAAGGTTTCACCTTTGACTAAGGTGGAACGCATACGGCTTAAATCACCTTCAGTAGCCTTAGGGAACTGATGATAAAGGGCATCAGAAATAATGATTGATAAAATCGAGTCACCTAGAAACTCTAGGCGCTCATTATGTTTTGATGCAGCACTACGATGAGTTAATGCCTGAGTTAATAAATCAACATTAGTAAACTCATAACCCAGCGTACGACACAGTCGCGGTAAGTTTTTAATTGGTTCCATTACTTGATCGCACCTACTCTGTCAAAACGCACCCCGGTTGGTACCCATGTTGGTAACCAACTACTTGCAGGTCGTTCAAATTCAAAACTAATCCAAATCGCTACCGCTTTACCTACTAAGTTAGCTTCAGGGACAAAGCCCCAAAAGCGGCTATCAGTGCTGTTGTCACGGTTATCACCAATGGCAAAGTACTGACCTTCTGGCACAATAAATTCACCCACTGCCGTACCCGGTTGCTCAAAGAAATGTGAGCTAAAATCAGGGCGAGATGGGTTGATTAAAATATCATGTTCTACATCAGTTAACTGCTCGGTATAGCGAGATAACGACACACCTTCATGGGTAAACTCACCACGATTAACTGGCGTTAGCTTAATTGCTTTTGCTGGCGGACAATTTGTTGCTGCATCACATTTAGGCTGAATAAGAAATTGCTTATTTTGGTAAATAATACGGTCACCGGGTAAACCAACCACTCTTTTAATATAGTCTATTTCAGGCTGCTGAGGATATTTGAACACAAACACATCGCCACGCTCAGGCTCACCTGTTTCAATTAGCTTGCTGCGAAAGACGGGGTCACGTAAACCATAACTGAATTTTTCTACCAGAATAAAATCACCTACCAGTAAAGTCGGTTTCATTGAGCCTGATGGTATTTGAAATGGCTCATAAATAAATGAACGCAATATCAATACAAATGCGATAACCGGAAAAATTGAATGGGCAAATTCAACCAAGGTTGATTCACGCGTAATGCTGTATTTTGCATCATCACTCAAATCAGGTTGCTTTGCTTCTGCAAGGGCTAAGCTTTCACGACGTTTAGGGGCAAATATCGTTGCATCGATTAACCAAATTAACCCACTCACAAGGGTTATTATGGTTAAAATAAGAGAAAAATGGGCTGCCATTGAAATTTAAGCTCCTGCCTTTAACACTTTCAAATAATAGTTTAATGAATAAACCGCTGAATAATGAGTATCCTATGGAATACATCGTTAAGCACTAACTGTAATGTTACAAATTATACGAATAAACCGTTGTTGCAAAATTAACTTTTGCTAATGACAACGCCGCAAACTGCGGCGTTATCTGAACTCTAATGAAACCTATGCAGGATTAATCATTAAGTTTCAATACAGCTAAGAACGCTTCTTGAGGCACTTCAACGTTACCGACTTGCTTCATGCGCTTCTTACCTTCTTTTTGCTTATTTAGTAGTTTCTTCTTACGCGAGACATCACCACCATAACATTTAGCGGTAACGTCTTTACGCATTGCTTTAATGTTTGAGCGGGCAATAATCTGACTACCCACCGCAGCTTGAATCGCGATATCAAACATCTGTCTTGGGATCAGCTCTTTCATTTTATCAACTAAAGCTAAGCCGCGATGACGAATGTTTGAACGATGAATAACCATTGCTAGCGCATCAACTCTGTCACCATTGATCAAGATATCTAAACGCACCATATCCGCTTCTTCAAAACGAATAAAGTTATACTCTAATGAGGCATAACCACGACTGGTTGATTTCAATCTATCAAAGAAATCCATGACGACTTCAGCCATTGGCAATTCGTAAGTCACAGAAACTTGATTACCGTGATAAACCATATTGGTTTGTACGCCACGCTTCTCGACACATAAAGTGATAACGTTACCCAAGTACTCTTTAGGCACCAACATGTTTGCTTCAACAATAGGTTCACGGATCATGTCGATGTTATTGATTGGCGGTAAATCTGATGGGTTATCTACATACACCACCTCACCATTGTTCAATTGAACTTCATAAACAACCGTCGGTGCTGTGGTAATCAAATCAAGGTTGTATTCACGCTCAAGACGCTCTTGAATGATTTCCATGTGCAATAAGCCAAGGTAACCAATACGGAAACCAAAACCTAATGCTGAAGATGATTCAGGCTCGAAAAACAGCGATGCATCGTTCAAGCTTAGCTTGTTTAATGCATCACGGAAGCTTTCAAACTCATCTGTCGAAATTGGGAATACACCGGCATAAACTTGCGGTGTAACCTTTTTAAACCCAGGTAAAGGCTCTTCGGCACCATGTTTAGCGTGAGTTAAGGTATCACCTACTGGTGCGCCGTGAATTTCTTTAATGCCCGAAATAACAAAGCCAACTTCACCGGCTTTAAGCTCAGGTGTATCTGTTTGTTTAGGCGTAAAGATACCAACACGGTCAGCATTGTAGTTTTGACCGGTAGACATAACTTTAAACTTGTCACCTTTTTTCAAGACGCCATGCTTAATACGTACTAACGAGACAACACCAAGGTAACTATCAAACCATGAATCAATAATCAGCGCTTGAAGTGGTGCATCGATATCACCTTCTGGTGGTGGGATATCCGATACGATGACTTCTAGTACATCTTTAATACCGATACCCGTTTTAGCTGAGCAGCGCACAGCTTCCATAGCATCGATACCAACAATATCTTCGATTTCTGCAGCGACACGCTCAGGATCGGCTTGAGGTAAATCGATTTTATTTAAAATCGGTACCACATCAAGATCCATTTCTAAGGCGGTGTAACAGTTTGCAAGTGTCTGTGCTTCAACGCCTTGACCGGCATCAACTACTAGCAATGCACCTTCACACGCAGCAAGTGAACGGGATACTTCATAAGAGAAGTCAACGTGGCCGGGTGTATCAATGAAGTTCAGCTGATAAGTTTCACCATCATCGGCTTTATAGTCGAGGGTAACACTCTGCGCTTTAATGGTAATGCCGCGCTCACGTTCGATATCCATAGAATCGAGAACTTGAACGTCCATTTCACGGTCTGATAAACCACCACAAAATTGGATAAGGCGATCAGACAATGTTGATTTGCCATGGTCGATATGGGCAATAATTGAGAAGTTTCTAATGTGTTTCATGTGGGTGAAATGGCTACTACTAAAATGGTGGATATAATGAGGTTGAATTGTACCTGATAAAGGGGTTAATACCAATCACAATCAATAACTGGACAAAAAACAATAATAAAATCACCCTTCATATCTGATAAATAATGCTATCTACCCCCGCGAAAGGCTGATCCCTTGGCCTAAATACGCTGTAATGATGGGCGTCGAGGCTTTTTCAAGCGTTAGCGCTTTGCTTTTACCGGCTTTCCAAGCCATGAAACTGCCTATCGCTGCAAGCATCATTGCGCCATGGTCAGTGTTGATATCCAAAAGACCAGCTAAGCCCTGCCCCATAATAGCGCCTAAAAATAACCCAACTAAAGGAGTGATATAAACCAGCATTGCTGCTTTTAATATCACGGATTCAGGCAGAGCAAGTTTCAGTAAATCACCCGCTTCGCAGGCTTGTTCTGCCATCAGAGAGAATTGCTGCTTTTTAATCGAAAAGGCTTTAGCAACCGTTGAGGTGCCACAATTGTCACTGCTTGAACAATGATTACAAGCACTCTTAAGTTCAATCTCAACGGTGACCCACCCTTTGGGATCGTAAGCGATTACCGTCGCCACCTCCTCCAACATCGATTGCGATAATGCTGGAGGTGATTGAGGTTTTTGCGCTGATGTTGAGTCTACTTGTTGAGTCATAGCGAAAGGCGCCCTGTAGGTTAAGTGCTAGTGATTCTAGCACTTATTTTAACGCTTGTTTTATGGCTAGTTACTTTAATACTCGTTATTTCAAGACCATTTATTTCAAGAATCTTTATTTCAACACTAGGCTTTTAGCAATACGATTAAGCGTATCTGCAGGCACTTTACCCACAGCAACTACTTCAACATTGCCCACTTGCTCAACCACCATTGAAAGGCCGTTGCGGGTAATTAGCTCATCAGGCATTGGACTATCACCCATTCTGGCCACATACACTGAAATGTTAACTAAGCCATCGGTTAAAGCGATATATTCAACTGATTCATCACTGCCAAGTAAGCGGTGATGATCTTTTACTACTAAATGAAACCCTGCAGGTAACCAAGTAAATTGCCAATTCTGTCCTTCAATCCGTTCAGCTGGGTTCATCACAGGCGGCAGTTCTTGCTTTTCAGCTTCGACTAAAATGCTCGCTGGCTCACCAAGCTCTATTAGCTCAATGACCATCATTTGCTCAATAAGCTGTTTGTCTTGGTTAATCATGTCATAACGCAGTGGTAAATGGGTTTCCATGTCCACCCAAACTTGTGACATAAAGCGGTGTTCATCAACCGGAATAATGCGGATCATTTGCCCAGGGCGCCCAGCTATACGGCTTCTTCCACCTAAAACAAATTGATACCCCTGCTCTAAAGAATTGATATTAGATGCAAAAATAGCAGGCCAAAGACCTTGAATACGGGGAGCGCTGATGCTGTATGCCGGTTGGTCATGCTCAATAAATGTTACCGTATCAGCAACTCTGACCGCATTTTTAGGGGGGCCATTGAGGTACTCTAGAAAAGCGACTTCTTTATCATTGACCGTACCATGCAGATAAACCAGTGGTCGTATGTGGTCGGCTTGCAGTTGAATAATAGAAGATTTGAATTGTTTGGTTTGTAATGCTTGGCTCATACTTTCAAGCCAAGCTTTCGCTGATTTTTCTTCTTCGGCAATACTAGGGAAAGCCAATACAGCAAGTACTAACAGGATTAGACGCAAGCTAACTCCGAATTAATGATTAAAATCGTTTAGTTCAATTTCGCTATTGTTGTCCACAACCGCACCTGAATTCAACCTTTGTTGTAGCATATGGTCTTGGATATAAGAATTTATACGGCGACGTTGCTCAACCATATTATCGTTACTGATATTAGATTGATTTTGTACAGCCCCAGTTTGGAGACTAACAGGTGACGCAGTCCCAATTAAAGGACGAGTATTTAACACAGGTAATGGTGAGTCGACACTTGGGTCTTGCTCATAATTTTGCACACCAACAATTGCTACCATAGCCACAGTTGCAGCAATTGCATATTGACCAAACTGTTTGAAAAACGGTACCACATTATCTTTCTTAGTCTCGTTCACGGTTTCAGTATCATGTACTGAAGTTGTTTGAGTCTGAGGTGCAATAATGGCTGGCTCTAATTCTATTGCCGCTGCAATATTAGCAGAAAGATCCAAATCAATTGTCTGTGGTAACTCGCCGCGCATTGCATCGCCTATCATGTGATAGTTTTGCCATTTGCTATGTGAGCCTTCGTCTGCTGACAATTCCGCTAATGTTTTTGCATCAACTTCGCCGTCAACTGCTGATGAAACCCATTCTTGACCTGATTTAAGCATTTTTCACCCATGTCATAAAGACTGTTACTGTTCCAGCAAAGGCTGGAGTTTTTTATCGATTGATTCCCGTGCGCGGAAGATCCTTGATCTCACCGTCCCAACAGGACAATCCATGATATTGGCAATATCCTCGTAACTCATACCATCGAGTTCTCGTAATGATATTGCAATTTTCAATTCTTCTGGCAACGTTTCTAACGTTTCAAAAATCACCCGATTAATTTCATCTGATAACACCAAGCGTTCTGGTGAAGCAAATTCCTTTAATGCATCGCTGCCTTCGTAGTATTCAGCTTCTTCGGCGTCAACACTGTTAGCCGGTGTTTTTCTGCTCTGAGAAACCAAATGATTTTTTGCAGTGTTTACTGCAATACGGTAAAGCCAAGTATAAAAAGCACTTTCACCCCGAAAGTTGGGTAATGCACGGTAAGCTTTAATAAAGGCTTCTTGTGCAACATCTGCTATGTCCGCTTGGTTTCGTATGTATCTCGAAATTAAGCTCATTACCTTATTTTGGTATTTTTGGACTAGCAAATTGAAGGCGTTTTTATCACCACGCTGAACACGTTCAACTAACTGTTGATCACTTATTTGTCCACTCATCCGAGCCGACTACTCCTAAATCTATAATACTGATTTCTCAGTCGCTCGAATCATATTCACATTAAAGTAGACTCGCATGCTTTGAAAAAGTTCGATATTGAATGAAAAAAAATTAATTTAATTAAAAAATTAGCGATTACCCCATCTAATAGTAATGTCTAAGTACCCAAAAAAGCGTAATTGATTTACCATTGAGGAACATATTAAGTACTCCATGATACCTTATGAAACAAGCAGTTGAACACCAGTCTGATATTTTGGTTATAGGTAGCGGTGCAGCAGGATTAACACTTGCCCTGCATCTAGCTGAAAAGTCTAAAGTTATTTTACTTTCTAAAGGCCCTTTGGCGGAAGGTTCGACTTATTATGCCCAAGGTGGAATCGCATCTGTATTCGATGAATCGGACACTATTGAATCACATGTTAACGACACGCTCATTGCTGGCGCAGGACTTTGTGACAAAGAAGTGGTGACTTACACGGCTGAAAATGCCAAAAAGTCGATGCAATGGTTAATTCAATGCGGTGTGGCATTTGATAAAGAAGAAACTGACGGCGATCAAAGCGCAGCACCTTATCATTTGACTCGTGAAGGTGGTCACAGCCATCGACGTATTTTGCACTCAGCCGATGCAACAGGAAAAGCCGTACAAACAACCTTGCAAGAACGCGCAATCGCGCACCCGAACATTAAGGTCCTTGAACGATATAATGCCATTGACCTAATCACCACTCGCAAATTAAACCGCCCCGGTAATCGTGTAGTGGGTGCTTATATTTGGAACCGCGATGCTGAGCACGTTGAAACGGTAACAGCCAAATTTGTTGCTATCGCGACAGGTGGCTGTTCAAAGGTATATCAATATACTTCTAATCCGGATATTGCTAGTGGTGACGGAATCGCCATGGCTTGGCGAGCGGGTTGCCGTATTGCCAACATGGAGTTTAATCAATTTCATCCAACTTGCTTGTATCATGCTGATGCTAGAAATTATCTGCTCACTGAAGCATTACGTGGTGAGGGCGCATATTTAAAACGACCTGATGGTAGCCGTTTTATGCCTGAATTTGATGAACGCGCGGAACTTGCTCCCCGTGATATTGTGGCAAGGGCAATCGATTATGAAATGAAGCGCTTGGGTGCTGATTGTCTGTATTTAGATATCAGCCATAAACCCGCTGAATTTGTCATCAAACATTTTCCCACGATTTACAGTCGCTGTTTAGAATTTGGTATTGATATCACCACCGATCCCATCCCTGTGGTGCCTGCAGCCCATTACACCTGCGGCGGCGTCATGACAGATTTGCATGGTCAAACTGATATCAATGGCCTATATGCCATTGGTGAAGTAGCCTACACCGGCTTACATGGTGCCAACCGACTGGCCAGTAACTCCTTATTAGAGTGCTTGGTTTTTGCTAGAGCTGCTGCTCAAGATATTGAAAGCTTGCTTGAAAAAGTGCCGACACCAGGGCCTGTGCCACTCTGGGATGAAAGTCAGGTTAGTAACTCAGATGAAGAAGTGGTCATTGCCCATAACTGGCATGAACTGCGTTTATTCATGTGGGATTATGTAGGAATTGTTAGAACCGATAAACGCTTGGAGCGCGCGCTACGCCGCTGCGCATTGTTACAACAAGAAATTCAAGAATATTATAGTAACTTCAGAGTCAGTAACAATTTACTGGAATTGAGAAACTTGGTTCAAGTAGCTGAGTTAATCATTCGCTGCGCCATGGAAAGAAAAGAAAGTCGTGGCCTACACTATAATGCCGATTACCCAGAGCAAGTCGATAATCCAAAGCCAACTATTTTACAACCTGAACGATAGCGTTAAGATTATTAACGCTTTTGATATGCGATTAATTGACGACACAGGTTTCGGTAACTGCTGTCGTCAAGCATGTCGCTCCAGACAATTAATAACTGCCTTTTTCCCCGAGTTGCAACTCCCCGCTCATCTAAAACGTCAAGTTCAATAAACATCACTGTAGCAAATACAGTGACTATTGAACTGCGCCATAATTGAAATTCTTGCCCTTGGGATAACTTACCTTTACTTGCATCAAGTAAAGAAAATTGGCAACGCCAATGCCTTAACGCCAACAGATGAGCGACAAAAAAAGCCAGATACGAGATAAGAATAAAATAGAATGCCAGTTGATAAGCCCAGTGGCGATAATCTGGCCAAAGAATAAAGCTGCTTAAACACACACAGAGCAATACAATATGTGATAAAAATTGATTAAATGAAGCGCTTAAGCTGAAATGCATCAGTTAAGCACCTTCATCTTTTGCAGTAAGCTCATATCGCTATAAACTAGCTTATGGTTGAGGGCGACCACGAACCGTAACTATCATGTCAGCCATAGCAGCATCAGGGCAAACTTCATGCCCCATAAACCAAGCAAATAACTCAGGGTCTTCACAGGCTAATAAATCAATGAAGGTTTGCTTATCTTTATCAGCTAAAGCTTGGTAATGTTGCTCTACAAAAGGTTGAAAAAGAACATCTAACTCAAGCATCCCTCTTCGACAAGCCCAGCGCACTCTTGCTATATTCATTAATTCCAATGTACTTCTCCTAACATCTCTTCGGATACTTTATAGATGTTGCAAACTTCGATGCTCAACATCTTGAACTTGTGGATCAACACCAGCAAACAAATCATTAAAGTCTGTTTCTAACAAGCGTTGAACCGCAGGGTGTTGAATCATCCTCTCAGCAAACATGACATGATACTCTTCTTTAATATCAGTGGTTTCACCCAGTAATACCATGCCTTGGGAGAGTATATCATGACGATAAATAGAGGGAGCAACAAATATACCGCGCTTAAACAAACCAAATGCTTTCATCATAGCTGCATCATCAAACTCACCTAAAATACTCACATTAAGATTTTTTTCAGCAAACCAGCGATGTAACTGTTGCCCAAGGGAAGTACGCTTGCCTGGGATCAGTAATTTCTCTTGCTCAAGACATGCTGGAAAGTCAGCAGAGGGCTTTGATGAAGAGAAAAAGCTAATACCGCACTCGCCTAACTTTTTGGATAAGATTTCAGGGTATTTAAGTGATACGCCAGCACAATCAGATAAAATCATATCTAATTTATGTTCACGTAACCTTGCTATCAGGCTTTCATGGGTTGATTCATAACAGCTCAAATGCATTGAACCGTCACTTGGGATCACTGTCAGTAAAACGCGACTGGCTAAGGCTTTAGACAGGGCATCAGCAATACCCACTTCAAATAACACTGAGTCATCTTTTTGATAAGAGAGTAAATCGATCATTTCGTAGCTTAGACTAAACATCTTATCAGCATAACGAAATACGATTTCACCAAGTTCGGTGGATTCAAGGTTGCGGCCGACACGTTTAAATAGACTGCCATTGAGGCGTTCTTCTAAAGCGCGAATTTGACCTGTGATAGTTTGCGGGGCTAAACATAAAGCGACGGCAGCCTTGGCTACCGTCCCTTTCTTTCTAACCATCCAAAAATAATATAGATGGTTATAATTTAAATGTTGCATTCATATAAGCCAGCTAATGAAAGATGACTTATTTTAGTCTCTGGCAGTTCAACAAGCTATCAATTAATATCGACAACTCATTTAGGTCATTGATGTTTTTATTGGCCGTTTGTTCTTGAATGGCCAAAACAATATCTGCCTTGTCAGGGACTCTTTCTGCACAAAAACTGCGGTTAGCCTCTTGATAGCGTTTACCTGCGCGGTATTTAAGCGCTCGAGACTCATAGCCACTATCAGCGTCTAATCGGCTAGCAGAAGCGTCGTCGTGGTACATCAATGCACCATCAACCACACCATCTAAGTAACTTTTACACTCGCTTGATTCAACATCCTTTTGACAAACATTGAATGACGTTGCTTGGGCAGGAACAACGGCCCCAATAGCAAAGGCTAACATTAGCAGTTTAAGTTTCATTTAATCACTCCAGCTTATTTTGCTTCAGCTTTAGGAAGCACCTTGTTTAACCAGAAATAACCCACTAATGCAGCTAGCATTGAACCGGTTAAAATACCTAATCTTGCAAAATCACCATATTGATCAGGTGCACCATCAAAGGCAAGCGACGAAATAAATACTGACATAGTGAAACCAATACCAGTCATCACTGCCACAGGGATAATTTGACTCCAGCCAATTCCTGGTGGTAATTCAGCTAATTTTAGTTTTACCGCAACATAACTAAACAGTAATACACCTACAGGCTTACCTAATAGTAGGCCTAAGATAATACCGATAGTTACTGGCTCAACTAACGAGGTTACGCTCATACCTGCAAGTGATAAGCCTGCATTGGCAAAGGCGAATACGGGTAGAATGAAGAAGGTGCTCCAAGGGTGTAGGCTATGCTCTAAATGCTCAGATGGTGATGAGCCGTCTTTAGCCCGCAATGGAATACAGAACGCAATAATCACACCTGCTAATGTGGCATGTACGCCAGATTTAAGCACTGCAACCCATAAGATCAGACCAAGTAAACCGTAAGGGATCAGTGAGCTGACACCTTTGCGGTTCAGAGCAACCATTAATACAATTGAAATAGCTGCAACAATCAAGCTTACCATCGATAAATCAGCACTGTAAAATAGTGCGATAATGACGATTACGCCCAAGTCATCGATAATGGCTAATGCAAGTAAAAAGACTTTCAATGCCACCGGAACACGGCTACCAAGTAGCGCCATGATACCGAGTGCAAAGGCAATATCAGTCGCAGCTGGAATTGCCCAGCCCACTTGAGTCACAGGATCTGAGTAGTTGAACGCTAAATAAAATAACGCTGGGAACAACATACCACCAATAGCAGCAAAGGTAGGTAATGATGCTTTTGAAACGCTTGAAAGCGCACCTTCTAGCAGTTCACGTTTAACTTCTAAACCAATTAGTAGGAAGAATAACGCCATAAGACCATCATTAATCCACAACAGTAATGGCTTATCTATATCCAGTGAACCGATACGTACTTGGACTTCTGTATCAAGAAAACCACTGTATAAACCCGCTAATGGCGAATTTGCCATTAACATCGCCAGCACTACAGAGATCATCAAAATGATACCCCCTGCAGATTCTTGACTTAAGAAATTCTTAATTGCACGTTCCATAATTTTCTCCACAAAAAACAATTAATTCGAGTCTAGCGGAATTATTCAAACAATCATAATCGTTAGTTTGGGTCTTATATATCGGGATTTCCGAGGTATCAAACAAAATAACACGAACAAGATCACATTTAAGTGTATTAACGTGAGCCCAAATTGCCAACATATCGCTTTTTTAAGCTAATCAATTACCAACAAGCTTCTTGAAAAAAATATCAACTGCTGAATAAAAATACAATCAGCTAAATTAATTAATCTTTTATTTACAATACTCTGCAAAATTATTATCACAAGCATTATTAACTAACATTGTCTTTTTAGTCTTAAAAAGCAACTTAGCAATGAGGCTGTTTTGCATACACTGTCCCCATAAAATCATTAAAGGTTAGCTGTTATTTTCATTATCGGGTTTAAAAATCGTCGATACTTTGCGCAGTAGAAGACAATCGCTTTGGTTTAGATGTAAACCAAAGCCATTGGGTGAAATGATGGCTGAAATGTGATTTATACGGAGAAGGGATACTTAATTGCTTCGTGATGTTGGTAACCAATCACTTCAAAGTCATCCATGGTGACCCAAGTTTCCAAGTCACGTAAACTTTTTATATCAGGATTAATATTCAACTGTGGCGATGGGAATGGATCACGGACAAGTTGCTCAGTTTTCATCAATTCAAGTTGATCTTCATAAATGTGCGCATTGATGATCTTGTGATAAGCCAGACCTGGCTTATTTCCAGTGATCTGCGCCATTAGTGCTAAAAAGGTGTACACCTGAATTTGATTAAAGTTAAGCCCCAAAGGCACATCACATGAACGCTGATAGCTTGTTAGGTAAAGGGTATCACCGAGAAGCGAAAAAGTATGAGTATGCATACAAGGTCTTAAGCAGCCCATGTCAAACTCACCAGGATTATAGAAAGTGGTAATCTCACCACGATCGTCAACCCCTTTAGATAAGTTATCGACAATTTTAGCAAGCTGATCAACGCTTCCACCACAAGGTTTTTGCCAGCGTCTTCCTTGCACTCCGTATACTCGGCCCATATCATCCTCACCTTTGCGGTGTGGATTGTTTAACCAACTTTGGTTGTCATTGGCGTTCATATCCCAGGTTTTAGTGCCGATGGCGCGAAAATCAGCGGCATTATCGTAACCACGAATGTAGCCAATAAGCTCAGCAATTGCAGCCTTCCAGAAGCTTTTACGAGTCGTAATAATGGGAAATTGATTATTGGCAACATCGTATTGTAAATCTGCATTGATCACCGTTAAACAGCGCTTACCTGTACGTTTATTTTCAATCCAGTGGCCGTTTTCAACGATGTGGTTGCAGAGATCTAAATACTGACGCATTTTATTGTCCTATTATTAAAACGTTTATTATTTGCAGAATATTAATTATCAAAACTCGTGGCTAGTGTAATTTTTTTAAGCAGAAAGCGCGAGCTTTAAACCTATTACCATCAGCAAAACTGCGAATATCTTTTTCAGTATCGGCGTTGGCCAAATACTGGCGGCCTTTACCCCTAAAGGTGCAATAAGCATAGAGGTAATGATGATCCCCACTAATGCGGGAATATAAATATAACCGACTGTCCAAGTGGGTAAGTCAGTGGCATTTAATCCGGCAATAACATAGCCCGCAGTACCCGCTATCGCGATTAAAAAACCTGTTACCGACGCAAAGCCAACCGCTTGACGCATTTGTAAACCGCAATAGCACAAGAAAGGCACCAGCAGTACCCCGCCGCCAATGCCCATTAAGCCGGCAACAACAGCTATTAGCATTGAAACGATAAACATCAGCTTAAAACTTGGCACTTTCGCTACGGCTTTGGGTTTTAATGGAAATGCCATTTGTATTGCCATCACTGTGACAAATATCGAGAAAGCCTGCTGTAATACATTGGCAGCTATTTGTTCTGAGATAAAAGCCGATGCTAACGCACCAACCACAATACCCGGCAACATGGGCTTAAAAAGCTCCCAAGGGATATTACCGTGTCTATGATGGGCAATAGCAGAGCTAAACGAGGTCATAATAATTGAGGCTAACGAGGTGGCAATGGCTACATGGGTGAGCTGGCTGGACTCAATGCCTATCCAGGGCAGTAAATAAATCAGTGCCGGTACAATAATAAGCCCGCCACCTATGCCTAACAAACCAGCAAAAAATCCAACCACTGCGCCTAATAACAAGCAAAGTGAAAAAACTAACAATATATTGTCCAACGTACAGCCCTAACAATGAAAAATGTGTAAATTGACTTAGCCAAGTTGCTTTTATCAACTTGTTTAATTAACTAACTTTGCTTCAGTATTTTTATTTCAACTTGCAGATTTTAAATTGCTGATTTGAAATTACTGCAATAAGCGTCACGTTGGCCTGTCATTAGTCTAAAATCGACAGCAAATTAAGCTGTTGCAAATATAGATTCAATAATTGCCTGACTTGCTCACCATTAGACAAGCTTAATACCTGGTCTAGTAATCGCTCAAGTTCAGCTTTGTTAATCCGTCTAAGTAGATAGTTTATCCGCGCAATACTGCCTTGGTTCATACTGAGTTTTTCGTAGCCCATAGCCACTAACAATAAGGCGCCCATGGGCTCGCCAGCAAGTTCACCGCAAATACTGGCATCAAGCTGAAAACGGTTACAGTCAGTAATAGTCCATTTTAGCGCCCTTAATACGCCAGGGTGAAAACTATCAAATAATGAACTGACACTGGGGTTATTTCTATCCACCGCAAGCAAATACTGGGTTAAGTCATTACTACCTACAGAAACAAAATCAACTCTTTTAGCCACATCTTCTAATTGGAAAAGCAAAGATGGGACTTCAAGCATTACCCCTATTTTAGGTTTGGGTATTTCTCTTGCGAGCTCTTCAGTCAGCTCTGAATATGCCTGTTCTAGGTAAAGTAATGTTCGATCGATTTCGTCTAAATTACTGACCATAGGCAACAATATCTGCAATTGTGAAGAGTCAGCATTGGCTGTCAACATCGCGCGTAATTGCATTAAAAACAGTTCTGGATGATCTAAAGATAAGCGGATGCCACGCCAGCCTAAAAAAGGATTATCTTCTGTGATAGGAAAATAAGGCAATGGTTTATCACCGCCCACATCAAGGGTGCGCATCACCACAGGTCTGTCTCGCGCTGCCGATAGCACTTGTTTATAAACTTGAACTTGCTCAAGTTCACTGGGAAAGCGTTGATGCAGCATAAAGGGAATTTCAGTGCGGTACAGTCCAATACCATCAGCGCCTTCTGCCATATCGGTGCTTAAACCACTTAATAAACCGGCATTCAAATAAAGCTGTATTCTTTGACCGTCTAAGGTTTCAGCGGGTAAGGATATTTCAGCAGAAAATTGTCGTTGCTGGGCTTTACTCTCAGAAATTAAGCAAAGATATTCATGAATAATGGCATCAGATGGCGAAATTAATAATTGGCCGCTATTGGCATTTAGCACTAACTTTTTATTGTCAACATCTGCAGATAAAACCTGATCAACACCAACAATTGCTGGCACACCCAAGGCTCTTGCCAATATTGCTGCGTGGGCATTTACCCCGCCAAGTTCTGTGACTATTCCTGCAAGTTTTCCTCGAGGAAACTCTGCTAATAATGTGGCATCAACCTCTTTCGCCACCAGTATGACCGGTTTATCAGGTGCGAGTTCTATTTTGTCTGGTTCGATTAATTGGCGTAAAACTTTTTGGCCTAATTCACGAATATCACTGGCCCGCTCTTTTAAATACGGGTCTTCCATCGCGATAAACTGCTCAATATAGCGTTTAGACACCCGGCTAACGGCAGATTCGGCTTGCCAACCTAAATTCACTTCCCGTAGATACTCGCCACCAAGACTGGCTTCACCTAACAGTAATTGTAAAGCAGAAAAAATAGAGGCCACATCATCTACATTTTCACGATCAAAACGTTGGGATAAAGTGCTGATAATATCACTACAGCGTTGCATAGCAGCTTTTAGACGCTGAATTTCTGTTGCTAAGTCTGTGGCTTGTTCTTCGGGCTGATCGAGAGAGATAGCACCACCAAGCACAAAGCCATCAGCAATGGCGATACCTTTTGACGCTGAAGTACCTTTGAAGACGACTTGTTGTTGAACATTACTGATCGCAGCTTTGTTTTTCAAATTACGTACCACAACCGCTAGTTGGGCCGCCAAAGTCATCAAAAAGGCTTCTTCATTTTCACTAAACTGTCTCGGCTGCGGTTGCTGCACCACAATGACGCCGACAACCTGTTTTTGAAAGATTATAGGTACTGCCAGAAATGCGCGGTACTCTTCTTCTTCAACTTCAGGAAATAGTTTAAATCTGGGGTGTGATTTTGCATCGGCAAGGTTAACAGCTTCTTCTTTTTCTGCCGCTAAGCCCACTAAGCCTTCAGATAAAGGCATTTTGACACGATTGATGGAATTAGGTGCAAGGCCCTCTGTAGCAGAAAGCACCAATTGTTGCTGTTCAAGAATATAAATAGAACAGCAGTGCGTTTGCATTGCCAACTTGGTTTGGGAAACCAATAATGACAATGCCGTCTCTAAGCTATTAGCACTGGCGACAGACTGTGTAATATCCCTAAGCGTATTTAGCACTGCTTCACATCCTTTTTTGATCAGCTAATTTCTATAACGGCCTCTTTTTCGGCTAGGCTCGCGGCCTTGAAATGCCAATGTAATAGAGGAAAACTCCTTCATAACTTTACGGTAAACATCACGCTTAAAAGAAACGACTTGTCTGACTGGATACCAATAATTCACCCAACGCCAATCATCAAACTCTGGATGACCACAGGAATTCAAATTAATGGTGTCGTCACTGCCTTTCAGTTGTAATAGATACCACTTTTGTTTTTGACCAATACAAACTGGTTTACTTTCTTGCCTAATTAACCTCTTAGGCAAACGATATCTCAGCCATGAACGTGTTGACGTTAAAATTTGCACATTTTCAGGTTTAAGACCGACTTCTTCATACAATTCTCGGTACATGGCTTGTTCTGGGGTTTCACCATCATCTACACCGCCTTGAGGAAATTGCCATGAATGTTGTCCAAACCGTCTGGCCCACATTACTTGACCATATTTGTTACAGATAATAATGCCCACATTTGCGCGAAAGCCGTCGCTATCAATCACATGGACTCCAATTTCACTACAAATTAATGACTAGATTGTTTCATAAAGCTCGCCTACGGGCAAACGACTATTTCAATAGAACACTTGGATAAAATAAGCCCTTAGCAACTTTTATCAACAGATGATGACCTTAGTTATCATTATTATCCACAAAATCTGTGGATATCTCTGTTTGAAACTCTAAAATAACTCTAAACAGGCTAAATTACAGTGACAGCCACTGTCCTTAACAAAACCAAATCAACAGCGAAAAAACGAATTAATACAACAACTTGACCTTTTGGAGCATTGTTAACTTATAATTAAATCACACAAGAGGTCACTTTTTAAACAGCAAAGGTAATTATTAATTGTGGCCATACAGGCGAAATAAGTTATACACAAAAAACAACATATTTATTTTATAAATATCAAAATAAAGCTATTTTTCACCATTGACTGTCAAAAAAATATCCGCTAAGCATAAACAAATTAAAGTTATTCATTCATTCTGTGGATAAGTGTGTGTGAAATAGTGGAGCAAAAGGAGTGTAACTTTATAAAATGGTCAAACAAACTCACCAGCATTCATAAAAGTCGTTAATAAACAAAGCAATATATTACTGCAAAACCTTGGATAACTTTAACCTGCCAAGGCGCTCAAAAAACAACCAGTAGTTGTCATTTTAAAATAATAGATAAAACAGTACACTTTAATACACGCGAACTTTTAAAAGTAAGACATTGCTCCATGATGAATACCCCACCAAACTCAATCGATGAATTGATGCAAAGAGCCTATGACATGGCTGGTGTCAGTTTAGGTGACATAGCAAAAGAGCATGGCGTAAACGTGCCAGAAAACTTAAGAAGAGACAAAGGCTGGGTAGGACAACTGATTGAAATGGAGCTAGGGGCAACGGCAGGCTCAAAACCACAGCAAGACTTTCTTCATTTGGGGATTGAGTTAAAAACCATTCCAATTGATAAACAGGGTAAACCAATAGAAACAACCTATGTCACCGTTGCCCCACTGACCAATATTCAAGGGCTCACTTGGGAAGACAGTGTGGTTTATCATAAATTACAACACGTGCTGTGGATCCCCATTCAGGGTGAAAGAAGTATCCCTGTCGCTGAGCGAAAAATAGGCTCACCAGTATTATGGCAACCCAATCAACAACAATATGTCCAGTTAAAGCAAGACTGGGAAGAGATAATGGAATTAATCGCCATAGGAAAAGTAGAGCAAATCACCGCTCGTCATGGTGAAGTATTACAACTAAGACCAAAGGCAGCCAATAGCCAAGCATTAACTGAGTCAATTGCCGAAGACGGTCTGATTAAGCTCTCTAATCCCCGAGGTTTCTATTTAAAGATCAACTTTACCCACCAAATACTAACAAATGCATTTAGTTAGCGTTACAAACTGTAAATATAAAGGCTTTTTATTAAAACTATTGTAAATACCACTATGACAAGTATGGGAATTTTCTATAAACTAGCCTGTCTTAAAATATCAACGGACTCGATATAATCCTGTGAAAGTACGTCGTCAGACAAGAAAGCTATTATTTGCGATTTTAGCATGGTGTATTGCCATGAGCGCATTTGTCTTTTTCCGATATTCACAAACTCCTGATTTACCTCAATGGGCCATCGGAAAAATAGACTTAGCAACGCTAGCTATTTTTATGGGCTTCGTATTCGGCTGCCTGCATTGGATGTCTAACCTTATTGCCGATTTTAGCGCCATCAGCCGCCTGCCCTATATTTTTTCAGTCATATTTAAAGGCCTATTTTTACTACTCGGTGCCATGACGCTGGCTTATGTCACCCAATTTTTAAACATGTGGGCCATAGAAAACCATTTAGTATCACTAAGGCAAATGCTTACTGCGCATATTTTATACAGCCCAGCATTTCAGGCCTTAGTGATTTATCTCGCCGTGGTACGCGTCGGCTTAGCCTTTATTGAACAAATGGCGCTACTTGTAGGCCCAAGAGTGTTACTTAACATAGGTTTAGGTAAATACCACCAGCCACGTTATGAACACCGACTATTTTTATTTGTGGATATGGTGTCATCTACCGCTCATGCAGAAACATTAGGTGATTACCGTTTCAGTCGTCTAATCCAAGATAGTTTTAGCATGCTGGCAGATACAGTAACCAATAATGAAGCTGAAATTTACCGTTATATGGGTGATGCCGTATTAATTCATTGGCCGTTAGATGAAGGTGTTAAAGAAGATCGCTGTATGAATATCTATTATGAATTCAGCCAACAGTTAAACTGGCATCGCGCTTACTTTGAAGAACATTATGGTTTTGTACCCAAATTTAAAGCTGCTGCCCATTGTGGTCAGGTTGTCGCTGCCGTAGTTGGCGTTCATAAGCAAGAAATTAGCTACTTTAGCGATGTACTCAATACCCTCGCAAGGCTTCAAGATCAGTGTAACCCTTTAGGTCAGAGAATGTTGATCTCCGGTGAAGTCGCCCACCGTTTAGAACGTCAAACCAGCCAATACGATTTAACTGATTTAGGTGCAATGATGCTAAAAGGTAAAAAACACGAAATTGAAGTATTTGGTGTAGCTCCGAAAATAACCCCTTAATGAAACAACACCAAACAAGATAAACCGTTGCCAGCTTGATTACTGCTTTTGCAATAAGCCTTCTAGCATCAAGCCTAAGGTTCTAAAGGTTGAAATACGACTAGTGGTTTGTCGCCAAACCAATCCAATATCACGATATGGCGCTTCACCAGGCGGTGTCATAATCTTAAGTTCAGTGTCATTCAAAATACCAGCATCAATGGCCATTTGCGGTAAAAAGGTCGTTCCTAACTTACTATCCACCATTTGCACCAGAGTATGTAAACTCGTGGCGGCAAAGGGGTTAATCTTAGCGCTATTGCCTAATTGGCAAGCCGTAATCGCATGGCCAGTAATACAATGCTCACTTTGCAGTAAGAAAATACTTTCATCGGGCATTTGTTGATAATCAATAGGCACATGGATCCCATTAGATAGTTCCTGATGAACCACCATTTTAAACGGGTCAATGCCCACTTTCATACTATGAAAACCTGTAGTATCCACAGGCAAAGCTAAAATAAGTAAATCCAGCTCACCTTTTCCCAGTGATGCTAACAAACTTTCTGTGGTGTCTTCCCTTAGCAATAAACTCAATTGGGGATAATCAGCTTGGCACTGTTTTACCACTCGACTCAATAAAAAAGGCGCTATGGTCGGAATACAACCTAAGCGGATTTCACCTGTCATTGGTTCACCTTGGTTTTTAACTAATTCGACAAGATCATCAACATCCGTCAATAATTTTCTCGCTCTATCAACCACCTCTTCACCAATGGCTGTGAACATAAATGATTTATGATCACGCTCGATAAGCTGATATCCCAATTGCTCTTCAAGGTTTTGAATCCCACTTGAAAGAGTCGACTGACTAACAAAGCAAGACTTTGCCGCTCGGTTAAAGTTTTGCTCTTGATGCAAATTCACTAAATAAAATAGATTTTTAAGGCTTGGCAGGTTTTTCATTTAATCGATTACCATAAGATGATGTCATTCAAATAATGAATTAACTAAACATAAATAACAATAAATTAAGCTGGATCTAGTCCGCATAATCAGCAAATTTAATGCTGTTCCTTTTTTAAAGGCAAAAAAAAGCCCCTTGCGGGGCTTTTAAAAGTCAAAAGCAATTAAGCTTTTGCTTCTAAAAATTCTTTTAATTGCTGTAGATCTGAACCTGCATGCTCAACGATTTGACCTAACCATTTATCATGCTCAGTATCCCAAGCTGGCTCTTCGCCATGTTGAACAAGCTGTGCAAATTGCTGAATACGCTTTAATCCAACAGAACCTGCAGCACCTTTAAATTTATGCGCTTCAGCACAAAGGGTATCTTTGTCATTCGCTTCATTCGCTTTAATGAGGCTTCCTAAATATTCAGGCATTAGCTGCTCAAATAACACGACACTTTTTAATAAAGTTCCAGCACCAATAGCACTACAATATTGCTCTAACGTATTGAGATCCAATACAGACTCTAACTCAACTGTGGCCATCTCGGCACCTCTTAATCAATTCATAACTTTAAAATTGAATTTATAATACTCGCTAAAATCCCCTATGCAACTAAACAAGGCTTTTCAAGTCTAATTTCTGGCAAATGAGTACAGTATTTTAACAAGCTGTTAAAAAAACCTTATAAAGTAAGTAAATAAACTTTCATAAATTGCAGTTAAAGATTGAGTTTTAGTTTTTTTGGGCTGACAAATAGTGCCCTTGTCCACCGTTAGCCGCTAAATTTTGCACGATAGCCACTAAGCCTTCCCATCGATAACCGCACCAATCAGGCGCCAGTAATAGCGGTTTTTTAGCATAAGCTGTGACTCTGTGAAAAATAATATCTTTAGGTGTATGACGAATAAGCTCACTGGCATAGTTGGCGTAGTCTTCTTTTGTGAGTAATGCCATCCCTTTATGACGCCATGCCTTAGCCATTACACTCCCTTCTACTATATGTAATGGATGCAGTTTAATGCCATCAACTCCGGTTTCAATGACACTGTTCAAACTGCGCAAGTAATCACTATAGTCTTCACCGGGCAAGCCAAGGATCAAATGAGCACAGACTTTAATGCCACGTTTTCGAGCGCGCTGCACTGTATCTTGATAACAAGCAAAGTCATGACCACGGTTAATGCGCTTTAAGGTGTCATTGTTTGAAGTTTGTAAGCCAAGCTCAAGCCAGACTTCAGTCCCCTTATCTTGATAACTGACTAACAAATCTAAAATATCATCTGGTACACAATCCGGGCGGGTACCAATATGTAAGCCAACAATATCTGAATCTTTAATGGCCTCATCATACTTCGTCTTTAGCACCTGATACTCATCATAGGTACTCGTATAAGCCTGAAAATAGGCAATATATTTGGCACTATCATTTAGCGAGCGCTGCTTACCTTGCTTTAATTGCTCAGAGATACTGGCTTCAGTGCCTTGCTCATAACTAAATGACGACACATTACAGAAAGTGCAGCCGCCTTTACCTAAGGTTCCATCTCGATTTGGGCAAGTGAACTTAGCATCAATTGTCAGCTTTTTAATTCTGCCGCCATATTGCTGCTTACATACTGCACCGAAGGTATTTACAAAATCATCTAAACCCACAATTGCTCCTGACGGCAAAAAGTGGCAGACAATACAGGCTCTGACAGATAAAAACTTAGTGCCACATCAAAAAAACAGTAAATAAATCGATTAATTTATATTCACACAGTGACAAAGGGCACATTTTTGAACTTGGCAGTTACAACTCTTAGTCAAATTAATTGAATAAATAATCATTTAAGGCAATTTACCTGTTCAAACTGTACTTGAAAATAAATTCACTATCCATAAATCAATATCAATCAACATCAAATGTTAACCAAAAGTAAAAGTGGCAATTTTGTAATTTTAAAATTCTTTTTATTCATAAGGTTATACGAACAAAAAAACATCTTACGTTAACGTAAAGTAGCTTTTTTATAACATTTGTAATAACAGTAACAATTCATTTTGTTGAGTAATTTAAGTTTGACCTTTATCCATTATCAAGCTAATTTGGGTGGTTCGGGTGCATATCTATGAGAACTTCTCCGCATTATCCGAGTCGTATTAAGTTAGGTTTAGGGAGTTTTTGTATGAGCTTATATCATCCCAGTTTTGAGCGGGACAATTGTGGATTTGGTTTAATAGCCCAAATGGATGGCGATGCTAGCCATCGTATTGTCCGTACTGCTATTCACGGTTTGGATAGAATGAAACACCGTGGTGGGATAGCATCAGACGGTCGCACAGGTGATGGCTGTGGACTATTAATGTCGATGCCGAAAGACTTTTTTGCAGCCATTGCAACTGAAAATGATTGGCACCTTAGCCGCAAGTTTGCAGTGGGCATGCTATTTCTCAGCCAAGATCCAGTCAAAGCTGAAACCGCAAAAGCCATTTTAGAAAAAGAACTCCAGCGTGAAACCTTAAGTGTTGCCGGTTGGAGAAAGGTGCCTGTAAACCCTGATGTACTGGGTGAGATTGGCCGCAAAAGCCTGCCACAAATTTACCAAGTGTTAATTAATGCCCCTGTGGGCTGGCGTGAAAAAGATTTAGAACGTCGGCTTTATATGGCCAGACGCCGTCTTGAACAGCAAATCATCGATGATAGCGACTTCTATGTTGCCAGCTTATCGGGTGAGGTTATTGTCTATAAAGGCTTAATGATGCCTGCAGACTTGCCAGCATTTTATTCTGACTTAGCCGATATTCGTCTCAAAAGCACCATTTGCTTATTCCATCAGCGCTTTTCAACTAACACCTCGCCGAAGTGGCCATTAGCGCAGCCATTTAGATTTTTAGCACATAATGGTGAAATCAATACCATTACCGGTAACCGCCAATGGGCCAGAGCCCGTGCTTATAAATTTAATTCACCGCTATTGCCTGATTTACAACAAGCCGCGCCTTTTGTTAATGAAACTGGCTCTGATTCATCATCATTGGATAATATGCTGGAAATGCTATTAGCCGGTGGCATGGATTTATACCGTGCTATGCGCTTACTTATACCACCAGCCTGGCAAAGTAATCCTGAAATGGATGATGAGTTGAAAGCATTTTATGATTTCAACTCGATGCATATGGAGCCGTGGGACGGCCCTGCTGGCATCGTAATGAGCAATGGCCGCCATGCTGCCTGCGCCGTAGACCGTAACGGCCTACGCCCTTCTCGCTACGTTATAACCAAGGATCGCATCCTAACACTGGCATCAGAAGTGGGTATTTGGGATTATTCTGCCGATGAAGTGGTAGAAAAAGGCCGTGTTGGCCCTGGCGAATTATTAGTACTCGATACCATGAATGGCCGTTTGTATTCGTCATTTGAAATCGATAATGACTTAAAACGTCGCCACCCATACAAAGAATGGATGGCTAAAAATAGCCGCACCTTAAAACCTGCGACCAAAATTGATGCCGCTCAACAAGGCGCCAGTAATTTTAGTGCTGATGTGTTACTTCAGTATCAAAAGCAATTTGGTTACAGCCGTGAAGAGTTAGAGCAAGTTATTTGGGTGCTAGCAAGTAAAGGTGAAGAAGCTACTGGCTCAATGGGTGATGATACTCCAATGGCGGTATTGTCGAAAAAATCTCGCTCACTGTATGACTATTTCCGTCAAAAGTTTGCACAAGTCACCAACCCGCCTATTGATCCATTACGTGAAAAACATGTGATGTCGTTAACCACCTGTATTGGGCGCGAGCAAAACTTATTTTGCGAAACAACCGGCGTGGCTTATCGAGTGATGTTTGAATCACCCGTTTTACTTTTTAGTGATTTTAATCAGTTACTTGGTCTTGATAGCAGTTACTACCGTGCGAATACTATTGATTTAAACTACGACGCCCACGAAAACTTAAAGCAAGCTATCGAGCGCATTACCGATGAAGCTGAGCGTTTAGCAAGAAGTGGCACAACCTTACTAATCCTGTCAGACAGAGCCGCCGCTAAAAATGTTCAAGTGATCCCTGCCGCTATGGCTGTGGGCGCGGTGCAGCAACGCCTTGTTGATCAAAGCTTACGTTGTGACACCAACATTATTGTTGAAACTGCATCAGCGCGCGACCCACATCACTTTGCCGTGCTATTAGGTTTTGGCGCGACAGCGATTTACCCTTATCTGGCTTATGAGTCTATTTCAGCCATGGCAAAGAAACATCAAGTAGAAGATGACAGTATCTTGATGTTGAACTTCCGCCAAGGTATTGAAAAAGGCCTGCGTAAAATCATGTCGAAAATGGGGATCAGTACTGTAGGCTCTTACCGTTGTAGCCAGCAATTTGAAGCCATTGGTTTATCTTCAGATGTAATTGAATTGTGCTTTAAAGGCGTGATTAGCCGTATTGAAGGTGCAAGCTTTGAACATTTAGCTACCGATCAAAAAGTGCTTCATACTGCAGCGTTTCGCGCTCACATACCACTGCCACAAGGCGGTTTATTAAAGTATGTTGAAGGCGGCGAGTATCATAGTTTCAACCCCGATGTCGTCAATACGTTACAGCAAAGTCTTAAAGATCAGGATTACCCGAAATATAAGAAATTTGCAGCGTTAGTCGATGACCGCCCTATTGCGACCTTACGTGACTTAATTGGCATTAAAGGCACAAATGCGGCCATTGACGAGTCAAATGTTGAAGCTGCCGGAAACTTATTCCCACGCTTTGATAGCGCTGCAATGAGTATCGGCGCATTAAGTCCGGAAGCCCATGAAGCCTTAGCCGTTGCTATGAACCGCATTGGTGGCCGTTCAAATTCTGGTGAAGGTGGTGAAGACCCAAGTCGTTTCAATAGCGAACGTAACTCAGCGATTAAGCAAATTGCCTCTGGCCGTTTTGGCGTTACAGCCCACTACCTTGTTAATGCTGATGTATTGCAAATTAAAGTCGCTCAAGGGGCAAAACCCGGTGAAGGTGGTCAGTTACCTGGCCATAAAGTGAGTGTTGAAATCGCTGGTCTTCGTCATGCGCGCCCTGGGGTTACCTTAATTTCGCCACCGCCGCATCATGACATTTATTCTATCGAAGATTTAGCCCAGCTGATTTTCGATTTAAAGCAAATCAACCCTAAAGCTTTAGTGTCAGTGAAACTGGTATCTGAGCCGGGCGTTGGCACCATCGCAACGGGTGTTGCGAAAGCTTACGCCGATATGATCACCATATCAGGTTACGATGGCGGTACTGGTGCCAGTCCAATTACGTCAGTTAAATATGCTGGCTCACCATGGGAGCTTGGCCTTGCGGAAGTGCATCAATCACTGGTTGAGAATGGTTTGCGTCATAAAATTCGCTTACAGGTCGATGGCGGCTTAAAAACCGGTCAAGACATCATTAAAGCCGCGTTGTTAGGTGCAGAAAGCTTTGGCTTTGGTACCGTACCTATGATTGCTTTAGGTTGTAAATACCTGCGTATTTGTCATTTAAACAACTGCGCAACCGGTGTTGCAACCCAAGATAAAAACTTACGTGACAAGCATTATCATGGCTTGCCAGAGCGAGTAATTACTTACTTTGAGTTTGTCGCTCAAGAAGTCCGTGAATGGATGGCAAAATTAGGCGTTGCTAAATTTGAAGATTTAGTTGGCCGTACTGATTGGTTATATGCCCTTGAAGGCCAAACAGCCAAGCAGTTAGGACTCGATTTAGCGCCAATTTTATATCAGCCAAAAGTCGCTGACGGAAGTGCTATAACTTGGAAAGAGTTAAACCCGCCTTCTGATAAAGGTGAGTTAAATCTACAAATTGTTTCAGACACAGCCCAAGCGGTATTAGCCGGTGAGGCGTTAACCAAGCAATATGCCATTAACAATACCGACCGCTCAATCGGCGCGACATTATCAGGTTTTATTGCCACCAACATTGGTAAAGAAGGCACTAAATCACCTATCACACTGCAATTTAACGGCAGTGCAGGTCAAAGCTTTGGGGTATGGAATAGCCCGGGGTTAGATTTAGAGCTAATTGGTGATGCTAATGACTATGTCGGTAAAGGCATGTCTGGCGGTAAGATTATTATCCATCCTCCTGTTGGCAGCCCATTCCAAAGTGAGCGCAGTGCCATTATGGGTAATACCTGTCTATATGGTGCAACTGGCGGCCGAGTTTATGCTGCAGGTCAAGCTGGCGAGCGTTTTGGGGTGCGTAACTCTGGCGCCGTAGCTGTGGTTGAAGGTGTGGGTGACAACGGTTGTGAGTACATGACTGGCGGCATCGTAGTTGTTCTTGGTAAAACAGGGGTTAACTTCGGCGCAGGTATGACGGGTGGTTTTGCTTATATCTTTGATCGCTTTAATCACTTTAGTCGCCGAGTTAATACTGAGCTTGTTGATACCCAAAAACTAGAATCAACAATACAGCAGCAACACCTTAAAGGCTTGATTGAAGAGCATGCAAGCGCCACTGGCAGTGAGCATGCCAAAATGATCTTAAGTGATTTTGAGAACTGGTTAGATTGTTTTGTATTAGTGAAGCCGAAGAACATTGCCGTTGCTGACTTGCTCAAAATTGAGCAAAAAAGCCCGGAACTTGCAGTAAAGGCGGGGTAAATTAAGATGAGTAATGATTTTCAATTTATAGAAGTCGATCGTAAAGATCCAACTAAACACGCCGCTTCGAAACGTTCAACTCAATTTATTGAGATTTATCAGCCGTTTTCTCAGCCTCAAGTGGCTGAGCAGGCAGACCGTTGTTTAGATTGTGGTAATCCTTATTGCGAGTGGAAGTGTCCACTGCATAACTACATTCCTAATTGGCTAAAACTGGCCGAACAAGGTCGTATTCTAGAAGCGGCAGATTTGGTTCATGAAACCAATACCTTGCCAGAAATATGTGGCAGAGTGTGCCCTCAAGATCGTCTATGTGAAGGGGCTTGCACCCTCAATGATGATTTCGGCGCAGTCACCATTGGTAATGTTGAAAAATACATTACCGATACTGCAATCAGCCAGGGATGGCGACCCGATATGACAAAAGTGAAGCCACGCAAAGAGCGCGTGGCAATTATTGGTGCAGGGCCAGCGGGCCTTGGTTGTGCTGATATCTTAAGTCGTAACGGTGTTAAAGCTGTGGTATATGATAAATACCCACAGATTGGTGGTTTGCTGACTTATGGCATTCCATCTTTCAAGCTTGATAAAGAGGTTATGGCCACCCGACGTAGTGTACTTGAAGGTATGGGCATTGAATTTAAAATGGGCGTTACCGTTGGTAAAGACATTCCCTTTCAAAGCCTGCTAGATGGTTATGATGCTGTGTTCCTCGGCATGGGTACCTACACAGCAATGAAAGCTCGCCTACCCGGTGAAGACAGTCAAGGTGTCATTCAAGCACTGCCTTACTTGATTGGTAATACTCATCATTTAATGGGCACTGAATGCTCTGAAAACCCATATTTAAGCCTTGAAGGTAAAAACGTGGTGGTATTAGGCGGTGGTGATACAGCTATGGATTGTGTCCGCACTGCTGTGCGCCAAGGGGCTAAAAGCGTCACTTGTGCTTATCGTCGTGATGAAGCAAACATGCCAGGCTCTCGCCGTGAAGTGCAAAATGCCCGCGAAGAAGGCGTCAACTTCTTATTTAACCGTCAACCGGTGGCAATCAAAGAGCAAGATGGCATAGTCACAGGCATTGAGTGTGTAGAAACTCAAATGGGCGAAGCCGATGAATCTGGTCGTCAAAAAGCTGAAGTCATTGCCGGTAGTGAGCAAACCCTTGAAGCTGATGCCATTATCATTGCCTTTGGTTTCCAAGCCAGCCCTGCAGCTTGGTTTAGCGACTTTGGCATTGAAACCAATGAATGGGGTTTAGTAAAAGCCAGTAAGTTTGACGATAACCCTTTCCAAACAACCAACCCGAAAGTGTTTGCCGGTGGTGATATGGTACGTGGTTCAGACTTAGTCGTTACCGCTATTGCTGAAGGCCGCGATGCAGCTCAAGGGATTTTAAACGCTTTTGAAGACGCATAACTCACTTTTGCAGCCACTGACAAGCCGCGGTCAATAACACAGCTTGGGCTGATTAATAGCAAAACTTGTGATAGCAAAGCTCTTAAAGCGCATCTTTTGATGCGCTTTTTTATTTGCTGAAATTGCTACTACAGTGCTCATTCCCTGTTTGCTTTTGTGCTATATTAGCCGCCATTATTTAAATGAACTGTTTGAGACGCTAATTATGAAAATCGCTATTATCGGTGCAATGGAACCTGAAGTTGCTCACCTAATTGAATCAATGACCAATCCAGTACACTCAACTGTAGCGGGAATCGAATTCGTTGAAGGACAACTTTCAGGTAAAGATGTTGTCGTCACCCGTTCAGGCATTGGTAAAGTCGCAGCCAGCGTTGCAACCACATTAGTTATCAACAACTTTAAGGTTGACGCTGTGATTAACACTGGCTCTGCAGGTGGATTTGTTGACAGTTTAAATATTGGCGATATTGTTATTTCATCTGAAGTACGTCATCACGATGTTGATGTAACCGCCTTTGGTTATGAAATTGGTCAAATGGCATCGCAGCCTGCTGCTTTCATCCCTGATGAAAAGTTAGTCACTGCTGCAAAAGCGGCTATTTCATCATTAGGTGAAGCTAAGGTGATTGAAGGTTTAATCGCCACGGGTGATAGCTTTATTTGCGATCCTGAACGCACAAAAGTGATGCTGGCTAACTTCCCAACTATGGCGGCATGTGAAATGGAAGCCGCTGCGATTGCGCAAGTTTGTCATCAATTTAAGGTGCCGTTTGTTGTCATCCGCTCATTATCAGATAATGCTAACAACGACTCGCCTGTTGATTTTGATTCCTACATTGTAAAAGCAGGTCATTACTCAGCATTAATGGTCATTGCATTACTAAAAAACCTATAAAGAAGCCCAAGGTAATTTAATTTAGCCGTTATTGGCAGCAAAATGATGTCGTTCTGCCAATAGGGTTAACACTGTGGATGTGGACTAATAAGGTGCTATGACATTGTTTGATAGTTCTTTTTACCAACAGCTCATTACGGTTGATGGTAGTTTTCTAGCTAACTGTCTGGTGCTTTTTATGGCGTTGCTCATTTCTAGAGTGGCGCCAATACCTAGACATTTGCAGCCAATTGTTTTTTTTCAGCTACTGGCTAATAAATTAAGCTCGAAAGTTAACCATCCACAGCGTTCTTCTCAACAGCAAGTTACCGCCGGCCTACTCGCAACACTGTTACTGATTTTACCACTGTGGTTTAGCGTCTACTTTATCTTGTCGCTCGCGGTATACCCGTGGTTTTTTGACTTTTTATTAGTGTATTTTTGCATCAGTGACGCAGGCTTTAGACCCGTCGCGAATGACGTTGTAAACTCCCTAAAGCTTAATGATAAACAACGAGCCAAAAAGTTACTGAGCCCATGGCTAATTCAGCAAACCGATAGTTTGTCAGAAGTCGGTATTTGTAAAGCCACCATTGAAAGGCTATTAATCAGCCCAAGTTATGGCACTGTCGCCACCATCTTATTTTTTGCCATTGGCGGTGCCCCCTTGGTGTTATTTATCCATTTGCTACGTCAATTAGAACATTGCTGGCCTAATTACGTGCCGCAATACCGCTACTTCAGCGCCCCTATTTATGCCCTCAACCAAATCATTTTTGCTCTCCCCAGTTTACTGTGGAATCTGACTTTAATTTTGCAAGGCAAATTAAAAAACGTATCAGCATTAGTTAAACAGCCAGCTCATACAGCTGGAGTGTTCGGTTACTCAAGCTTATACATTGGCAGTAAAGTGTTGGAAGTGGAGTTAGGCGGGCCGCAAAAATTTATCTTAAAACACCAATTGCAACGAGTTGAATTAAGCAAGATAAACCCATCAAGAATGCCGCTTACTCAAGATATCCGCAACGCGATCAGCTTGACATCATGGGCAATCAGCTTTTGGATTTGCTTTACCATTGCCATTCCGATTTTGTGGACCGCATTAAGGTGGTTTCAAGCGATGTAACTTTATTATAAAAAGGTTATTATACCCAGCTTAGTCATTTTTGTTGTTTGATGTAGAGGCGACTCCTTTTGTTAGATAATCTGCAAATATCTTTAACGACCCCAGGTTTGTTATTCCCAGCTATTTCATTATTGTTGTTAGCTTACACTAACCGTTTTTTCGCATTAGCAGCTTTAATCAGAAACTTAAGCTCCTCAGGTAAGCCAATTAATAGCGAACAAATTAAAAACCTTCGTCAGCGCATTAAGATTATTAGACGCATGCAAGAAGCAGGCGTCATCAGTTTTGCCATCTGTGTCATTAGCATGATTTTTATTTATTTGGGGCTGTTTGATATCGGCTCAATGGTATTTGGGGTGAGTTTATTATTTTTACTTTATTCACTGATTTTATCTGTAGTTGAAATCCGTATTTCGGTCGATGCACTCAATATCCACTTAAAAGAGCTTAGCAATGATTGAGTGGATTTACTTTTTTGACTTGTGTGGCACCGCGGTCTTTGCCTTATCAGGCGCATTAGCCGCAGGTAAGCATAAAATGGACCCATTTGGGGTAATTGTTTTGGCCTCAGTGACCGCCATTGGTGGCGGCAGTATTCGTGATGCGCTTATTGGCTCAACACCGGTGTTTTGGATCAGTAACCCCAGTTATGTGGTGGTCATTTTGGCAACCGTGATTGCCTGTTTCATTTTAGTTCGTAAACCTCATAAATTACCTAAGTTAACCCTCCCCATAGCCGATGCCTTTGGCTTGGCTCTGTTTACCGTGATTGGTGCAGAAAAAGCATTGCAACTAGGGTTATCTGGCATGTCTGCGGTGATCTTAGGTTTAATCACCGGTGTCGGTGGTGGTATTATCCGAGACTTATTATGCCAGCAAGTGCCTATGGTACTGCGCACCGAAATATATGCCACTGCCTCTATTGTTGGCGGTATCTGTTATACCTTGAGTATTGCAGTGGGTATGGATAGCACTTACGCGCTGTTTTTGGCCATGTTTAGCACCTTGATTATTCGCTTAAGTGCAATTCGCTGGCATTTATCATTACCTGCATTCGATTTAAAAACTAAGGGCCATTAGATGCGACTCATTTTATTAGTATGCTGTTTATTGAGTAGTATTTGGAGCACTTCAAGCCTGGCTAATAGCGGCGAAATGCCAAAACAGCAGCAGCTTGCAGTGCAATACATGCAAGCATTAACCAGCCATGATTACCGCACTTTAAAGAAGTTTTATAATCGTGAAAGCGTCTTTTTTGATAAAACCGCCAATGTAAAATACACCGGCGGTCGTCATATTATCGAGTTTTTCCAGCGCGCCCATGATGGCGTTCTTGAGTATAAATTGAATATTGAGCACATGTTTAATACTGGCTCTTTAGTGGTACTCATTGGTAACTACCACCTTAGAGGCCCAGGTGATCAATTTGGCAAACCCGGCAAGATTATTGAAATCGCCGTGCCTGGTGTTACCACCTTAAAGTTCGATATGAAAACCGAGCGGGTGACAGAACAAGTTGACTTAATGGACTATCAAACCATGTCCGATCAACTTGAGTCACAATAAAGTTAACTCGCGCTAAAAACCTGTGTAGATTGCCATTATTTGGTAAATTTTACCCATAAAAAAACGGCTCATTGAGCCGTTTTTTGCTTTTAGGGATTAAGCCCCATCAGAATTTATTGTCTGCCTATACAAGCGAAACTTTAGCAAACTTGCGCTTACCTACTTGGAATACCGCGGTCATACCCGCAGTAAATACCTGACGCGTATCAGTGAGCTTTTCGCCATCCATTTTAACCGCGCCTTGCTTGATCATGCGCATGCCATCAGATGTTGAAGCAACCAGTGCCGCACTCTTAAGTAAGTTAGCAATCGCTAAGCCTTCGCCAGCTTCAAGCTCAACTTCTTCGATATCATCAGGAATAGCGCCCTTCTGGAAACGATCAATAAAGGCTTGATGTGCTGAGTCTGCTTGAGCTTGATCATGAAAACGAGCGATGATTTCTTTTGCTAAGGCAATTTTGATATCACGTGGGTTCTGACCGTTTTCAACATCTTGCTTAAATTGTGCAATTTCAGCCAATGGGCGGAATGACAACAATTCAAAGTAGCTCCACATTAGGTCATCTGAGATTGACATAATTTTGCCAAACATCTCATTTGCAGGCTCGCTAACGCCAATGTAGTTATGTGCCGATTTAGACATTTTCTTCACGCCGTCTAATCCCACTAATAAAGGCATCATGATCACGGTTTGTGGCTTTTGCCCTTCCGCTTTTTGTAGCTCACGACCCATTAATAGGTTGAACTTTTGATCGGTTCCGCCTAATTCAACGTCAGCTTTTAATGCGACTGAATCGTAGCCTTGCAGTAATGGATACATAAACTCATGAATTGCAATTGATTGACCACCAGCATAACGCTTTTTAAAGTCATCACGTTCCATCATGCGTGCAACGGTTTGTTGTGATGCTAAACGGATCATACCAGCAGCGCCCAGTGACTCTAACCACGATGAGTTAAACTCAATGCGGGTTTTTGCCGGGTCAAGAATTTTAAATACCTGCTCTTTGTATGTTTCAGCATTGGCCAGTACATCTTCACGAGTTAATGGCGGGCGCGTGGTGTTTTTACCACTAGGATCACCAACCATACCGGTAAAGTCACCAATAAGGAAAATCACCTCATGACCTAACTCTTGGAAGGTACGTAGCTTATTTAAGATCACCGTGTGACCTAAATGAATATCTGGAGCGGTTGGGTCTGCACCTAGTTTAATTCTTAAAGGACGACCTTCTTTAAGTTTTTCTAGCAGATCAGACTCAACTAAAATCTCGTCAGTACCGCGTTTAATTTCTGCTAACACTTGGTCTAAATCAGCCATTTCGGCACCTACTCCTGCAGCTTGGATAAAAAATAAGACGCCTATGTTACTTGTTAGCCACAGTAATTGAAAGTGTGTACACTAAGGGGATTACAACGAAAAAGAGAAATTGGTACCTAGGTCAATGGCAAAGTTTATCACTTTATTTAAATTGCTCCCTAAAGTGCACCAAATTGCACTGTGTTCATTAGTTATTCTCACGATAGTTATCGTGTTATTCCCATCAGATAATGCCCAAGCATCCAAACAAGCTAACACTGGTACAGTTGATATTTCCGATAGAATTGGCATCCAAGCCCCTTCGTCTGAAGAAGGTCATGTCAGTAACAATGACAAACAAAGCCAATACTCTGTACCGCTGGCCTTTAGAACCCCAACTCCGCCTGGAGGCAGCGCCCCAGCAAACACTATAACGGCAAGCAATAATGATGCTCAGCTTCGCCCTTCGCAAGAAAGTAATCCTATTGCTGATTTAAACCCATTAATGACAGCCTCAGACGGCTTATTAGCCACCCAAGCAGATGTTGAAAATGCCGTACCCTATCGTGAAGCAGATTTACTGTCACATAAAACCTTTAAAGTCGCTAAAGGTGACACTTTTGGTGGCTTAGCCAATAGAGCAGGCTTAAGTCCAAAAGATGTTTATCAAATTACCCGTTTGCCTGTATCTAAGAAAAATTTACTCAAAATCATGCCCGGTGAAGAGATTATTGTCTCTAAAGATGCCCAAGATGAAGTGACTCAAATTAGTTATCAAATGGACAAAGTCTCTACCCTATTGATTTCAAAGTTTGATGATAAATTCGAAGAAAAGGTCAATGTTAAGTCCATTACCTTAGAAACGAAGTTCATCACCGCCAATATTAGTACTAATTTTTGGAGCGCTGCAGCCAGCGCCGGTTTATCAGCTAACCATATTATGCAACTTGCCAACATTTTTGGTTGGGATATCGATTTCGCTCTAGATATACGTAAAGACGATCATTTCTCATTGATGTTTGAAGAAGAGTTTGTTGATGGCCAATTTATTGGTACCGGCAACATTTTAGCCGCCGAATTTGTTAACCAAGGTGAGCGCTACACAGCTGTACGTTATACCGATGGCGAATATTACTCAGAAACAGGCAGTAGCATGCGAAAAGCCTTCCTTCGCTCACCTGTTGACTTTAAATATGTCAGCTCAAGCTTTAATCCGCGTCGCTTACACCCAGTCACAGGCCAGGTTAGAGCACACCGTGGCGTAGATTATGTGGCTGCTATTGGTACCCCTATTAAAGCTGCAGGTCGCGGTAAAGTGATTGAGTCAAGTTATAACAAATACAATGGTAACTATGTCTTTATCAAGCATAACGATACCTACACCACTAAATATCTGCATCTAACAAAACGCAAAGTAAAACGTGGCGAAACCGTTAAGCAAGGGCAGATTATTGGTACTTTAGGAAAAACAGGTCGCGTTACTGGCGCTCACTTACATTACGAATTTATCGTTAATGGCGTGCATCGCAATCCAAGAACCATCAAGTTACCGCAATCTAAGCCAATTGATAAAAAAGAAAAAGCGCAGTTTGATATACTCAGCAAGCAAATAATGGCTAAAATTGAGCAAAACAAGCAGCAGCATTATGCCAGTAATTAACCTGTGATGCCGCGATTGAACTAGCGTTTCTCTAGTCACCCATTCCTTTGTTGGGCTAGTTTCATACAGAATCTAGCCCGCTTCATAAATGAGCCAATACCATGGATAAACCTCAGTATTATATCGGTTTAATGTCAGGCACCAGTATGGATGGTGTCGATGCTGTTTTAGTTGATTTTAGCAATAACCAAACCCGCTTAATCGCTACCTATACGGTAGCAATTCCAGAGCATGTTCTGCATCAATTACACCGTCTATGTAGTCCTAATAATGATGAACTGAACATTATGGGCCGCATGGACAGAAGTATGGGCTTACTGTTTGCACAGGCGGTCAACGAATTATTAGCAACCACCACTATTAATAAAGCCGATGTCATAGCCATTGGTAGTCACGGCCAAACCATTCGCCACATGCCCAATCTTGAGCATGGTTTCAGCTTACAAATTGGTGATGCGGATACCATAGCGGTTACCACGGGTATTAACGTCATTGCAGACTTTAGGCGCAAAGATATTGCCTTAGGCGGTCAAGGGGCGCCGTTAGTACCAGCATTTCATCAAGCGTTATTTGCTAAAGCTCACACACCACGGATTATTTTAAATATTGGCGGCATTGCTAATATCACTTACTTGCCAGGGGAATCTGATCAGGTTATTGGATTTGATACAGGCCCAGGTAACACCCTCATGGATGCATTCATTCTGCAACAGCAGCAGCTCAGTTTTGATGAATCAGGTCAATGGGCCGCATCAGGTAGCACCAATGCCGAGTTATTAACTCACCTGTTAACTCACCCGTACTTTGCCATGGCCTATCCTAAAAGCACTGGTAGAGAGCTATTTAATCATGCTTGGCTTGAGCAGCAATTGGCTAATTTTTCTCATCTAGCACTAGAGGATATTCAATCCACGCTACTTGATCTTAGCTGTCAGACAATCGCCAATGATATTAATCAACTCACGGATACTGGCGATATTTTTGTTTGTGGCGGCGGCGCTTTTAACACTGAGTTGATGCAGCGTTTAGCCATGCTGGTGCCTAACTTTACCCTGTCAAGTACCACAGCAATCGGTATGGACCCCAAATGGGTTGAAGCCATCGCCTTTGCCTGGCTTGCTATGAGACATCACCACGGCTTAACGGCCAACTTACCCGCTGTGACTGGCGCAAGTAGAGCGGCGATCCTTGGCAGCTTTTACAGCGCTATTTAGTAAGTGAATAGATAGCAATACTAGTACCTAAACTCGCTATCAAAACTCGATATCAAAGCGATGCATATAACTGAACAAAAGTGAGTGGGGTTTCACCCACAAGCTTTGTTCAGCGTTAATACTTTTTCTTTAAATTCCCTCTCTTGTACAAAGTCACATTGTAATAACGGTAAATTACTGCTTAACTCTTTGTAGTGATTAATTTTTGTTCGTACAGCAGTATTCAATTTAAATTAAGGAAGGTTAAATGAGTATTTCGCAAAAAATGTTTGCAGAGTTTCTAGGAACCTTATGGTTAGTGTTAGGCGGCTGTGGTAGTGCGGTATTGGCCGCGGCTTTTCCTGAAGTAGGTATTGGGCTATTGGGCGTATCCTTAGCTTTTGGTTTAACCGTACTCACCATGGCATTTGCCATTGGTCATATTTCTGGCTGCCATCTAAATCCAGCAGTTTCATTTGGTTTATGGGCTGGGGGTCGCTTCCCCGCATCTGAGCTAGCGCCCTATATTATTGCCCAAGTGGCTGGCGGTATTGCTGGCGCAGGTATTTTATACCTTATTGCCACAGGTCAAGATGGCTTTAGTTTAGCAGGCGGTTTTGCCTCAAATGGTTTTGGTGAGCACTCTCCTGGTGGCTACAGTTTAACGGCGGTATTAATTACTGAAGTGGTAATGACGTTATTCTTTTTATTAATCATCTTAGGTGCCACAGACTCTCGTGCTCCTGCGGGGTTTGCCCCGATTGCGATTGGTTTAGGGCTAACGTTAATTCATTTGATCAGTATTCCAGTATCAAATACCTCAGTTAACCCTGCTCGTAGCACTGGGCCTGCATTATTTGTCGGCGATTGGGCGGTATCTCAGCTGTGGTTATTTTGGCTTGCACCCATTGCAGGGGCGATTATTGCAGGTTTGATTTATCGCTTTTTTGAAAAGCCAGCTGACAATACATAAGCACACTCATTAGCCACTGAGTCACGAATAAAAGAGCACCTTGAGTGCTCTTTTCTTTTTCAATCTAAAAGTCGATGTTATCATGAGCCACCGACGGGATTTGGTAACGCTAAAGCTTGCTCTTTAGCTGCTCAATTTAGCCAATACCGCAACCTATTTACTTATTTTATTGAGAATACACCATGAGTAGCAAACCAAAATCTATTGCCGACCAATTAAACATGACCCCAGAAGCAAGATACGATTACCTTGTTGAGCAAGTTAAGCAAGAGCAGCAAATCTGGAGCCTACAAGATCAAGATGGCTGCGTGATGCTCACCACTGAAGATGAAGATTGTATTCCAATGTGGCCTTCTGAAGATGCGGCAAAATTATGGGCTGTTGATGAATGGAGTGATTGTGAACCATTATCAATTCCACTTAATGAATTTCAACAGCGTTGGGTAAGCGGTATGGAAGAAGATGATTTATTCATTGCCGTATTCCCAGTTCATGAAGATTTGGGTGTAGTGATCCCACCATTTGAACTTGATTCACGTTTAACGCCGAAAAAGCAATCAAAGCACTAACTCTTAAGCAAAAAATAATTCTTAAGCACAAACATAATACTTTAATACAGATATAAACCATGACAGATAAAAATGTGACCACAAGCGAGATATGCCCTGATAAAGATAATACTCCCGCAATGGAGCAAAGCGCTGAAAGCCAAACTAAAGCTGTTTTCCCTAAAAGGTTAATGGCTTTATTGGCGGTTTACGTTATCTCGTCCGTCAGCGGTTTAATGGCCCAGCAAGGTGTATTGCTCTGTATATTGACCTTAATGATGGTGCTCGGTATTACAGGACGTCAAAAAGCGGCTTTATACATGCTTCGTGGCTACGGGATCTTGCAGCTGGCCTTATATAGCATGCTACCTGTCATTATGTATGATCCTGACAACTTAGTCGCTGGGCCGACTACTTTTGATTTTGGCTTTATGCAAATGGTACTGCCTGATTGGATTATCTTTACAGCGCTAATTATTTTGGCATTAATCCAAGTGTGGATTAGCTTTAATGCAAAAGTGCTGAAGTGGTTTAAGCCGCGGATGAACTTCAATATTATTAGTTGATTTGATAGTCAATTTAAGACACAAAAAAGCCGTCACATGACGGCTTTTTTATTGGTCTCAGTTTAGCTATTAAACTGAGAAACTGGCCCCACAACCACAGGTTGTTGTTGCATTTGGGTTTTTCACGAAGAAACGTGACCCTTCTAAGCCTGAAGTGTAGTCAACTTCACCGCCAACAAGATATTGTAGACTCATAGGATCAACAACCAGTTGTACCCCTTGCTTTTCAATAGTGAAGTCACCTTCATTCACTTTTTCATCAAAAGTAAAACCATACTGGAAACCTGAACAACCGCCTCCAGTTACGTATACTCGAAGTTTTAATTCAGGATTCTGCTCTTCTTCTAGCAGCCCTTTAACTTTAGTTGCCGCAGCATCGGTAAATTGGATTGGCATTGCTGCATCTGTTTGTTCAGTCATTACTACCTCTAACTTCAGTTTCAGATCGGGATTATCTATTACCTGACTAATTTGTTCAAGTATTACCCTTAGTTCTTTTTTAGCTTTCTAGTAACTCTGCGATATCGAACGTTTGCTCAATACGTCCACCTCGTACCCCGCGGGCAGCTGAGACTAGCACTACCGCTTTTACACGTTGTAAAGCAAAGCCTTCAGGCAGGTTCATTTCAGTATCAAATATTTGAAAGTAGCGAAAACCAAATGCAAATTTTTCAATATCAATGTCAGATAATGAAATTTCAACTTGCTGTTCATGTTGTAAACCCACCAACACAATATCTGCAACCCCTTTAACGCTGGTTTTACGCTTTTGGTTTTGGGTCAAAATTAATCTTAATTGATAACTATTGGCGACTAAGCCTTTTGACAGTTCGAGACCATGGATAGCAATGCCATCCACCTCTTTTTCTGGTGACACTAAGCTGCGATAAAATGCTAACTCTTGTTCGATAGTTTTTTGCTGTTGCAGTTGTTCTTTGAACATGGTTTGCATGTTGCTATTGGCTTTTTCAGCAATTGATACTGCCATTTCAAGCCGTGAAATCACCAGAGATTGTTTCTGGTAAGCCGTTTGTAATGCCTGAATTTCTTCCGCATTAAGCTCGGGTTCTATCACTTCTGACATAACAAAATGTTGGCTCAGCACCCCAATGGTGAAACTAATCACAATCAGCCCAAATAAATACAGACCTGAAGTGCGCTTTTTTCGTTCTAAAACTTGCAAGCGGTTCAGCAAGCGACGATAATTTAACATTAGGTAACAAGCCTTTAATAAAATACAATGCTAACAATATGCCCACAGATGGAAGTTAGGCAATAAAGTGCAATTCAAGTTTAGTAAAGCCGCTATTATTCACACCAAAGCAGTTACACGCAAATATCTTCGTAACGATTTGAGAGATAAACTTTCTCAAGCGAAAATTAGTGTGCAACTTTGTGCGTTAGCGCTTTTATTTGCTCTCATTACCTCCGGTGTGATCATCTTATTTCGCTTAACCTTGAACTGGGCACAAGTGTATACCCTTGCCGAAGCCACCCATTTCACTGACACAGTCAGTGATTGGCGCACTTACTTACCCATTTTAGGCGCATTACTTATTTGGTTGGTGGCTGGTATTGGTTCCAAACGCTATCGCCGTATGGGCATTGCCTATGTCTTACACCGATTCAAATTACATTACGGCAAAGTGCCGTTACCATCGGCTGCGGGTCAGTTTTTTCAAGCATTAATTGCGCTAGTGGCAAATTTTTCAGTGGGTAAAGAAGGCCCAGCTATTCACCTTGGCGCGGTGAGCGCGAGCTTTTTAGCTGAAAAATTTAAATTGCCTGACAACAGTGTGCGCATTATGTGTGCCAGTGGCATTGCTGCAGGTATCGCCGCCATTTTTAACGCGCCATTAGCCGCTGTATTATTTGTATTTGAAGTGATTGTGCGCGAATACAAGATTCATTACTTCTTTCCGATCATGCTTTCAGCCATATGTGGTGCATTATCAAGCCAGTTAGTTTTCGGCAATATTCATGAATATGACTTAATCAACGTCACTCGTATTCCGTTAGATCAATACCCAATTCTTGCCATAGGCGGTATCGTTTTAGGCTGCACTGCGGCGCTGTTTAATCACTCATTACTTAAAATGACCGCCATTGGTCAGCATTGGCCTTTAATTTATCGATTAATGATTGCCGCGGTCATCACCACCTTAATCGGCTTAATACTGCCACAAGCACTAGGCTCTGGTGATTTAGCCATTGAAGCCGCCATTAGCGAGCATCCAAGTTTATGGTTTTTAGGCGCATTGCTTGTGGCTAAAATAATCGCCACCATTGCTGCAATCAGTTTTGGCATTCCTGGTGGCTTAATTGGCCCCTTGTACGGAATAGGGGCATTAATTGGCGCCATGTTAGCCCTTGTTAGTGCGATTTTTTTCCCGTCAATTGCGCCTTATGTTGGCCTTTATACCGTGATCGGAATGACGGCGATGATGGGGGTGTGTTTAAGTGCGCCACTAGCCGCATTAGTGGCACTATTAGAGCTCACCAATGACGCTGCGATTATTTTACCTGCCATGTTTGTCACTATCCCCGCCTTTTTGATTGCCTATCAGGGCTTTAATACCAATTCGGTTTTTTTAAAACAATTGGACATTATGGGGCTTGGCTATAAAGTGCCGCCGGTTAATCTTGGGCTGCAAAAGAAAGGCGTACGGGCGCTGATGGATAAACGCTTTGTGATCGTTAATGACGATAATGACTTACTGCTTGAAGTCATGAAACGTGCGCAAGGCCGCCCAGTGATGGTACGTAATGCTGATAACCAAATTGAAATGCTCAGCCTTGAGATGCAGTCCTTTGAAGATAAAACCACCCTTTCACGGCATTTGATGCACGGCGTTGCTGATACCGCAACCTTAAATGAAGTGTACGAGCTATTGTCACTAAAACGCAGTGGTGAAGTGTATATTTATCAGAATAATACCAATAATGTCGTTGGGGTCATTAGCTGGGCTAACCTATGGCAAGAAATCCGTTCTGGGCAAGTATAATTGGCGTGAGATCTTAAATAACAGAAATAATCATTAGCATGATTTAATATTGGTTCACTCTCTGTTAAAATCTCGCCTCAGCCACCCTACATAACCACTGAGTAGATAGTTCTATTTACTCGCCTAATAATTGGAAATCAGGCTGATGACACAGTTTACAGGTTCTCACATCCTTTCAGTTAACCAACTGAATATTGATTCAATCAACACTATTTTCAACGTTGCCAATGATATGACCCCTTATGCACTTCGTGAAAAACGAACCAAAGTGCTTGATGGCGCCATTTTAGGTAATTTATTTTTCGAACCTAGTACTCGCACTCGAGTCAGCTTCGGTTGCGCATTTAATTTACTTGGTGGCAACGTAAGAGAAACCGTCGGCATGGGCTCATCCTCATTGTCTAAAGGTGAATCACTTTACGATACTGCAAGAGTATTATCGACTTATTCAGATGTTATCGCTATGCGCCACCCGGACGCTTTTTCAGTTAAAGAATTCGCACAAGGCAGCCGCGTTCCTGTGATAAATGGCGGTGATGGCGCTAACGAGCACCCGACACAGGCTTTATTGGATTTATTTACCATTCAAAAAGAATTGGGGCATCACGGACAAGATATCAGCGGCATGCACATTGCCATGGTCGGTGATTTAAAACATGGTCGCACGGTACATTCCTTGTCACGTTTGTTATGCATGTATAAAGATGTGAAGTTCACATTAATTTCACCAACTGACTTAGCAATGCCTGACTATGTGATCAGTGACATTGAAAATGCTGGTCATCAGATCACAATTACAGATCAGCTAGAAGGTAATTTACATCAGGCTGATATACTCTATTTAACTCGCATTCAGGAAGAGCGATTCCCTTCACAAGATGAAGCGGATAAATATCGCGGAAAATTCCGTTTAAATCACAGTATTTACACCAAACACTGTAAATCTAACACTGTGATAATGCATCCATTGCCAAGAGACTCTCGTGCTCAAGCCAATGAATTAGATAATGATTTAAATAGCCATCCTAGTCTGGCAATTTTCAGACAAGCTGATAATGGCTTACTTATAAGAATGGCACTTTTTGCTCTAACACTTGGGGTTGAAAATCAACTACAACAATACGAGTGCCCCGTTAATTGGTATTCACGCAAAGCCGATAAATAATTGGCTAACGACTTAAAAGGATTACACATGACCCGCTCAGAAGCGCTTTTTGAACAGGCTAAACAAACCATCCCTGGTGGCGTTAACTCTCCAGTCCGTGCATTTAATGGTGTCGGTGGCTCGCCACTGTTTATCGAAAAAGCCGATGGTGCATATATCTTTGACGCTGATGGTAAAAAATACATCGATTACGTTGGTTCTTGGGGCCCAATGATCCTTGGCCACAATCACCCACAAATTCGCCAAGCAGTATTAGACGCTGTGGAAAATGGCCTTTCATTTGGTGCGCCGACTGAACTTGAAGTCAAAATGGCTGAAAAAGTGATTGAGATGGTGCCATCAATTGAACAAGTTCGTATGGTAAGTTCTGGAACTGAAGCGACCATGAGTGCGATTCGTTTAGCACGTGGCTTCACTAACCGTGACAAAATCCTTAAATTTGAGGGTTGTTACCATGGCCATGCTGACTGTTTATTAGTAAAAGCAGGTTCTGGCGCGTTAACTTTAGGTCAACCTAGCTCACCAGGTATCCCTGAAGATTTTGCAAAGCACACACTTACCGCGGTTTATAACGACCTAGATTCAGTACGTGCTATCTTCGAGCAACACCCTGAAGCGATTTCTTGTATTATTCTTGAGCCAGTTGCTGGCAACATGAACTGTATTCCTCCGGTTGCCGGCTTCTTAGAAGGCCTGCGAGCAATTTGTGATGAATTCGGCGCATTGATGATCATTGATGAAGTAATGACAGGCTTCCGCGTGTCTAAAAGCGGCGCTCAAGGTCACTACAATGTGAAACCAGATCTTACTACCCTAGGTAAAGTAATCGGTGGCGGCATGCCAGTGGGCGCTTTTGGTGGTCGTAAGGATGTGATGCAGTTTATTGCACCTACTGGCCCAGTTTACCAAGCAGGTACTTTATCAGGTAACCCAATTGCGATGACTGCAGGTCTTGCACAAATGGAAGCCCTTTGCCAAGACGGTCTTTATGACGAGTTAGCAGCAAAAACTAAACGTATTGCAGAAGGCTTTAAAGCCGCTGCAGACAAGCACGGTATACCACTTAACATTAACTATGTTGGCGGCATGTTTGGCTTCTTCTTCACTGAAGATACCAGCCCTATTACTAGTTTTGATCAAGTGACTAAGTGCAACATGGAGCATTTCCGTAACTTCTATCACCTTATGCTAGATGAAGGCGTTTACTTAGCACCAAGTGCTTATGAAGCAGGCTTCTTATCAATGGCTCATGGCGAAGAAGAACTTGAAATGACCCTAGCGGCAGCAGATAAAGCTTTTGCGGCGTTAAAAGCACTGTAATCGCCCGATAAAATAAAAGGGGTTGATAGCATTGCTATCAACCCCTTTTTTAACCAAATAAGAACAAAGTTGCAACAACCCTGTTTATGTGATGAAATTCCGCGCACTGAAACAAACCAATATTAACTTGGTTTGCCTACTTTCATTTTAGCAATCTAGCTTTGCTAAGCAGCAATGGAAATATCAATATGTTTGAAGTCTTTCTCATATCGCTGGCAGTACTTGCCTTACTCAGTATTGTGTTTGAAGAAGTCACTCATATTAACAAAGCCAAAACCACGCTATTTCTCGGCTGTATTGCTTGGATTAGTTTATTCATCTCTGCTGCTGGCACCGACAAAACCCCATTCATTGCCGCAGAGTTAAACGACAATTTACTGGAAATTGCCACCTTGTGGTTATTTCTCATGTCGACAATGACCTTTGTGGCTTATCTCAACGCCAAAGGCATGATCCAGCTGTTAGTACAAAAAATCTTTCCGCAGCAAGTTTCTGTCAGAATGCTGATGCTGCAAGTCGGCCTTTTTGCACTGGTACTATCCACCTTCTGTGACAATGTCACTGCCACCTTGGTGTCCTTAGGCTTATTAACCACATTTAATTTAGCAAGTCGAATGCGTCGCCGTATGGCAGTATTAATTATCTTCGCGGTTAACTCAGGCGGAGTAGCCTTGATAACGGGTGATGTCACCACCTTAATGATATTTCTTGCCGGTAAAGTGCAAATGTCACAACTACTGATTTTGTTTTTACCTGCCGGCATTAGTGTGATGCTATTAGCGCTGTTGTTCTCTCTAAACGCTGAAGGTCATGTCAGTACCACACCGGTAGATAAACAACTAAACCCTATTGATATCATTATCGGACTGATTTTCTTAGTCACGATTGTTCTGACAATGCTATTTAATATCTTATTTGATATTCCGCCCGTGCTTACCTTTCTTGCTGGATTATCGGTGATGTTTTTAGTTGGGCGTACCAGTCACACTAAAAAAGAAGAAATTCAAATTTTAGAGTACATTCGCCAAGTAGAATTTGACACTTTACTATTCTTTTTAGGGATTTTATTGCTTGTAGGCATGCTCAAGGAAATTGGCACTTTGGAGCTACTGACGCAGGCTTATGGGCTGTATAACCCAGCGATATCGAACTATTTTGCCGGAGTAGGCTCAGCAATTTTAGATAACGTACCACTGACTGCGGCGCTACTTAAAGCAGAGCCAGTACTCACCACAGCCCAATGGTTAGGTTTAACCTATTCTGTCGGTGTCGGAGGCTCACTACTAGTCATTGGCTCTGCTGCGGGGATTATTGCCATGAGTAAGATAAAAGAGCTCACCTTTGTGAGTTACTTAAAATACTTTCCTGCATTATTACTGTGTTACTCCGTGGGTTATGGCTTAACGATTTTAATCGCTAATCAGATCCATAGCTAAGGTGTTAGCTTTCAGACTAAGCGCTAAAATAATCAGAGCTAATAACTAAGCGCTAATAGTCTGTGCAGGCCCGATACTCTGCGCTAGTAGCACACATAAAACAATAAAGGCGCCATTGGCGCCTTTATTAAAATCAGAGATTAACTAAAGAAGTTACCCAAACTAAATTGCTGGCACTTTAAACTCTGAGCCATCGATTTCAAGTACCACATCTCTGGGTCTAATTTCGATAATTTTAAGCTTACCACTGATCACATCGCCTTCTTGAAGCTCTGCACCATCAATGTTTAACCAGCGATTATTTGCATCAGAAGAATAGACATGAGCCTGAATATTAAACTCTGGTACTTGTAATTGCACACTGGCAGGTAGCTCACCGTATTTAGGGATGCTATCTGATTTCGGAGTAGGGATTGGGTCAAACTCAGCTTCAGTCACAGGTTTATTGGCTGATTCTTCATATTCAAGATCTTTAAGAGCGGCTTGAAAAGCGGCCATTAAATTATTCGATTGCTCAGCAGTTAACTGATTTTTTTCTGGGGTGTTTTGGGTAGCGGTCACTTCATTGCTCACGCCTTGCTGCTCAAAATTGACGTTTTCAGCTGCGGTTGCCACTTTCATCTGCAGTGCAGTTAAATCCGATGTTTGCTTGTAGTTAGAATTGGCCCCTAAAATAATCGCATCTTCGCCATAGAGCGCGGTTAACTCAGCGGCAGTTAACTGCCTTTGGGAGTTATTCGAGCTAGCATTTGCAGTACCTGTTGAACTTACAGCGGTGGCTGCAAGCTCATTTTGCGATAGTGAGCTTACTTGACCTCGATTACTCTCATTCAAGCGATATTCATACTGGGTATTATCACCACTATTTGATGGACTCTTTGCAGGTGAATCACTTGAAGATAAGCTATTTAAAGACGAGTTATTTGAAGATAAGTCATAGCCAGCAACAGCTTGTGGTTTTGCCAAGGGCAAAGCCACTTTATTGGCAATTCTTATCTCACCACTATCTGCTTGAGCGGTATTGGAACTCTGGCTTTGCTGCGATGTGGCTTGCTTAACAGCTTCATTTTCCTGACTAGAACTTACCCCTGAATTCGCCGTTAAAGTCGGTTTCACTAATCTCGATAAGCCCCAAGCAGATAACACACCTAATAAGATCACTGAGATTAACACCAGCGCCTTGCCCCAAAGCTGACGTAACCAATGCTGGTTAGTCGCTGGTTTATAACCAGCCCTTGGGGTTAATACCGCATCAGGTAATTCGCCCATCTGTTGCTGTTTTTCTTTGGTCACGGCATCTAATAAAATAGACATTAGCTGCGCCCTACTTTAGTTAATCTTGGGCCTTGCTTGCTGAGGTATAAGTTAAGCTGCACCAAGGTTTGGTTCCCTGCTATGCCATCAGATTTAAGTCCATGTTGACGCTGAAAGGCCATTAAATCTTGCTCTAAGGTATCATCGAAACGGTTTAATAATCTCGGCGCTCGTTGTTGCACCAAGGCTAAGTTATTTTCTAACCATTGAATTTGCGACAAACTGGATGTTTGACCAATTTCACTTGGCATTACTCCATCGGTTTGCCATAAAATTTCAAAGGTGCCGCTAAAATGACGGTTAAACCAATCCTTGCTGACCCAAAGCTGCTGCTCATTTAATTGCAGTAAGACTTGCTCACCTTCGCGAGCTACCACAACCCCATAGAATTGCTTAGCTTGCTGATCTTCTAAATACACCACCGCCGGGTAATTAAGCCTTGCAATACTGTTCCAGTTCCCCTGCTGCTGATGGCACAACAGCCCTTGCTCAGTCGCTGCTTGGCAAGAAGATAAACCAATAATGGGTTGTTTTCCCCATAAGGCAAACAGTCCAGCAAATGCATTATCAATGCTGCGACTTTGCGCCATTGCGGCGCGGACAATGCTTTGATTGCGATTAACTTGTGTTAATGCCACAGGGACAACATCTTCAATAACAGCTACTTTATCAACCGCTTGTTTATTGACTAAAGCACTCGCCTGCTCTGAGCCGACCTGTTGAGGAAAAAAGCCATAAAAAGACACCCCAAAGGTAATCACTAATGTCGCAGCAATGGTTAAAGGCCAATGGGAGCGAGTCTCAACCGGCATTTCACCTAATACTTCAGCAGCAGCTTGCTTAACCATATGCTGATCGATTGGCACTTTTGATTGGCCATAACCGGCCATTAAGGCTCGTTCACACAACAGGTTAGTTAAGCGTGGAATACCGCCACTGTACTTATGTAATGCTTTGCAGGCTTTTTTAGAAAATAACGGCTCAAAACGCCCTGCGACTTGTAATCGATGTTGCACATACAAGGCTATCTCTTCAACGGTCAAAGGCAACAAATGATATCTTGCGGTAATTCGCTGGGCTAACTGACGTAGCTCTTGACGCTTAAGCAGTTGCTGTAATTCTGGCTGGCCAATAAGAATCACTTGCAGCAGTTTTTTGGTATCTGTTTCAAGGTTGGTCAATAATCTCAGTTGCTCTAACACCTCAGGGCGCAAATGCTGCGCTTCATCAATAATTAATACGGTATTGCGGCCATTTTTATGATTATTGAGTAAATACTGGCTGATTAAGTCGGTCAGTTGTTTAATTGAAGGAACATCACCATAGCTAATGGCAAGTTCATCACACAAGGTTGCCAGTAACTCTTGTTCAGTTAATGAAGGATTAAGTATAAAAGCAGTATCCGTGTGCTCAGGTAATTGCTTTAATAAACAACGTGACACAGTGGTTTTGCCAGTGCCAACCTCACCAGTTAATAACACGAAGCCACCGGTCTCGCCCAGACCATAGGTTAAATGGGCTAATGCTTCTCGGTGACGGTCGCTTAAGAACAAATAATGTGGGTTGGGTGCGATTGAAAATGGATTATCATTTAATCCATAAAATGCTTTATACATCTGGCCAAAAATCCTTATCTATAACTGACGGCTCAAGTTATATCTTGCAGTACTGCTTGTCAAAATTTAGCAGCAGAAATGTTAGTCGTGCTAAGATTTATCTTAAGATACTTAAGATAAATCTCCTTAGGCAAAAACATTTATGAAAATCTATTTAGTGGGTGGCGCTGTACGTGACGGCATTTTATCACTTCCAGTCAAAGATAAAGACTATGTGGTAGTGGGCGGTTCAACCGAGGAGATGTTCGCCCTTGGCTATAGTCAAGTTGGCCGTGATTTCCCCGTTTTTTTGCACCCTAAAACCCAACAAGAATATGCCTTAGCACGTACCGAAAGAAAAAGCGGCCAGGGGTATTCTGGTTTTAGCTGCGATGCCAATAAAGAGGTAACACTGGAACAGGATTTACTGCGGCGCGATCTAACCATTAATGCCATGGCCCAAGATGACCAAGGCAATCTATACGATCCCTATGGCGGCATGGCGGATATTGAAAGTCGCCAATTACGCCATGTGTCGGATGCATTCATTGAAGATCCATTACGGGTTCTGCGGGTTGCCCGATTCGCGGCGCGTTTTGCCCACCTTGGTTTTACTATCGCCCAAGAAACAATAGCACTGATGCAAAGTATCTGTGACTCAGGCGAGTTAGCGTATTTGACGCCAGAGCGAGTATGGCAAGAACTAGATAAAGCGTTAAGCAGTCAGAACCCTGAAGTCTTTTTTGAGCAGCTGCGGAGTTGTGGGGCGCTTAAGGTGCTATTTCCCGAGATAGATGCCTTGTTTGGCGTACCTCAACCTGAAAAATGGCATCCTGAAATTGATTCAGGCATTCATACCATGATGGTATTGCAAGCCTCGGCTAAGCTCACTGATAAAAAAACCATACGTTTTGCCGCTTTAGTTCATGATTTAGGTAAGGCCATCACCCCTGCAGAGCTTTGGCCAAAACATCATGGGCACGGCCAAAAGGGCTTACCGATAATCAAAAAGCTAGTACAAAGAATTAAAGCCCCAAATGAATACAAGGAATTGGCACTGCTGTGCAGCGACCAACATCAAAATATCCATAATGCGCTAGAGTTACGCGCTGAAACCATTATAAAGATTTTTGATAAGGGTGATTTTTGGCGCAAACCGCAACGCTTAACAGACTTACTATTATGTTGTCAGGCCGATATTCAAGGTCGAACAGGTTTTGAGCAAGCGCAGTATCCTCAAAGCGAGTTTTTAACCCATTGCTTTAACATTGCTAAAGAGGTCGATGTGCAACAGGTGATTAGTGATGGGTTTAAGGGCACAGAAATTAAACAGCAGTTGAGCATACGCAGAGCTGAGGCCATTAGCCTGTATAAAAAAAGCCAAGTACAATAAGCGTTGCAATTGTAACGTTTAAGCATTTGTGATGCACTAAACGAAACCTTAGCACTACTTCAATATCAGAGTGATTAACCTAATACTAACGCCGTAGATTATGCCTTTTTACAAATTTCTACAGATGAATATCCTTATATTAATTGGGTTTACGCTGTTTTTTATGATTTTTTTTGCCATTTTGTGTAGCAAAATACAATAGCTGTGACATAATTAAAAGGCTGTTGGGTATTACGCCTCAGCAACTTATTACAACCTATAATGAAGGGATTTTCCATGAACAAGAAAGTATTAATGATTGCTGGTGTTGCTATGACTGCTCTTATCGGTGGTTGTGCAAACACTACTGCTTTAGAAGAAAGTGTTGCTAACCTAGGTAACAAAGTTGATCAACTATCTTCTGAAGTTAGCTCTTTAAAATCAGAGCAAAGCAAATTATCTGCTGATGTGAAAGATTCTAAAGCAGCTTCTATGGACGCTCAAGCTGAAGCTAAGCGTGCAAACGATCGCATCGATAACATGGCTTCTTCTTACAAAAAGTAAGAAACCATGAAAATTAGCTTATTTTTATAGGTTGATTATTAAGGCTTGAACATAGTAAACAGACTTAAGTCGTTTACCATTTCAAGCCTTAATTGTATCTGCAGGATTAAATCAACATAAGGGCATGCCGCGCAAACGTTAACTCTGTAATAAACTTACTTGGCTTCTGCTAGCTTTGCAGTAATCAATAAATAATCAAATTCTAACCCTGTCACAGGATGACTCTTAATTTGATGCTTTAATTGATCATTAACCCGCCATGCAAGGTGGTTCATCTCCAACAGTGTCATCGCTTGTTCGCCGCTCACATCACCAGTAAAGCTAATCGATTTTGTATTAACCACTTCAATCTGCTTGGGTAAATTCAACTGCAATGGCTTTTCCGCTAAATTGTCATATACCTGCTGCTTCAGTTGCCATAAATGCCGAGGACCGGGCACTAACATTAATAATCGACCGCTGTCTTTTAACACCCTTAGGCACTCTTTACCTTTTAAAGCCACGTCAAATAGCGACACGATATCTAAACTGTTATCAGCAAAAGGTAACTTCTTATAAGGGGTAAGGATTAGACTAGCTGGGGTATTTTCTTTGCTGGCTGCAAATAGTGCGTTCTCAGCTTCAGAAACGCCCCAATGGCTAACATCAACATTAGTGCTGGTAGCAAGGTGTCGCAAATATAGACCATCTGCACAACTAAAATTCAGGTGCTGTAGTTCGGTGCGCCCATCAATCAATTGATTAAATGACTCACTCAGTTTATCCATTAACGGTTTAAATAAGTCTTCAGCCATAAGAAAGCGTTTCGAGCGCAGTTGCTGACGTGACTCATTCGCGCCCTTGAACTTGGTTGAGGTAACAAAGGATAAATAGCCTTGGGCATTTTTATCAATATGATGCTTATTATCACAATAGTAGCCTGCTGAGGCCTGATGATAATGCAATGCTGTCGCACACTTAGGGCAGATCAAAATTGAGTTCATTACAGAAAACGTCCTAGACTTTACAGCTAAATTTAAGGAATAAAAAACGGGTGATAACACCCGTTTTTTATTTTATTAATCATTGATGATTTTGTCTCTCATAATGATTAATCTATTGTGGTTTATATTACAGGAATATAAAGCCACATAATACTGCGCCAAGAGTTAGGCGATACAGCACAAATGGGGTCATGCCAATCTTGCTGATAATTTTCAAGAAAAAGTAAATACAAGTATAGGCTGCAAAAAACGAAACCACGATACCCAGTAGCACCTCACCGTAATTAATCACCAAGTCACTTGAAACGGCATCTTTAGTCATTAAAATCGCCGCACCTAAAATCACCGGTATTGACATTAAAAATGAAAAGCGTGCTGCAGCTTCTTTGTTTAGACCTAACATCAAAGCGGCGGTGATGGTAATACCTGAACGTGACGTGCCTGGAATAATCGCCAACGCTTGAGCAAAACCAATTAATAGCGCCTTTCTCCAACCGGTTTGATACTCGGTTAGCTCATTACGGGCCATTTTATCACCGACCCACAACAGCAAACCAAATATAACTGTTGTGATAGCAATTACCCCTGGGCCACGAAGGTAGGTTTCGATTAAATCTTTTGCCATAAAGCCAAAGAACACCGCCGGTAATGTCGCTAAAATGATCCACCAAGCTAATTTACTGTCTTGGGTATGAACACCTTTAACCATGCTCGCTATCCACGCATTGAGCATCAGCCATATTTCTTTTCTAAAATAGATCACTACCGCTAATAATGAACCAATATGAACAGCGACATCAAAGAAAAGACCTTGATCTTGCCAGCCTAAAACTTGCGCCGGCAAAATCAGGTGAGCGGAGCTTGAAATCGGTAAAAACTCTGTTAGCCCTTGAATGATGGCAAGTATAATAATCTGAATGGTTTCCATGATTGTCCTTTATAATATTAACGTGTCAGTGTTGCAGGGAAGTCAAACTCAATCGGCCAAATATGCTGGCTAGATTTATCGTAATTATCCCAAAGTAATTGATAGGGTTGATGCGTTATTGGGTGAGTTAATTGCGGCGCAATTTCTGCCAGCGGCCACAATACAAAAGCATTAAATAAAATCTCACCTCGAGGCAGTTCAACCGGTTGCTGACAAATTTCATTATCATAAAGCAGTAAGTCGATATCTAAACTTCGTGGACTAAATTTTTTTTCACCGCGAATGCGGCCATTTTGCTTTTCTATTCGTTTAAAGCTGGCAACCACCTCAGCAATACTCATATCGGTATCAGCTGCGGCCACCATATTTAAAAAGTTGGTACCTTGAAACCCAACTGCTTCACTTTCAAACATCCTTGATAACTGTAATGGGCCAAATTGCTGCTGCAAATCAATTAATCCTGACTGCATGTGTGCAACAGGGTCAATATTAGTGCCTAGACTGATATAAATACGTGCCATTAACTCACTCTGTAATATAAAGAACAAACATGAAAAGATGATTAAATAGTGCTAAAACATGTTACTAAAATTGACCGCGCTCAATAACCACACCAACAGAGACTGCAGTAGGTACCGCACCAGGTTTCATCACTGTCACTTTAACGCCTTCAACCTTAAATTCAGTCATCAAACACTCGGCAATCATTTCTGCGACAGTTTCAATTAGCTCAACGGGTTTTTGAGTGATTAATGCAGTGAGGCGATTAGACACACTTTCGTAGCACAAGGCATGTTGATAATCATCAGTGCCAGCAGCCATTTTATTATCCCAAGCCATATCTAAATCGATGAGCAATATTTGCTGTATTTGTTTTTCCCACTCGTAGATCCCTATTACAGTTTCAATTTTTAGCTCGCGAATAAGTACTTTATCCATGCTTTCTCCGAGTTTTACTCATTTTTTTAAAAAAACAGCCTAAAAAAGCTGATAATGACATCAATTAACCGTTATCATGATTTTTGTCTTTTTCCTGAGCAACTAAAGCAGTAGGATAATGGCTAGCTATTTATGAATGATAACCATTCTAAATAGCGTTTTAAAAGCTGATAATAACCATTAAGATCAAGTGATATAAATTAATGGGCGATGATACCCTAAGAAGACTAAGGACACCAATTTGAGCGCTGTTACAATCACAATATTGATGATTATAACCGCCTACCTAGCCGGTTCTATTTCAAGTGCCATTTTGGTTTGTAAATTAAGAGGTTTACCCGACCCTCGCACTGAAGGCTCAGGCAACCCTGGGGCAACCAACGTACTTCGTATCGGTGGCGCAAGCTCTGCTGCCTTAGTTTTATTTTTCGACATGCTTAAAGGTGCCGCGCCCAGCTATTGCAGCTACTTACTCGGTCAAGATGCGGTGTCATTAGGGCTCATTGCCATCGCAGCTTGTTTAGGCCACATCTATCCGCTCTTTTTTAACTTTCAAGGCGGCAAAGGCGTAGCAACTGCCTTTGGCGCGATGGCTCCTATTGGCGGCGATTTAGCCGCCATGTTAATTATTACTTGGTTAGTATTTGTAATTATTACTCGCTATTCATCATTAGCCGCCATTTTAACTGCAATACTTGCACCAGTTTACACATGGTGGTTAGACGAGCGCTTTGTCATTCCAGTGGCAATGCTCTCTTTATTAATTGTCATTCGCCATAAAGATAATATTAAGCGATTGAGAGTGGGCGAAGAAAGCAAGCTTTCCCGTAAGAAAAAACAAGCTAACTAGTTTTAACTCAAACTATCTAACTGATTATATTATTGATATAAAAAAACCTAAGCCATGGCTTAGGTTTTTTCATATCAGGTAATGACTTAATTACACAGCAGACAAGGTATCTAATGGCCAGCGCGGCTTGCCTTCTACCTCTAACGACTCCACCTGCCCAGCTTTTAAGCGCTGTAAGCCAGCAAAAGCGATCATTGCACCATTATCGGTACAAAACTCACCTCTTGGATAAAACACCTCACCATTTAACTTAGCCATCATGGTCGCTAAATTTTCTCTTAACCGAGTATTAGCGCTCACTCCACCTGCTACAACTAAGCGATTATAACCTGTTTGTTTTAATGCGCGTTGACACTTAATCGCTAAAGTATCCACCACTGCCTCTTCAAAAGCGCGGGCAATATTGGCTCTTGTTTGCTCATCATCAGGCTCTTTAGCGATGGTATTCGCGGTAAAGGTTTTTAAGCCTGAAAAGCTAAAATTAAGCCCTGGTTTATCTGTCATTGGTCGAGGGAATTTATAACCCGCCTCAACACCTTTTGCTGCTAACTTAGCTAAACGTGGCCCACCAGGGTAATCAAGCCCCATCAGCTTAGCGGTTTTATCAAATGCTTCACCAGCAGCGTCATCAACCGATTCACCTAACACCTGATAACGGCCAATGCCTTCTACTTGCACTAACATTGAGTGACCGCCAGATACCAGCAGAGCAAGAAAAGGGAACTCAGGCGCATCATCTTCAAGCATTGGCGCTAATAAATGCCCTTCCATATGGTGAACTCCAATTGCAGGCTTGTCCCACGAATATGCCAATGAACGCCCAACACAAGCGCCGACTAATAGCGCGCCAATTAATCCAGGTCCTTTAGTAAAAGCGATGCCATCAATATCATCAACAGTAGAGTTAGCCTCTTTAAGCGCCTGCTTAATCAATGGAATAATTTTACGCACATGATCACGAGATGCTAATTCAGGCACAACACCACCATAATCTGCATGTAATTTCACTTGGCTATATAAAGCATGGGATAATAGTCCCTGCTCATCATCATAAACAGCGATTCCAGTTTCATCGCATGATGTTTCAATACCTAAAACCCGCATAGCATCTCGTCTTGATAAATTTGTAAGGGCGGCAATTCTACCTGTTGAGAAGATTTTATTCCACCAAGCATAATCATCAGTCTCAAAAAAATGACACCTTGATTGTCATTTGCGATTAACAAAGGGGTTTACAAAAGCATCGTAATCGATGTAGAATTCGGCACCATTTTAAATAGCCTTGGTTAATCTACCAAAACAGGTAGTGCCAAATTAACTACACCTAAGGGGTGATGGCGTATGCCAATTATTAAAGTACGTGAAAACGAACCATTCGACGTAGCTCTTCGTCGTTTCAAGCGCTCTTGTGAAAAAGCAGGTATCTTAGCTGATGTTCGCGCTCGTGAATTCTACGAGAAGCCAACTTCTGCACGTAAGCGCGCAAAAGCTGCCGCTGTTAAGCGTCTAGCTAAGAAGCTTTCTCGCGAAAACGCACGTCGCGTACGTTTATACTAATCTCACTATGAGCCTAGTCGAACAGCTAAAAGACCAAATGAAAGAAGCTATGCGTGCCAAAGATAAGGCGCGTTTGGGGACAATTCGTATGGCACTGTCTGCCATTAAACAGATTGAAGTGGATACCCGCGAAACTCTGACTGATGAACAGACAATAGCCGTTTTAACCAAAATGGTAAAACAACGTCGCGATTCTATAACTCAGTATGAGTCAGCAAATCGCCCGGAGTTAGCAGCAGCTGAAGCAGCAGAGATTCAAGTCATTGAAACTTTCTTGCCTTCTCCTTTAACAGAAGAAGAAGTTGCCGCAATCATTGATGAAGCTATCTCTCAGGTAGGTGCATCAACCATGGCGGATATGGGCAAAGTAATGGGAGCATTAAAATCTAAGGTTCAAGGTCGTGCAGATATGGGTGCCATTGGCAGTCTAATCCGTGCTAAATTAAACTAACAGATCGTTAATGTGTGAATAAGCCGTGCACCTTGCACGGCTTGTTTGTTTTATCTATTTGGTAATGCGAGACCTATAGCATTTATGGCGATACCTCGTGACTTTATCAATGAGCTAATAGCTCGAACTGACATTGTTGATCTAATTGATCACCGTGTACCTTTGAAAAAAGCAGGGAAAAATCACTCTGCATGTTGTCCTTTTCATAGCGAAAAATCACCTTCTTTTACCGTCAGTCAAGACAAGCAATTTTACCACTGCTTTGGTTGTGGTGCTCATGGCAACGCCATTGATTTTATCATGGAATATGATCGACTAGAATTTGTCGATGCCATTGAAGAGCTTGCCGGTAAACTCGGACTCGAGGTACCAAGAGAGCAAGGTACTGGTCCTAAAAAAGATCAAAGTTTAAGTCGTGACTTATACCAATTGATGGAAGAAGCGAATCTTTATTATCAAAATCAATTGCGTCAACACAGCGACAAACAAAAAGTTGTAGATTATTTAGAATTCAGAGGGCTCTCCAGTGATGTTGTAGAGCATTTTGGAATCGGTTTTGCGCCAGATGGTTGGGATGGACTATTAAGTCGATATCGCCAAAACCCTGCAGCACAAGACAAATTACTCACCGCCGGAATGCTAATTGCCAACGATAATGGCAAGCGATATGACCGCTTTCGCGATCGGTTAATGTTTCCTATTCGCGACCGCAGAGGCCGAGTTGTTGGCTTTGGTGGTCGAGTTTTAGGCGATGGAACACCAAAGTACTTGAATTCGCCAGAAACGCCCATATTTCATAAGGGAAATGAGCTTTACGGTCTTTACGAACTCAAGAAAACCCATAGAGACCCACAACAAGTATTAATTGTTGAAGGCTATATGGACGTTGTGGCACTTGCCCAATTTGGTGTTGATTATGCCGTTGCATCACTTGGCACAGCAACAACCGCTGAACAATTTCAGCTGTTAGTGCGTAGTGCTAAAGAAGTCATTTGTTGTTACGACGGTGACCGAGCAGGTAAAGAAGCCGCTTGGCGTGCACTAGAAACCGCACTGCCTTTATTAAAGCCTGGTGATGTCGTTAGGTTTATGTTTTTACCTCAAGGCGAAGATCCAGATACCATGGTTCGCCAAGTAGGCAAAGACGGTTTTGAAGAGTTAATGGTCAGCGCCCTCGACTTACCGGCGTTTTTATTTGAGACCTTAACCAGTAAATTCGGTAGTGATAAAAGCTCATTGGCTAAACAAGCTATGTCGCTAATCGAACGTGTTCAAGACACTGTGTTACAAAATTTATTATTAGAAAATCTCGCCCATAAAATTGGTATGAATAGCGCAGATGATCTAAAGAAAAAGTTAGGTTTTGCAGTAAAACAGCAACAACCTATGAATAAAAAAGGTTTACAAGGGCGTGGTACCCCACTGCGATTAGCCATTGCATTATTAGTACAACGTCCAGAGTTAGGATATGGCTTAGCTGTACAACCCTCACTTGCACATTTAAAGATTGCTGGCATCGAATTGCTCAGTGATTTATTGAATTTAACTCGAGACCGAAAGTTAAACAGCGCACAACTACTTGAGATTTATCGTCAGCATGAACAAAAAAATGCGTTGATAAAATTGGCCCAATGGGACCACCAAGTGGCGGATGAAAACCTAGTTCAAGAGTTTAAACAATCCCTGATCTGGTTGAACAATCAATATATTGAACAACGCTATCAGGAACTGAGTCTTAAACAAACTCTAAATAAAGCTGAAAAAATTCAGCTCACGAAGCTTATTTCTATAATGAAAGGCATTGCTAAATAACATCTTTTATTAAAAAAATGTTCCCTTAAGTCATGTCATGGACTAGCGTACTTTAGTTCATAGAGCTATAATTGACGATTTGCTTGACACTTTGCCTCGGCAGGTGTCCAGTCGTTATTTCAGTTACCAACTTGGATGATATCTATGGAGCATACTCCGCAGTCGCAACTTAAATTGTTGCTTGCTAAAGGTAAAGAGCAAGGTTATTTAACCTATGCTGAAGTCAATGACCACTTGCCAGCTGACATGGTCGATTCTGATCAGATTGAAGATATTGTCCAGATGATCAATGACATGGGCATCCGCGTGTTTGAACAAGCGCCAGATGCCGATGACATGATGATGTCTGAGGACAACACCGACGAAGATGCAGCAGAAGAAGCTGCAGCAGCGCTTGCAACGGTAGAAAGTGAATTAGGTCGTACCACTGACCCAGTACGTATGTATATGCGTGAAATGGGTACAGTTGAGTTATTGACTCGCGAAGGCGAAATCGTCATCGCAAAACGTATTGAAGAAGGCATTAATACGGTTCAAAGTTCTGTCTCTGAATATCCGCAAGCGATTGCGATGATTTTAGAGCAGTTTGATAAGTATGAAGCTGACGAAATACGTTTAACTGACATTATCGCAGGTTTTGTTAACCCTGATGATGATGACGTAGCACCAACAGCAACACACGTTGGTTCTGAGTTATCAGAAGAAGAGTTAGAAGACGAAGATGATGCCGAAGATGCTGAAGACGAAGAGGAAGGCCCAAAAGGTCCAGATCCTGAAGAAGCTAAAGAGAAGTTTACTCAATTACGCGAAGTGTTTGAAAAAGGCTTAGCTGTTATTGAGAAAAAAGGCCGTGATCACCCTGAAGCCATCGGTGCTTTATTTGTCATTGGCGAGCTTTTCAAAGAATTCCGTTTAGTACCAAAGCAATTTGATCGCTTAGTAAAAAGTATGCGTTCTATGATGGATCGCGTACGTGTACAAGAGCGTTTAATCCTTAAGCTTTGTGTTGAACAAGCTAAAATGCCAAAGAAAAACTTTGTTAAGTTCTTTACCGGTAATGAAACTGACTTAACTTGGTTCCATGCTGAAATGAGCAGTAATAAGCCTTATGCTGAAGGCTTACGTATGGTTAAAGACGATGTGATTCGTTGTAGCACTAAACTTGCTGCTATCGAAGAAGAAACCGGCTTAGTCATTCGCGCAATTAAAGACATCAACCGTCGTATGTCAATCGGTGAAGCAAGAGCTCGTCGTGCGAAGAAAGAAATGGTTGAAGCGAACTTACGTCTAGTAATTTCTATTGCTAAAAAGTACACCAACCGTGGCTTACAGTTCTTGGATTTGATTCAAGAAGGTAACATTGGTTTGATGAAAGCTGTAGATAAGTTCGAATACCGTCGTGGTTATAAGTTCTCAACTTATGCAACCTGGTGGATCCGTCAGGCGATTACTCGTTCAATTGCTGACCAAGCACGTACCATTCGTATTCCAGTACACATGATTGAAACGATTAATAAACTTAACCGTATTTCACGTCAAATGTTACAAGAAATGGGCCGCGAACCAACACCTGAAGAATTATCAGAGCGCATGTTAATGCCAGAAGATAAGATCCTTAAAGTGCTGAAAATCGCTAAAGAGCCTATTTCAATGGAAACACCTATTGGTGATGATGAAGATTCGCACTTAGGTGACTTCATTGAAGATAACACGCTTGAGCTACCATTAGACTCAGCAACAAGCGAAAGTCTTAAAAATGCCACTCATGAAGTGCTAGCAGGCCTAACAGCCCGAGAAGCTAAAGTGTTACGTATGCGTTTTGGTATTGATATGAATACCGACCATACCCTTGAAGAAGTGGGTAAACAGTTTGATGTAACCCGTGAACGTATTCGTCAAATTGAAGCAAAAGCACTACGTAAATTGCGTCACCCTTCTCGCTCAGAAATCTTGAAATCTTTCTTAGACGAATAGAGTCTCACTAAGAAGTTGCAACAATAATGAAAGCCCGTTATTTCGGGCTTTTTTTTGCCTCAAAATTACTTTATTTAATATAAAAAACCTCATGATTGCTTAACAGATAACCAATTGAATCTTTTAGTCACAATTCTCAGCAATTGGCGGGTGACAACCGTGAATAAACTTCGTATACTTCTTTCCGCTTTCGATAGTGACGACTATCTTAAGTCGGCCCCTTAGCTCAGTTGGTTAGAGCATACGACTCATAATCGTCAGGTCCCCAGTTCGAGTCTGGGAGGGGCCACCAATTTATTGATAGGCCGCTTGGATTTATTCAAGCGGCTTTTTCATGTTTAAAATTTTAACTTTAGCGAAATACCAACAAATATCAACATCATCATTCCACGTAGATAGCGGCTGAAAACTCACAAATGATGTAAGTCACTAAATAGTTCTAGCAGCTTTATCATGACTTTAATTCCACTGTGAGCCTAAAGACATCAAACTAACATTCCATTGATTGCAAATAACACTCAAAGCGTTTTTATATTTGGCTGCCTTACTGAAATTTAACAAAAACACATACCCCAAATGATAACTTCACAAAAAATTGATCTAAAACACAGTTTATTTGTATTATTATATTAAATTAAACCTAATACTGTTACATCGCTGTTTGCCATGACATTTTGGCTCAAGGTTTTCGTTAAAAGGAATAAAAATGAAAAAAATAAAACTGTTACCCTTAGCGCTTATTGTTAGTAGTTTACTGGGTGGTTGTGCATCAAGCTCCGAAACGCCAACACCTTCAAATATCGAGATGAAACCAGCAACAGGTGAGCAAGTAGCGCCTGCTGATTATGCAAAATTTTCATCAATATTAAGTGCCTCAAAACTGCAAGTATCAACACCAAACGCAAAACCCGGCAGTAAATATGAATTAGCTCAAGACAGCAATTTTAGCGGTATCGTTAATGAGCACTTTTATGTAGATAAAGGCTCTGAAGCCCTGGTCATGAATATGGAAGGTTATAAGTTACGTAATGAACTACGCGTCTTAGAAAACTTCAAATCTGATGAAAGCCAAACTTTTTATCGTCTATCTGCTGATTTAATGCCTATCAATCCACGAGAAGCCGTAGAAAACAGCCCTTCGAAAAATGATGCGATGACCTTCTTACAGGTACACAACAAAGGTACTTTTGACGATGGCAAGCATGGTGTGGGTTATATCCCTCACCCATTACTGCGTGTCGTTTACGAAGCCGACCGAAAAGGCATAAAAGATCATTACTGGGCTATCATCAAAAATAACAATGTGAATTGTGGTAAAGACAGTGGAAACCGCGATACGCCTGTTTGTAAAAATTCGTATGTGAGAATGAATTTAGGGAAGTTTACCCCTGATGTGCCAACGCATTTTGACATCATTGTTGGCGATCAAAAGCTGGTCATTAAAGTTGATGGTGTCACTAAAGTGAAGCATGACATTAGCTACTGGAAAGACATGCTAAGCTACTTCAAAGCTGGGGTTTATAACCAGTTCGAAAACGGTAAAAGCGAAGCTCATTTCTACAATTTAGAATACGCCAAAGACACAAAACAAGCGCAATAAGCTCTCTTTAATTGCTGAGTAATACACCGCATTACAAACCAATGTAAACCGTTCTTATAAACACACGGATTACATTGGTTTTTCCATCTTACCTTGCCATTGAAATAGCTCTAACGGCCCTTAAACAGGTACTTAGTTCTTACTTTCACGTTCCTGTTGAGCGATTTCCAAATAATTTTGCGCCGCAGTAATGGCTTTAACAGCCCGAGAGTTAAACTCTCGATGATAGAGAATATAAACCACCAGCAAGCTGGCTATTATCAGTAAGATGGGGTTCCAAAACCAACAAAGCGCTGCCATGGAAAAGTAATAACTTCGTAAGCCATAATTGTAAGAGTGAGCGGCCTGATCGCCCACCGTGGCCATTTGGCGCGAATACTTTGCCAAGTTTTTATTGCTTCGTGTGCGATCAATGGGCGCTGCGCCAATCATCACATTTAAAAAGCCATATTGACGCATTGACCAAGTAAATTGAAAAAAGGCTAATACAAAAATACTTGCCAGCATAGCCAACTTCACCTGCACTAAGGCATGATTAGGTTCAGCGGCAAAGGGAATAGAGCTGATCACTTCTTCAAGGCGCTCAACTTGAGCAAATAAGGTCAATACACCCGCCAACACCAGTAAGGTGGTTGAGGCAAAAAAAGCGATATTACGTTCTAAGTTTGCCAACAATGCTGCCTCACCCACACGGATCTCCTTGGTCATCACTTCGGCCATCCAATAGATACGATGCTGATGCAAACAGCGGGCGATACAGTTCGTTGTTTTGGCCTTTTTACGGGCAAAAAAAGTGTAACCCACCCAGCATGAGAAGAAACACGCTAAAGCGATAAAATCGATAAAAGAGAAAAGCATAAGACTCAAGCTATTATGGAATTAATGGTTAATTATGCAACACATTACTCTTGCCTTAAATAGCCTTCATGTTATTAACCGCTAAATAATCAAGTTTAATAACAGCTAGGCAGTTATCAGCTTGATTGAAGCGTATATTTACGACCAAGGCAGCCTTTAAACCGCTAAGCAAATATATTTCATTTCAAGATACTCATCGATACCATGATGGGAGCCTTCGCGGCCAAGCCCTGAAGACTTCACTCCGCCAAAGGGGGCGACTTCATTCGAAATTAACCCGGTATTAACCCCGACCATACCGTACTCAAGGGCTTCTGATACTTGATATACGGTAGAGATATCTTTGGCGTAAAAGTAAGCCGCTAAACCAAACTCGGTATCGTTGGCTTGTTTGATCACTTGTTCAACTGAATCAAATTCAAAAATCGCCGCTAACGGCCCAAAGGTTTCTTCTTTGGCCACTTTCATCGACTGCTTTAGATTAACCAATACTGTCGGCTTAAAAAAGTTAGCGCCTAAAGCATCGCCCTTACCACCCAATACAATTTGACCGCCTTGTTGTAGCGCATCATCAATATGAGCTTGCACCTTTGCTACTGCGGCTTGGTTTATTAGTGGTCCAATAGTGACGCCATCATCTAAGCCGTTACCCACTTTGAGCTGCGCTGCTGCTTGGGTAAACTTTGCCACAAATTGCTGATATAAGCCTTTTTGAACATAGATACGATTAGCGCAAACACAGGTTTGTCCGGCATTACGATATTTGGCTTGAATAGCCCCTTCAACTGCCGCGTCAATATCAGCATCATCAAAGACAATAAACGGCGCATTACCACCAAGCTCAAGGGATAGCTTTTTAATACTTGGCGCGCATTGCTGCATCAGCTTTACGCCTACAGCGGTTGAGCCAGTAAAGGACAACTTTCTCACTATGGGGTTAGCACAAAGCTCTGCACCGATGGCGATGGCATCGCCGCTGATCACGTTAAATACCCCAGCAGGAACACCGGCTCGACTTGCAAGCTCAGCTAAGGCTAAGGCGCTAAAGGGGGTTTGCGGCGCAGGTTTAAGCACCATAGTGCAACCCGCTGCTAATGCAGGTGCAGCTTTACGGGTTATCATCGCAAGCGGGAAATTCCACGGCGTAATAGCAGCGGTAACGCCTACGGCCTGCTTAATCACCATAATACGTTTATCAGCTTGATGGGCTGGAATGGTCTCACCATAAACCCGTTTGGCCTCTTCAGCGAACCATTGCACAAAGGAGGCGGCATAAGCGACTTCAGCTTTGGCTTCGGCTAATGGCTTACCTTGCTCTAAGGTCATAATCAGCGCTAAATCATCGCTATGGGCTAATATCAGCTCAAACCAAGTCATTAATATTATTTGGCGCTGTTTAGCTGTGAGTGCTTGCCATGCTGCTAAGGCACTATTGGCGCTTTCAATGGCTTGCTGGGTTTCAGTCTGGCCCATTCTTGGCACTGTACCTAGCTCTTTATTGGTGGCAGGATTAATAATCGTGTCGCAATGGGTCGATATGGCATCACGCCATTGCCCATTGATATAACATTGATGACGTAACAAACTGGGGTCTTGTAAATGCACAATCGTATCCTTTAGCAGCAAAATAGCAGACACTACTATCTTAGCTAAGTTTGCGAAGGTTAACGAGCTAACGATTTAGCAACTGGCTAACAACCAAGCTGTGCCCCCATTTCGCCCTTTATAATCGCCGCTTAAATGCCCTGTAAATGTGAGCTAGATTACAAAGCGTTAAAAATAATTGCATTCCTCAACTAGCAGAGTATTTTAATCAGTAAGACATTGAAAATTTGATTTAACCTACTGAGTCATTTCAATTAATATTCAAGGCACTCAGGCTGTAAATACAAGGATATTGTTATGGTAGATACACTATTTAAAATATTATTTGTGCTGTTATTTCTGGTTATCGCTTACAAGCTCATTTTTTCAGGCAGCAGAGGATTGAAAGTCTTTGAAATGCATTTTAAAAACGGCAAACTCGATAAGCACTCGGGGAAAATCCCTGAAGCATTTCTGCGGGAATGTAAAAATATAGCCAAACACGAAAAGCTCACTTGTACTGTCAGAGCTGAAAAACTGAACGGGGTAAGATTACATGTCTCTGCCAATGTCGGTGACAAAATCACCCAACGGATCAGAAACGTTTTTCCATTTGAGTATTATGATAAGAAGCAACAGGACAATTCAAAGCTAAAGGGTTAAGGAAGCCAGAGGCTTTAGCGGTCAATATAAGTTGTATTAGTTGACCGCTACTGTAATGCCTTCAATCTGCCTTCAGCCATTGATATTTGAGTTACTCTTTGCTGATGACTAACGTAACCTGAGCAACCGTAACCCCAAATTTGATGATATCGCTTTTGTTTATAATGGTGCTTTCATCCACTAAAAACATCCAGTCATCAAAATGCACCTCATATTCTGAGTCATCAACCTCTAAAATCATGTCATAAGCCCAGCGCAGCGCACTGCCTCTGGCCTCACCGGTCGCAGTGCCTAAAATATCATTCGCCGTACCTTCATATTGGCCATTACCTAAATCGGTTATATGCCAAATTCGGGTTTGCTTTTCGCCATCATCATAAATAAACCACTCGTTAATAACCCCTTTATTACCTTGCCAACTGGCTTCCATAGTGACGGTAAATTTTCGGGTCACTGTGCCAGAGAAGTCTTGTACGATACCCGCCGCAGTTAACTTGCCGTCAAAAAAGCTACGTAAATTAAGTTCCGGAGTGGTTTTATCATAATCTTCAATAGATGCTGATGAACACGCCGTCAATAACACTAACGAAATGACCAGCAAAGATGACTTCTTAGCCATAGCGTAAGCGCATTGCAACTGTCGCCACGTCCTGTTTAATTCAGTTAACGCTAAACTTGCTTTAATCATTTCTTAACTCCAATTAACTGCTGACGTAATTTAGGTCTACTGGTATTTTCTGATAACCAAATGCCAAGAAATGCGTCTGCAAACCCCGGTTCTAAGATCATCGCCAAAGGCTGTTCGTTATAAAAAAACTGGCCTTTATTTTGCTCGTGCATCATAAAGCTTAGAGTGTCACCTTGCTTAACATCAGGCCATATACCTTCTAGATGAGCCTGCAGTTGAGGGATGCGACTTTGCTCGATACCAATGTGCTGCCACTGCTCTACGGTAGCTTCAATTAAATCTTCTGCATCAATATCTCTATGGTATTGGATTTCAAGTTTCAGTGGATATTGCTGATTTTTGTATTCACCATCTACTGACATTAGCTTGGCGCTGTAAACCGAAAACCACAATAAATCCAGATCGGCTTGGCCTACCAGTTTAAAATCTGTCGTGGCTAATGCTGTCGAAGCTGGTGTCGTTGGCACTGACGAAGATTGCACTGATGAAATTAGTTCTGCTGCGGGAGTTGGCTCAGTATTTAACTCTTGTGCGTTAGCCAATACGTTTGTACTCATAACAGCTAAGATACAGGCACTAAAAAAAAACCTAACTAAGCTCAAAACAACTAAGTGAAAAATTGCACGTGTATTTACACCAAGCGCATTAGGAACTGCTAACGAGCTTATCCGAGAATAACTATTCATCATATTGAGTTCCTCTATTGAGCCAATATAATCAGCCAACCACAGCCTGATAATTGCACCGCCGTTAGGTACACAAAGCTGGGTTAATTAAATAAGCTGGGCAATTTGTTTCACTTCGTGTTTGTGGCGAATGAACTTGGCAATGTGAAAAAATAACGGCATCAACAAGGCCCAAATAATGGCTAGAATTGCAGTGGTAAACAAATCGCCGTGAGGGAAATCGACCGCGCCAAAGTTGGCTCCAGCAAGGTAACTTAAACTACCAAATACGCCACCAACTAACACTTGAACAATAATGGGTAAGCCGCTAAAAATGCTTAAACTGTAATTAAGTGAAATCGCAAAATAACACCACAGCAGTAATAACCATATAGGCACAACCGTAAAATCAAAAAGCCCCGTTAAGGTAAGCGTTAAGTCAACTAGTACCCCGATAATGGTGCAACTGAGCATCACTTTGATATCTAAAACCCGTTGACGGCTGACGATAAAGTGCCAAATCAACAATAATCCTGGGATATATAGCAGCTGATTGCCAGCTAATACCCCTGCCCACCAGATAATCTGAAAGGCAATAACATTGATGATGATATTATGATTAACCCAGAGCATATACGTTATGCGCCACTGGCTAATGCAGTACGATATTGCGGCCTTACTGCCACTAAATGAACTGTGCTGGTAGTTCTTTCTAAAAATCCACCTTCACAATAACTCAGGTAAAACTTCCACATTCTGATAAAGTCTTCGCCATAGCCCATCTCTTTGATTCGGTCTTGGGCTTTATCAAATTTTTCATGCCAATGGTTTAAGGTTTGAGCATAATCTTTACCCATATCATTGATGGACCACACCACCATGTCGGTTTTATTGGCTATATGCTTATTCATTTCACTGATAGACGGTAAACAACCACCAGGGAAAATATAGCGCTGGATAAAGTCGACACTTTTACGGTAACTGTCATAGCGCTGATCAGCTATGGTAATGGCTTGAATTAACATGCGCCCATTTGGCTTAAGTAAACTTTCTAACTTCTTAAAGAAGCCCGGTAAATATTCATGACCTACAGCTTCAATCATTTCAATGGACACCACGCGGTCATACTCACCGGTCAAAATACGGTAATCGTCTTTTAACAAAGTTATTTTGTCAGTTAAGCCTTCTTGCTCTACCCGCTCTAGTGCGTAATCATATTGGGCATCAGAGATAGTTGTCGTGGTCACGGTGACATCAAAGTGCTTGGCCGCATATATCGCCAACGCCCCCCAACCAGTACCGACCTCAAGAACGGTTTGCCCCGCTTGTAAATCAAGACGCTCACAAATGGTTTGCAGCTTATGCTGCTGGGCTTGTTCTAAACTGGCATCGTGGTGCGGGTATAGCGCGCTTGAATAGAGCATTTCTTTATCTAGAAACTGCTCATACATCGGGTTGCCTAAATCATAATGCGCCAGAATATTGCGCTTTGAACCCGTTGATGAATTGCGGTTAAACAAATGACCGATACGATTAATACCAACACTAAACCATGAAAAGTAACGCTCAATTTTATCCAGTAATGAGAGGTTTCGGGCAAAAAGCTGCACCACTTTAGTTAAATCAGGGCTCGACCAATGACCTTGAATGTAGGCTTCGCCAGCGCCAATTGAACCACCCCAAATGATCTGCTTGTAAAAACTGGGGTGAGACACCTGCATAGTGGCATGCAAGTCAGAATCGACATTACCAAAGCTTAAGCTTTGCTCTGAGCTGCCAATTGCAGAGTTATCAGAACTAACAATGGTAAGATGGCCATCTGACAAGTGGGCTAATGCCTTAAGCAAAATCTTCTTCGCAAAGCTGTCAGAAATAGTCTCTTGCACTAAGCAGGTGTTGGTTGCCGCATTTTCCATAACTCTCTCCGCTGACTACTTTTTATATGCAATTTTTTGTGCGCTATTAGTATTTTAGCTGTAAATTTTATTTTTACTCATAAACAACAGGTTAGATTTCAATACACTAAAACTCTCGCTAGGCAAAAATTATTTGTTATGAGTTGAACATTACTAAACCAATACGCATCATTTCATGATTTGGTTTAATTTAAGTTTGTGGATGAGAGATAAAAGGGATCCGTTTAATAAATAACTTCAGCGCTTGCCAATAAATTCCAAACATAATTTTCAATGTCATTAGCGGAAAACTGAGCAACATACTGCGAATATTTTTGGCGGTAAAATCCTTTTTATTGAGCAACAAACTGGCATCGAACAGCTTATTGTCGGCATCATCCCTGTTTTGTATGGTCACATTTAAGCGCTTGCTTGGCGCGATGACCTTCCAAAAATAATGCATCTCAAGATCCATAAATGGCGAAACATGAAACACTTTATCTGTGGTGGTGGTTTTAGTGAGATTGACTAAGTAACAATGGCGCTGATCCCATGGCGTATTACTTACCTCCGCCAGCATATAAACCGCTTCGTCACCTTGATAGCAAAAATAGAAGTTAACCGGGCTAAAATAAAAACCAAAATGCCTCACTTGGCCAGCAAACACGACTCTGTCACACTGCGTCTGAGCCCCAAGCTTTGCTATCGTCCATAACACCCGCTGTTTCAGCGCTTGCGGCGGGCTCATTTTATCTATCAATGCTGCATCAACAGGGGAGCAATTAAACTGGCTTTCAAGGGCATTTAAATAATCATCAGGATTAAATCGTAGTACTGAGCGCTCAACTGCGCTAAATAAACGGCTAACCTTAGATAGCTGCGCCACTTCATCTAAGTCTATTGCCAGTAAGGCAATCTGATAACTGAAGCTGTGCAGCTTCGGCGTAAAGCGCCGGTGAATAATATCGCCACTGTATATTCCACTGGTGAATTCACTCATAGGCTAATGCCAAAATCATTGCACACATCAAGTGCACTGTGGACACCATCTTCATGAAAACCGTTATACCAATAGGCGCCAGCAAAATGAGTATGGTTAACGCCGCAAATACGTTTACGTTCGCCTTGGGCTTTCATACTCGACTCATTAAACACTGGATGGGCATAATTGAATTTTCTGAGAATTTTAGACTCATCAATTAAATCTGTTTGATTTAAAGTCACACAAAACGTCGGCGCATCTTTGGGTAAGCGCTGCAAAATGTTCATGTTATAAGTCACGCTGGCAGGTCTGTCAGCAATTTCAGCTGCATCCTTGCCTTCTAGGCGGTAATTCCAACTGGCCCATGCCGCTTTGCGTTTTGGCAGTAGATTAGTATCTGTATGCAAAACTACTTCATTATTTTGATATGCCATCGCCCCAAGTACTTGTTTTTCATCCTCAGTTGCATCGGTAAGCATCGCCAACGCTTGGTCGCTATGGCAAGCTAGAATGACTTCATCAAAGCGTTGAACTTCGCCATCATTAATACGTAAGTTAACCCCATCGTCGCTGCGTTCGATAGACGTCACTGCAGAGTCTAAAAACAATCGCTGTTTGAACGGAGCAATAAGCGCAGGAATATAACTGCGAGAGCCACCTTTTAATACATACCATTGTGGGCGGTCACTGATATTAAGTAAGCCATGATTATGGAAGAACTGGATAAAGAAGCGCAGTGAGAATTTGCGCATATCATTGATACTGGCAGACCAAATTGCAGCGCCCATTGGCAAGATATAATGTTCGCTGAAAAAGTCAGAGAAACCTTCAGCATCTAAAAATTCCCCTAAGCTATTACTCGGGTAATTCTTAGCTTCAAAAATGGCCTTACATTGATTATTAAACCGTACTATCTCTGCTAAAAACTTATAAAAATCAGGTTTTAATAAATTACGTCTTTGGGCAAACATGCTCCACAAGGTGTGGCCATTGTATTCCAATCCCGTTTGCACATTACGTACACTAAAGCTCATTTCAGTGGGTAATGATTCAACGTCTATTTTTGCCATTAGCTTTTGAAATCGTGGATAAGTTCTATCATTAAATACAATAAAGCCACTGTCGATAGCATAGGGCTTACCGCCTACTTCAACATCAATGGTCGCGGTATGGCCGCCTATATAATCATTAGCTTCAAATACGCTAACTTGATGAAGTTCACTGAGCAAATGCCCACAGGTCAGCCCTGATATACCCGAACCCACAATTGCTATTTTTTTCATATTATTCCTTCAACTCATTATTATTATTTTTGCTATGACTACAGTTAATGGCATTTCAATTATTGTTAATTTTTCAAGCAGGCTTAACTTATTTTCGGCGCTAAAATTTTATTAATCAGTGCCGATGGTAAACATGATAAGCCCTTAAGCAATAAGGTAAATCGCTTCGGAAAATGAATTTCATCCTTAGCTTTTTTTAATTCTGTAAATATTGTTATTGCCGCTTTTTCAGCAGTAATTTGCATGGGCATAGCAAAGTCATTTTTATCGGTCAAAGGCGTTTTAACAAAGCCTGGGCAAATAACACTGACTCCAATACCAAATGCTTTTAAATCAAGGCGAAGACTGCTAGCGAGGTAATTTACCGCCGCTTTTGAGGCGCCATAAGCTTCCGCTTTTGGGAAAGGCAGGTATGTCGCACTTGAGCTCATTAATGCCACTCTGCCGTTAATGGCCACTAGCGGTAAAAAATGCTCTAAACAATAACCCATCGAGATGACATTAGTTTGAATCACTCGCTCAAATAAAGCGCCATCAAAACGCAGCGGATTTTCAATGTATTCACAACTACCCGCATTAAGAATAACCAGCTGTAATTTCGCGTTAGATGCGGCTAATTTATCTGATAATGTTTGCGCTGCGGTTTGAATTTGCGCTTTATCGTTAATATCAAAAGCAAGCGGCACAACGCCACTTATGGCATTTAAGCGCTGCTCATTACGGCCACAAGCAAATACCATGTAGCCTTTTTCAACATAAAGCATCGCTAGTGCTAAACCGATACCAGAACTGGCCCCGGTGATTAACACTGCAGGTCTTGCTACTGATTGATGAACGTTTCCCTGATGAGAGTTAGCTTGTTCCATTATGCTGACGCCTTGTTTTTGATGAACGTAATCAACCGACCTACTAACGGGAGTTGTTCATACAGCATACTGCCAAGATCAAAATAATCGCGATGGGCTGTAATTTTATCGCTAAATTTAAGCTGGCTCATTCCTTCAACAGTGATGAGTTGGCCGTTGTTTAATTTAGGGTGGCGGTAGTGCATTGCCCAGAAAACGGCGGCCTGCTGATGGCTACAGCTCACCTCTTTGATATCAAATTCAATATGGTCAACGTTGGCATAAAGGTTAGCAAAGTACAGGCTGAGATGTTCAATACCTTCAACTTTGTGTAATGGATCTTGAAAGATAATCTCATCGCTATACACCTGATTAAGCAAGTGTAAGCTGTCTTTATTTAGCTGCTGATACATGCCGATAAAGTCATCAATTATTTGTGGTCTGGCAAGATCATTATTGCTGGCTGGCTCAGTTAAATGACTCACGGTATTGGCAGTACTTGGCATTATGTCTCCTTTACCACCTCAAATAACGATTAGCTGATTAACTAATAGCAATCTAGGTGGCGCTTAGCTAAACCTTGCAAACTTTGGTAATCAAATCGAGCTGTCATATTGCGACTGCAAGATTAATAGTAAGCTTAGTTGCACGTTTTGTCCTATGTTTAACCGATAAATAACTTAAATAATCATTGATTTTCAATAAGTAAATAATGCTACTTTATCGGATTGTTAATGATTAATACGCAACGATAGTCGCTGCAGTTCACAATAAAAAAGGCGCTTAGTTTTCACTAAGCGCCTTTAATAAACACAATAATCAGCTTTGGCGATATCAGTCTCTATCGCTATTTTAAGCTAATAAATTTAGTTCACTGGTAACCTCTTGCAGCAATTGGGTCCCAGTTTTTCTCAACTTCTTCTTTGATGAATTTTTGCTTCTCTTCGCTTAACTTAACTTCATCAATTCCAACCGCAGCATGAGCAGATTCTTTACTGCTAATGTCAGGGTATTGCACCTCGGTAACCTTAAGCAATCTAAGGACTCCCGCAATAGACTCACGCGCAGCTGTTGCTTGTTCGATGGCTTTAGTCAGTAACTCACGGCCTTCATCTGGGTTATGGGCATAAAGGCCATGTGAAGCCATGGCAAAATCCCAGCGCCATTGACCATGGCGGATCCCCATGATGCCTTCATTCATTTGATGCCAATTTGCACCAGCATCCCAAGCCGCTTTAGCTTCGTAATGAGCTTTAACTAATAAGCCCTCAACCTTACGCGCCATGGCATCAATTTCTTGCTTATCACTGTTAAGCTTTGCGGTGATGTCATCTTTACTTTGATGACAGCCTTTACAGGTTTGATCAAAATACGGTAATGCTTTATCAACCTTATGGCTGGTAAATGTCTCACCTTGTTCATTTTCTTCCGCAGGCATATGACAAGTAATACAGGTTACGTTATGTTCAGCATGCTTACTTCGGCTCCAATGCTCAAATTCTGGATGACGCGCTTTGAGTATTGGCGTTTTAGAAATAGGGTGAATCCACTCGAAAAAACGGCGGGTATCATAGTACTTCTCAATATCATCAGCTGTACTACCGAAGATCCAAGGCATGTTTACTACGTTACTTTTTTCAGGCTGGAAATAATAAGTCACGTGGCACTGGCCACAAACTTGTGCACCCTGCATAGAAACTGATTGTTCCGCAAATGGCAGACCCACTTTATTCATCGCATTCTGAGCATGAGGCCTTGGTAGGGCTAATTTTTCAGAACCGTTTTCATGGCAATCACTACAATAAACCACGCTTTTAATTTCAGTACCTAAATCGGTAAAGTTTTTTGCTGAATAACCTTCAAAGCCTAACTCATTAATTAGTCTTGGTGCATCAGGGGTTTTACAAGTCCAACAACTGGCAGAGGTGCCTTTCTCGCCTTCTTTTGGTGGCACACCAGTACGCAAGGTTTGGGTAACATCAGCGACAGCAAATTGATGCCCCCTTGGGCTGTGATATTCTTTGGCAAATGATGAACCTGCCCATAGGATAATATTGGCAGGATACTGGGCTAACATATCTTCACGTTCAGACTGCTCTTCAGTTGCCGCCCATGACTCATAATGTTCAGGAAATTTAGTTTCAAAAATATCCTTGGCTTGTGACGCCACCGCGCCGCCAAAAAAACTCAAGCTTAATAATACCGATACTGCTTTTACTGCCTTTGATTTAACCACTAAATCTCGGGCAACTAGGGATAAACGTTTGTTCACTGTGCTTCCTTAATATTACAAACTGACATAACTGACTAGTATAAATTCTATAGTTTTAACGACTTAAATTGCTTAAAACGGTGACTTCACTTTTAGCTGACCCAGCTTAGCCAGGCCTGCCATCAATACGAGGACGAGTAAGTATTGGGCTGTAATGCAGCACAAATAATCCAAAAGCCATAAACCAAAACCCACCTGCTAACCACAACCACATTTGGGTTTGAGCGGGTAAAAGCAAAGGCATAATGGCACGAAATATTGCAGCTATGGGTAAACAGGCAAACGCCAATACCATGCTAGGCCCTTGGTAAATATTTCTACTGGTGTGGCCCAGTGACACTCTTGAAATCATGGCTAAACATAAAGATGCGACACAACCCACAGCAAATAAGTGCAACATGCTTCGATAAGCATAGTCATCATTGATAAACCAACCTAACCCCAGTAGCGATAGTGGCAGTGACAAATAAGACACATGTAATGACCACAACATCGGCTCAGACAGGGTTTTGTGGGGTAACCAACGGCTAAATCGAACTAAATGCAGCGTACCTGCTAGCAATAACAACACTTGCTCAACAGCTACAGGCAGTAACTTAAATATAGCTTGAACCACCAAAAGTACCATTATTACTAATAAGCTCTTTTCCAGCATGTTAATTGGCTGAGCTTTGGTGACCTTTAAACGCATAGCGGTAAAAAACGGAATAACCCGTCCACCAACTATGGTAATCAGTAGCGCCAGCCAAAATATCATTCCCTGCCAAATTTGATTAGCTAAAATAAAATTGCGTTCGTTTAATGCGTAATAACTCACAAGATTAACTATAAGCGCTACCATGAGCATGATTGAAAAACCAATGTTCTGCCATTGCTTTACCCGATAAACGCATCGCCACATGGTAAATGCAGCAACGCCTAAAAACACGCTATCAAAAAATGCCGGTAAAATTAACGGGATATCCATCGGCAATAACAGCAGTAACCTAGCAAGTAGCCAACTGATAAAAGTAATCGCCAGAGGGATGCCTTTAAGGCTAGGTTGATTGGTCCAAGTTTGCACTGCCGTGAGTAAAAAACCACAGACAATAGCTAAAATAAAACCAAATAACATTTCATGGGGGTGCCACCATAAAGGTAATACGTTCGCCCAAAAGTTACTATTAAACAGACTATATTGCGGGGTAAACCAGCCCATTAACCATAATGGAATATACAGCATGGCAATCACTGCACCACCCAAGAAAAAAGGCCTAAAAGCTAAACGCCAAATAGCAGCGGTTTTTTCCGTTTCTGCTGGGTCGTCAATATTGAGCATAGTAATCAAGCCTTTTTTGGTGAACACATAACATGCATTTTATATGCATATTATATTATGCTGTTCTGAGCCAAGCAGCAATAGCGATTAGCCATTCTGTTACAAACCTAATTGAAACTGTGAACTCAGGCAAACAATCATAGCGTGCTTGGAGCAAATAAGCTCAAAACCAAGTCACTGCATTAGCAATGACTATTGGGGAGATGGTTAAGTTAACTCACTCGTTTCGCCAGCTTTAATCGGCAAACAAAGGGGAAGCAAGGACTAAATAAGAATGGAGATATGATTAAAATATACTGCTCATAAAAGGCCAGAAAGCCCTAGCGCTTTAGCGCGCTTAGGACTTCAATGGCACGCTTTCTCGCCATGGCATGTTCAACTATCGGACTGGGGTAGTGCAATTTAGCAGACGAAAACTCACGTTCAAAAGCAAATAACTCGCCGTTAGCATTGATATCTTGCTCACTTATTTCATTGCTGTTTATACCATCACAACTCAAAGTATCACCACTGAATATAGGCTGATGAATTTGCTTTAAACTCACCGAGGCCAACTCTGGAATATAATGCTTGATAAAACTGGCATCGGGGTCAAATTTACTACTTTGATTCATCGGATTAAAAACCCGAAAATAAGGCTGGGCGTCACAGCCCGTACCAGCAGACCATTGCCAACCGCCATTGTTGGCAGCCAAGTCACCATCGATAAGGTGCTGTCGAAAATAGCGCTCGCCCCAACGCCAATCCACCAACAAATGCTTAGTTAAAAAGCTCGCCACCACCATGCGCAAACGATTATGCATCCAACCGGTTTGATTTAACTGCCTCATTGCGGCATCAACAATGGGAAAGCCGGTTACGCCGTCACACCAAGCTTTGAACTCTTGGGGATGATTACGCCAATTTACTTTGCTGCCATTTTCATTAAAGTTTTTGCCTTTAGACAAATCAGGAAATGCCACTAACAGGTGCCGATAAAACTCACGCCAAGCCAACTCATTCACCCAGGTTTTAGCAGGACTAGTATCATCCACTAATGCATCTGGAAAACGGTTCAATACTGAGGCGAGACATTGGTTAGCACTAATCACCCCGATGGCTAAATAAGGCGATAAACGGCTGGTACTGCCTAGCGCAGGAAAGTCTCTTTCTGCTAGATAATCCTGTAAATTATTAGCGCAGAAACGGTCTAAAATGCGCTTTGCAGCCCCCTCACCAGCAAGCCAATGCTGACTAGAGACTTTCGGATAATCAAATGCAATTGTCTTTGGAGCCCTAAGCGCAGGCCCCATAGCCGCTGGCACTGCCACAGGGGCAATTCGCCTAGATGACACTATCTCACGCCAGGTTTTAGAAAAAGGGGTAAACACCTTGTACATCTTGCCTGCAAGATTAGTGACCTCCCCTGCAGCAACAATGCAATCTTGAGCGATAAACTGGATAGGTACACCAATATCAATAAGCTGTTGATCGCGTTTACGTTCATTAAACTCGGGTTCCTGGGTGGCAAATACCTGATCTATTTGATTATCGATTAGGTATTGCGGCATCCAGTCCATAACATCGTCGAACCAAGGTAAGGTTATCACCTCCAACTCAACCCCTAATGCAGCTAGACTTTGGGCTAAAAGGTTGACATGGCGCTCAATAAAATCCACTTGAATCGGCGCGACATCATGACTTTTCCACTGCTCAGTACTGGCAATAAAAATCGCTTTAACTTGACCATTTGTTTGACGAGCCAGCTCAAAAGCTTCAACAACACTATGGTTATCAGCAAGACGCAAGTCTTGCCTAAACCAAATTAAGCTATTCATTAATACAACCTCTTAGCTAAAGTCTTATCTGGTTTACGCCAACCGCAGGGTTAATACGACCACGTTTATTACAACTTAGTAAGCGTAGCGTAACCTGAGTTCTTCTGGATGCGGATTTAAATACACCTGCCCTTCAATATAAGGGGTTGGGTGTTCGCGTAAATAATGGTTAATTAAGGTTATTGGCACCAATAAGGGTAATAGTCCTTCGCGGTATTTCATTATCGATTCGGTAAGCTCTTCTTTTTGATCTTTAGACAGATGTTTTTTGAAATAGCCCTGAATGTGCTGCAAGGTACTGGTATGGTTTTTTCGCGTCGCTTTGATCTTTAACGCCGTCATAAAGCCTTCAAAATAGGTTTGTGCTGTGGCCTCAAGATCATCAATCTGCGCTAAGATTGGCCCTAAATCACGATACCATTGTGGGCTGTGAGCCATTAATAGGTATTTATAACGGGCATGAAACTGCATGAGTTTGTGCTTAGTCCAGCCTTCAGCTTGCAAGCAATGCCACTCATGGTAAGCATAGACGCGGGTAATAAAGTTCTCTTTTATCAAAGGATCATGTAGCCGCCCTTCTTCTTCCACGGGTAAATGGGGATAGGTCTCCATTAATTTTCTGGCATAAACTCCCACACCAGATTTAGTGCCATTATTGGTACCGTATTTATACTCAATCACCCGCTCCATACCGCAGGTTGGCGATTTAGCGCAGAGAATATAACCACCAATAAAGTTGAGTTCCTTAACCCGCTTTTCACTAAACTCAGCAAGTTTGTCGGTAACATCGATACTACCATCTGCACTTTTAACAAAAATTTTATCACCATCAATTTCTTGGCGAATACTTTTGCGTGGCGCGCCCATACCTATGGCCATTTCAGGGCATACGCTGATGTAATCAAAAAATGGCGCGAGATCTTTATTGCAATAATTTGAGTTTTTATGGCCGCCATCAAATCTTACTTTTTGCCCTAACAAGCAACTACTAATACCTATTTGGATTTTCTCTGAGTTAAAGATTTCTGTATTCACTATACAACTCCTTGTGGCGACTACTTATGGCGTAGAAATATTTACGATTACTATCATTAAATAGATCATCTTTTTTTATTGATATTAGTCCTGAACTCAATTTAAGCAATCACTCTTTTGCAGTTAATTTTCAAGAAGTTCTGACTAAGGTTAACAATGCTAAGGTAAACATAGAAGTATTGTCCCACCCCATAAAAAAAGGGCTACGCAATATCTGCATAGCCCTTCTAAAAATGTTTTTCGCTTGAGTTAATACGCCTCGCTTTAAGCCGAGTGTTTTTGCCCAAACTTCTCTAAGCCCCAAACTAAGCTGATACCAACAATTAGACAAATAATCGCAGCGGTTAATTGAGATGGCTCACCAGTTATTTGCTCAAACTGCATTGGCGATAAGTTTTGTTCAGTGAGTGCCACCAGCTCACCACTGGAATTTTCACGCCAAGTGAGGACTTCTTTCCATGGCCAGATTTTACCTAAGGTGCCTAACATTAACCCAGTTAAAAACATCAGTGTTTGATCATGAAACTTACGTAGCATGGCTGAAAGCACATGACTAAAGCTCAGTAAGCCCACAACACAACCACAGGCAAAACAAGCCAGCATTAAAATATCAAAGCCTTTGGCTGCAGCTAATACGGCTGGATACATACCTAATAGCAACAGAATAAAACCACCTGAAATACCCGGTAAAATCATCGCGCAAATGGCAATGCAGCCAGATATAAAGAAGGTAAAATAACTCACTTCAAGCTCAATGGGATTAAGCACTGTGATAGCCCAAGCAAAGGCGACACCTAAGATAAATAATGCCACTTGGAGCAAGTTAATCCCTTTCACTTGCTTAAGCATATGAACAACAGAAAATAAAACCAGCCCGAAAAAGAACGACCATACCGGTATAGGATGATTAGTTAACAACCAAGAAATGAGTTTTGCCAGCGTGAAGATACTGGTTAGGATCCCGCCAAACACACAAACCAAAAAAGGGCCATTAATGTGCATGAAAGCCGCTTTAAAACCTTGCTGCTTAATAATGCCAAAAAGTGAAGGATTAATTTTACGAATCGCATCTAATAACGGGTCTAAAATGCCCGTAATAAAAGCAATTGTGCCGCCAGAAACGCCAGGTACAACATCGGCTGCGCCCATCGCCATGCCTTTGAAGTAATTTAATAAATGATGCAAAACCAATCCTTATTAATAAAATGAACACACCTTAGAGGTGAGAAATACAAGCTTAAATACCTGATAAAACCTTATCTTAAAGCCAGCCGATAAACATCTTATGTTGGACGTTTATAAACTGAAAGTCATGTGACTTGGTTAGCAGTAAGACAATATAAAACAAATTATACCTGCACTAAGCTCAGTGAAGGAATATATCTTTTATCAATATCATTCGCTTATGTGCAAGCCGTTACAAGGATGTTAAACTCAAGCCCCAAAAACTCATCTGACCAGATAAAAATAAAACCAGATGGCTGAAAACAACATTAATCCTACGTTTAGAATCATTAAAGGACTGCTATGAGTCACGATAAACCCAATCACGTATTAGCCTTGTATCACAAAGTCACTAAATACCCTTTCGGTAATAAAATATTCTCAATGATGGTATCAAGAACAGCGCCCTACTTTGCTACCGTGCGCCCTCTCGTGACCGCATTAAGAGTGAACCACTGTGCTGTTTTAGTTAAAAAACGTCGCGCGGTACACAACCACATAAAAACCGTGCACGTAATTGCTATTTGTAATGGTTTAGAGATGGCCATGGGCGTGATGGCAGAAGCGTCTATTCCAAAGCATTTACGCTGGATCCCAAAAGGCATGTCGGTTGATTACACCGCCAAAGCAGGCACAGATATTTTATGTGTCGCCGAAGTCACCCCTGAGCAATGGCAAGTGGGCGATATGTTAGTACCGGTTAATGCCTATGATACTGAAGGCAAAGTGGTTGTTCGTGGCAGCATCAAATTATGGATTTCAGAAAAACCCGCTAAGTAGTCTCAGCTAACAGTCTGTATCAATTTTAACCGCAGGCTGTTAGTCTTTTATTACAATAATTAATCAACAAAGATATGAACTCGAAATGGATCCTTCAACTCATATTAATCGCCCTAATGCATTAACCTCAGATACACTTCAACAGCCACCACCAGCGTCATTAACCATTAATGAAAGTCACGGTAATCGCAATGCCAATATGGATGCCCTCAGAGGCATCGCCATTATTGGTATTTTGTTCATGAACATTTTTTTTATGAACAATAGCTTTTATGGCTATGCGCAGCATTACCCTCAAATTCAATCAGACATCATTTTAGAAGTCTTTAGTAATTTCTTCCTTGAAGGGCGCTTTATTTCGCTGCTATCTATCCTATTTGGCGCTGGATTATATATTCAATATAAGCGCTACGAGGCGGCTAGTTTAGTGGCCTACCCATTATTAAAACGGCGCATAATATGGCTTGCAGTATTTGGTTTACTCCATGGCATTTTTATTTGGGGCGGCGATATATTACTCAGTTATGCCTTTAGTGCATTTTTAGCCCTGAATTACCTCAACGGCGATATCACCCAGTTAAAAAAACGGGCTAATCAATTTATTGTTGGCTCGCTGCTCGTTATGGCCTTGCTGAGCTTGTTAGTAGAGCCAGAGTATTATTATCGCGGCTCTGAATTCCACCTTCAGCAGCTGCAAGCATGGTCTGCAAATTATAGTGACATAGTGTTATTACAACTTAACCAAGTCGGTTACATGTTACTGATTATACCGTTAACCTTAATGTGGTTTTTAGGGGGGCTAATGATCTGGGGAATGGCACTTTTTCAACAAGGGGCATTTGAACATGGATTAGAGCGGACAACCTTAATCAAGTGCGCTATTGCGGCCATTATATTATCAAGCCTAGATAGCCTGTTAAGCTTCAGTTCAAGCGCTATTTTAGTTGAGTTTTCAGCAATAGTGATGATGCTAAGTGCAATTCCTATGGCATTGATTTACTTACACCTTATAGTAAAAGCCTGTCAAGATTCCACTCACGTGCTCGCGCCTTTTCAAGCTGTGGGAAAGCTGGCTTTTAGTTGTTATATTTTACAATCCATCATAGGTGTCAGCCTATTTCGTTATCTTATGCCTGAGCTTAACGCCAGCCTTGATAGAGTTGACTATATCTTAATTGCACTTGGCTTAAGTGGGCTGCAATTGCTGTTAGCGCCGCTTTATTTGCGCTATTTTAGCCAAGGCCCGCTAGAGTCACTTTGGCGTAAGCTGGTTTCAAAAAAATGACTGGGTTAAAAACTAGCTGTTAAGCTGATATTTAAAATGAAAGTTGATACTTTGGAATAAAAGGATTCATGACACTGATGAAAATATTTGCACTAATCAGCTTATGCTTGATGGCACTCTTTAGTTATAGCATTTGGCCATTTTTGGCAATTTATGTTGCCGCGATAAACCTGTTAAGCTTTTTGATTACATGGCTTGATAAACGCGCAGCAGCAAAACAAACATGGCGAACACAAGAGCGCACTTTACACCTTTTTGCGTTACTTAGTGGCTGGCCTGCAGGGCTTTTGGCTCAACAAACATTTAGGCACAAAACCCAGAAAACACCTTTTAAGTGGATTTACCTCTGCAGCATAGTTATCAATATATTGGCTTTGGGGGGCTTGGCTTACCTGCAATATCAAGGGCTTTAACTGTGCTAAAACTTATGTGGTATGTTTCTAAACCGCTAACTAAGCTCTTTGGGTTAAAAATCATGATTTAGCCGTTAAAAAAACGCCGCTGCACTTTACCCACTGCACTTGGGTGAGTACCATTCATTTATTGCTAGCAACCATAAGAAGAAGTTATGAAAATCATTTTGTCCGTTTGTGTGATCGCAGGGATCATCTTTTACTTTTACACGCAATCAAACAATGAAAAAGCCTCGAAAGAGAACATCATTAAAGGCAATGCTTTCTTATTAGAAAATGAAAAAAATCCAGATGTCGTTACCACCTTGTCAGGGCTACAATATGAAATAATGCATAAAGGTGATGCAACTGAGCATCCAAAAGCGACTGACACAGTGACCGTTCATTATCACGGCACACTTATCGACGGTACGGTATTTGATAGTTCGGTTGAACGTGGTGAAAGTATCGACTTCCCACTAAATCGGGTTATTCCTGGCTGGACTGAAGGGGTGCAATTAATGTCAGTGGGCGATAAGTTCCGCTTTTTTGTTCCTAGCAGCTTAGCTTATGGCAATCGCTCGGCAGGTAAAATCCAAGGCGGTTCAGTACTCATTTTTGAAGTTGAGCTATTAGCAATAAACTAAGAATGAAATCAGCTAAAAATCTACTCTGACTAAAGATCACAATTTAAGTGGCTAAGTTTAGACGGCTAAGTTTAGACAACTAAGTTTTAGCGACTAAGTTTTAGCGACTAAGTTTTAGCGACTAAGTTTTAGCGACTAAGTTTAAGCCTCTAGGCTTAAGGTTTAAGGTTTAAGGTTTAAGGTTTAAGCGCCAGAAAATAAAAATCCCTTATAGCCAAGCTACAAGGGATTTTTTATTGGTTCATCTATATTGTTTATCGCAACTCACTAAATAGTGATGTCGATATCTAGCTTAGCCCAAATGGATCATCAATTGATTTAGCCGGCTGGGTGAACCACACAGCGCCAGATTCAGTCATATAAAAATGATCTTCGTGTCTAACGCCAAACTCACCTGGTACACATAACATCGGCTCGTTACTAAAGCACATTCCTGCTGCTAGCTGGGTGTGATCGTTTAGCACTAAATAGGGCCATTCATGAATATCTAAGCCAATTCCGTGTCCGGTGCGATGGGGTAAGCCTGGCACATCATAACCTGGGCCAAAACCTGCATTAACGATTACTTCTCGAGCCGCTTTATCAACACTTGCACACGTTGCGCCAATAGTCGCAGCAGCAAACGCCGCCAGTTGCGCTTGTTGCTCTAAATTCCATAATTCACGTTGGCGCTCACTTGGCTCACCAAATACATAAGTGCGGGTAATATCTGAGTTATAGCCGCCTAGCTGACAACCGGTATCAATCAATACCGTGTCGTTTAAATCCAGTGTTTTAGGCGACTTAACCCCATGGGGGTAAGCGGTATCTTCGCCAAACAATACAATGCAAAAATATGAACCTGCTGGCGCGCCAACCTTGATGTGGGCTTGATGGATAAAATCTTCCACTTCTTTGGTGCTAATGCCTTCACGTAAGATACTGGCGGCGGCAATATGAACCGCTAAGGTCATGTCCTTAGCTCGTTGCAACAAGGCCAGCTCCGCTGGCGATTTAATCATTCTACAACCGGCAGTGATGCTTTTGGCATTCACATAATTGAGTTGATCATTGGCGCTGCGAATACCATCAAAAATAAAGAAAGCGCTGGCTTCATCAATGCCCACCTTGCCAGCATTAATGCCTTTATTTGCTAGCATGTCGGCAAATAACTGAAAAGGGCTTTCATCTTCTTGCCAGGTATTCACCTTGCCCTTGACGGCCATATAACCTTGTAAGGTATCAAGCTCAAATGCAGGGGCAATATATTCAAGCTCACCGCAGGCAGGAATAATCGCCCCAACCATACGCTCGCTAGCATACCAGCGAGTACCGGTAAAATAGTACAGGTTAGTGCCAGCATTAATGTAGATGGCTTCAATGCCTTGTTGCTGCATTAATTGCTGTGCTTGGCTAATTCGCTGTTCAAACTCTCCTACCCCAATAGCAGCCACATCATGGGTCATATCTGACAAACTCGCTAATGCTTGTTGTGGGGTTTGGGTTCCGACTCCGACTGTCATAGTACGCTCCGATAATTAATGCTAGATAAGCAAATTTTATTCTATTAGTGATCCGATAATCCGCATAGTGTAAACTTCAACCACAAAATGTATACAATATAAATTATCAATTGTATTTCAACATTACACTCGCTGCGGTTACCCTGCAGATGATGACTATCGTCAGCGCTTTGTTTGAAAATAAACCGCCGTTGCGATAATCGCTTTACCTTAATAAGACTGAATCAATCAGCCACCTCCAATGGAGCAACCATGCCAGATACGATCACTCAGCGCCTTGACGCCATTCGCCAAACCATGTCGCAACAAAATCTCGATGCTTTTATTATTCCCCGAGCAGATGAATACCTCGGTGAATATGTCCCTGAGCGCAATGAAAGGCTGCATTGGGCTACTGGTTTTACCGGCTCGGCGGGCATGGCTATTATTTTAAAAGACACGGCCGCTATTTTTGTTGACGGTCGTTACACAGTGCAAGTGGCACTGCAAGTTGATGCGCAGTTGTTTAGTTATGAAAGCCTAACGGATACGCCGCAAATTCAATGGCTGATTGATAAGTTAGCTCAAGGTAAACGTGTTGGCATAGATAGCCGATTACATACCTTAGCTTGGTATCAACAAGCACAGCATCAATTAACAAAAGCTGATATTAGCTTAGTGTCAGTTGCTGAAAACCCAATTGATATCCATTGGCAGCAACGCCCAATGCTACCAACAGAGCCCATTACCTTATTTAGCCATGAGGGCGCAGGCCGTAATAGCCTTGATAAACGTCAACAAATTGGTGACATCATTGCCAAGCAAGGCGCCGATATGGCATTAATTGCCGCTTTAGACTCATTCTGTTGGTTACTTAATATTCGTGGCAACGATGTGCCAAGATTACCCGTCACCTTAGGCTGCGCGTTACTGAGTGCCAACGGTGATATGACCTTATTTGCTGATAGCAACAAACTGCCCCAAGGCTTTGCTGAGCATGTGGGCGCTGGCGTTGAATTTAAAGATGAATCATTATTAGCTGAAGCGCTTAAGCAACTTAACGGTGTAAAACTGCTGGCAGACCCTAATACCAGCAATGCTTGGACCCAGCTAACCGCAGAGCAAGCGGGCGCCATATTAGTTGCGGGCTCAGATCCTGTCGCGCTGCCAAAAGCACAAAAGAATGCCGCCGAGCTTAGTGGTATGCGAGCATGTCATATCCGTGATGGTGCAGCAGTAAGCCGTTTTCTTGCTTGGCTTGATATGGAAGTTGCCGCCAACCGTCTTTATGATGAAGCCCAGCTTGCCGATAAACTGGAATCATTCAGATTAATTGACCCACTGTATCGTGAGCCAAGCTTTGATACCATTTCAGCCACCGGTGCTAACGCCGCTATGTGTCATTACAATCATAATGACGCCACGCCAAGTCAAATGACCATGAACAGCATTTACTTGGTAGATTCTGGGGCGCAATACCTTGATGGCACCACAGATGTCACCCGTACTATTGCCATTGGTGACGTCAGCGCTGAGCAACAAAAAATGGTCACCTTAGTATTAAAAGGTCATATTGCCCTTGATCAAGCCAAATTCCCTAAAGGCACATCAGGCCAGCAGTTAGATGGCTTTGCTCGTCAGTACTTGTGGCAACATGGTTTTGATTATGACCATGGCACAGGCCATGGCGTAGGACATTTTTTAAGTGTTCATGAAGGCCCGCAGCGCATTGGTAAAAACGTGAATGGCGTGCCATTATTGCCAGGTATGGTGTTATCCAATGAGCCGGGGTATTACCGCGCTAATGAATTTGGTATTCGCATTGAAAACCTAGTGGCTGTGCTCCCATCACCAAGCCTAGTTAATGCTGAGCGTGAAATGCTGGAGTTTGATGCCTTAACACTAATCCCTATTGATAAGCGTTTAATTGATAAATCCTTACTCACTCAAGCTGAAATTGATTGGTTAAATCGCTACCATCAAAAAGTGTTTACCACCTTATCAACTATGCTCACAGGTGATGACCTTGCATGGTTAACTGAGGTAACGACTGAGCTTTAATATAACTCAGTCATTATCCCCATACTTGCCCAATTTTAAGCCATTTAAATTGGGCATTTTTGTTTTCAGAGCCCGTTTCTAATTGCCATAACGTCGCCATAATCATGCCCTAAAAACTGACCACAAAACTTAGTTAAGAATTAATCAAAAAACTTTGTTATACTCCGCCGCCGCTGATCCATTAGCGAACTTTAAAACCCATGTTAAAATGACATGCTAAGTCGTTTTGGTACTAGCACGATGAACTATACTCAGGCAGGTTGAAAACTAATATTTTTAGTTAACTAGCCACTGAACTGTTGAATGACGTGATAATGATAGGAACAAGATACCAATGAAATTTGAATCTTTTAGCTTCGCCCCAGAAATATTAAGTGCGATCGCTGATTGCGGGTATAAAACTATGACACCCGTTCAACAACAAGCTATTCCAGCAATTCGTCGTGGCCAAGATGTACTTGCCAGCGCCCAAACCGGTACTGGTAAAACAGCCGCATTTGCATTACCTATGCTGCAAAAAATGGTTGAAAACCCACGTGAGTTACAGCATTCAAATACCCGCGCGTTAATCTTAACCCCGACGCGCGAGCTAGCTGCTCAGGTTGCTGACAATATTGCTGATTACAGTAAGAACATCAACATGGAAGTACTGACCATTTATGGCGGCGTAAAGCTGACTAGCCAAGCGCAAAAGCTTAAACGTGGTGCTGACATTATTGTAGCAACCCCAGGGCGTTTACTTGAGCATTTAAACGCATGTAACTTAAGCCTTTCAAATGTTGAGTTTTTAGTCCTTGATGAAGCTGACCGTATGCTGGATATGGGCTTTAGCACCGACATTCAAAAAATTCTTCAAGCCGTGAATAAGCAGCGTCAAAACTTATTATTCTCAGCCACCTTCTCAACCTCAGTTAAGAAGCTTGCTAACGAAATGCTTGAAAAGCCAGTGGTCATTACTGCTGACAAACAAAACACCACCGCAGATACCGTAAGCCAAGTGGTTTATCCCGTTGAGCAGCGCCGTAAGCGTGAATTACTATCTGAATTGATTGGCACTAAAAACTGGCAACAGGTGTTAGTCTTCACTGCAACCCGTGATGCTGCAGATAAGCTAGTGAAAGAACTTAACCTTGATGGTATTCCGTCAGCTGTGGTTCATGGCGAAAAAGCCCAGGGCAGTCGACGCCGTGCATTACGTGAATTTGTTGAAGGTAAAGTACGTGTGCTAGTTGCAACCGAAGTTGCCGCTCGTGGATTGGATATTCAAGATTTAGGCTATGTTGTTAACTATGACTTACCATTTCTTGCTGAAGATTATGTGCACCGTATCGGCCGCACCGGACGTGCAGGTAAATCAGGTACCGCAATTTCATTTGTGAGCCGCGAAGAAGAGCGCACCTTACATGATATTGAAAAATTAATCGGTCAACCAATTCGCCGAATTACTGCGCCAGGTTATGAAGTTGGCAGCCGTGAATTACTGTTAAAGCAAATTCAAAAGCGTCGTAGCTTTGCGAAGAAACAACAACGTGCTGATAGCGCGGGTGAGCAAGTTGTCGGTGAGCGTAACATGCAAGGTCGCCGCGTAACGGTAGGTAAATCAACCAGTACCGTTAAGTACAAAAAACTGAAGTAATCATCCCTTTATTATTTCAATATTAAGGCGCTATTAGCGCCTTTTTTTATGCCTAAAAACCAATAAGTAACTCATTATTCGCTTTAAGTAAGTTCGATGAAATAAAAACTGTGGTGATCAGGTCTAATCATTGTCGCCGTAACAGCGAATATTATAACCAGTATAACTCGGCGATAAGAAGTGCCAATTAGGGCGCTCACTAAGATCATCACTTTAATTGAATATGGATTTCAGCATGTTAAAAAAACTTATATTAGTCGTCGCAATGGCCTTATTTAGCTTACCTTCAATGGCTAAACCTATTGCTAGCGATGAATACCACGTCATGCCATTAATGAATGGACAACAAATCCCGAACCTTGACCTTAAAGATGTTGCCGGCAATAAGGTTAACCTACTAGCATTAACCGCAGCTAAGCCCACTATCTTCTTTTTCTATCGTGGCGGTTGGTGCCCATTTTGTAATGTTCAAATGGGCCAACTTAAAGCTATTGAGCCTAAATTAATTGAAATGGGTTTTCAGTTAGTGGGGATTTCACCTGACTCACCCGCTAAACTTAAAGCCTCAATGAATGACAATAAACTGGATTACCTATTGCTATCAGATGAAAATATGACCGCATCCCAAGCATTTGGTATTGCCTTTTATACCAGTGAAAAAGTCACTAGTATGTACCGCGCCAAGCTCAGTGTTGAAAATACTCTTTGGACCACACCTGCAGGTGAGCAGCGCTTAGTCTTACCAGTGCCTGCAGTTTATCTGGCAGATAAAACCGGCTTGGTACACTTTCAATACATAAATCCAAATTATAAAGTGCGCCCCGCACCTGAGCTTATCTTAACCGCGGCTAAATTACTGCAAGGGCAATAATTTGCAGCAGCAATAACTCGCCTTTGCTACAATAGCCTCGCCGCACTTCCCATTTTTCTGCGGCGGAGTTATTTATGCAAAATACAACACAAGCACCAACATACAACCAAGCGATTTTGGCCCTAGCTGAAGCAGGGATTAAAGCCTTGCAAGAGTCTGCATTAAAGCAAAAAGCCAAGCGAACCCCAGCCCAAGAAAGTCATTTTCTGTGTGCATGGATGGTGGAGTCATTACGGGATAAGCGCTTTCCTAAAATGGTTGCAGATGATCTCAATAGCTGGATCCGTATGGCTCGCAGCCAAGGCGCTGGCGCCATGTTACCGCAGCTACTGCAACGTATCGCAACTCAATACCAACAAGTGCTCACCACCACCTTATCTGAAAAAGGCGCAATCGATGCGCTTATCGAGCATTTAGATAGCAACGAATGGTTTGTTATTACTGATACTGCGTTTTCAGACTCAGGTGCCAAAAAGCTCAAACTGGCGGGTAATGGTCAATCGAGTATGGTGATTTGTGAACATCAGCTGTCGCACTATTTTGATGTAGATAGACTCATTAAGCCTTTAGCTATCTATGTGCGTGGTGATGAGCAATATTTTGCCGAGCAAGCGCTCAATAAAGGGCTATTGGTTAGCCAAGGTAATAAAAAAACCAGTCTTATCAAACATCATAAAACCTATTTGGTATACCCAAACAACCAGTTATCAGAGTTATGTTTATTAGTAGAGTCGCTGGCTTAACTCGCTAATTAACTGCTGTAACGAAAAGCGCTAACTTAATGTCGGCGCTTTTTTTTGTTTCTGGTTGGGTTTCTTAAAGAATTTTAAGATGATGTTTAGCCAAACATTTTAGAAAAGATTTTTAGAAACGGCTTTAGAATGGGTTAAGGCTATAGCCTTGCTCCGCCAAAATAGCATGGGCCGTCATTGCTGATAACGCCATTTCAACTCCAGGCAATAATGCTTGATTACTAAGGTTGTAATACGCTGCGCTTTGACCACAAATATAGACCTTCACCCCATATTCAGTTAATTGCTGTACCAAGGCTTTATTGGCATTTTCGATGGGCGCAGCTAAGCCGTGTTGCTGGCGATAATAGCCATCATCAGCTAAGTCCCCAACGGCGCTGCCATGTACGACCATAGCTAAATTAATATCTTTAGATTTAACCCCTGCAGCCTCATGCATATTAATAAATCTAGCAAGGGTATTTAAACTGCGATTAACCTCACCAACCTTAGCCGCTTTGCTCATATCAAAAGCGATATTAAATTGCATGCCTTTTGGCAAGGCCAGTTGGCTGTCAATTGTCGCGATTTCGCCATAGCCTTTTATCACAGTTCCAGCTTTAAAGGCCTCTTTTCCTGCCATAGCAGCACTAGAGGTTACCAATAGTAAGCTAACCATCAGCAATTTGAGACTTGATATTTTGTGCATCTTTTATCCTTATTGATTGCATTATGACAAAGCTATCTTGAAACGCTGCATTTAGCTATAATAGCCCTCAAATTTTTACCCCTGTAAATAAATTGCTCAGGGGTATCAATCTCAAAAGCTGCGTAATCAAGTATCAATGCTTAACCGCCAGCTTATCTTAGTCGTATGTGTTGCTTAGCAAGCTAATGTTAAGCCGCCAAACTCAGGAGTTTCCATGGCTCGCCAAGTCATTTATACCTTTAAAGGTAAAACCAAAACAATCGCATTCAGTTACGATATACATCATGACCTATACGAAGCTGCGGCTGAAGCTGAAGGTATTGATTTAACCAACTTCTTGGCTATGGAACAGCAAATTGCAATGACCTCTAAAAAAGGGGCTAAAGCAGAAAAAGATTACCGTAAAACCGAGTTTGCCCGTTTCGGTTTTAGTAGCATCAAATTTGTTCGTGATGATGACGAGCAAAGCTAACAGTCAAAAACTAACCGCTAAGAGTTAAGAGTTAAGCGCATTTGTATTAGTGGCATCACCAATTATTAGTGACAACAACAATAAAAGGATTTACATGATAAATTCAGACCACGCTAATTTCCCTAGAGCCAGCTTTATCCGCCGCTGTGGCGCCATAATATATGACTCATTATTGGCTGTAGCCGTATATATGGTTGCCGGTGCCATTGGTTTTGGCCTGTTTGTCGGCCTTACCAGCAGCGGCGTTATTTCAATGGATGGTTACGAGCACATTGCAGATGCACTGCATCAAACCCCACTGTATAAAGGTATTTATCAGTTATGGGTCGTACTTTGTGTCGTCGCTTTTTATGCCTTATTTTGGAGCCGCGGCGGTCAAACATTAGGGATGAGAGCATGGCGCTTAAAAGTGCAGCACCCTAATGGACAAAACTTAAGTTTTGTTACTGCGCTTGCCCGCGTGGTGTGGTCACTGGCTGGTATTGGTAACTTATTTATTCTTATCAATCCTGATAAACAGGCCCTACAAGATAAAATGACCCAATCAGAAGTCGTAGTACTGTCGGTTGAAGCGAACCAAATGCGCAATTGGCGCGGCGCTTAAACTAGCGGCACAAACTAATGCCATAAACTAGTGCCATAAACTAGTGCCATAAACTAATACCATCAAAGAACACGCCGTAATCCTATGGGTTACGGCGTTTTTTATTGGCGCTGTAGAACATCAAGCCGCTAACATGGCGCAGCGATTTGGGCTAAGGCTCAAACTAAAAGCAGAACTAGAGGTAGAGGTAGAGGTAGAGGTAGAGGTAGAGGTAGAGGTAGAGGTAGAGGTAGAGGTAGAGGTAGAGTACAGCAATAAAACCCTGGTTGATGTGGTCAAGTAAATATAAAAAAATCCCAACAACTAACGTCATTGGGATATTTATTATTGCAGACTTGCCAGAAGCAAGCGCCCTATCAGGCAAAGGCTATTTTCTGATGAAATATAACGCGCCAATACTAAAGAGTAGTGGTGGCATACCTGCACCTATATAGGCGGGTAAGCCATAAACAATACTCATAGGGCCAAATATCTCACTACAAATATAAAAGCTAAAGCCAGCGACCACGCCAAGCAAGACTCTTGCGCCCATTGTCACGGTTCTTAAGGGGCCAAATACAAATGACAGTGCCACTAAAATCATCACTGCTACAGTAATTGGCTGCATAATTTTACGCCACAAAGCCAGCTCATAACGACTCGGATCTTGCTGATTAGCTTCAAGGTAATCTAAATAACCCACTAGACCTTGAATGCTTAACGCTTCAGGTTTTACTGACACCACACTTAATTTATCAGGGGTTAAGGTAGAGTTCCAAATTCGCTCTTCTTGGTATTCGAAGCTAATCTTGTTATCAGTAACTATGGTATTTTTAACATCAAATAAGCGCCATACATCATTAGAAAATTTAGCGCTTTGAGCCTGAGTCATGGTGGTTAACTCTAACTGATCATTAAACTTATAAAAGGTCACTTTATTTAAGGTGTTTATGGTTTCAACTTCACCAATATTGACAAATAAGTCACCGTCTCTTGCCCACACGCCTCGATGAGATTTGATCAGGCTACCACCAGAAACTTTGGTTGCTTGTAGCTCTTTGGCCGTTCTTTCTGCAACAGGTGCACCCCACTCGCCTAAGGCCATTACAATGATCATCAATGGTATGGCAGTTTTCATCGCTGAAATCGTAATTTGCAACCGAGACATACCGGACGCCTGCATTACTACTAATTCAGAGTTCGATGCCAACATTCCCATACCAATCAGCGCCCCAAGTAATACTGCAATGGGGAAAAACAACTCAATATCACGGGGGATTAAGTAAATAACATAGATAATCGCATCAAACATAGTGTAAGCACCGCGGCCAACTACACGTAGCTGATCAACCCACTTAATGATGCCCGACAAGCCAGTTAAAATAAGTAAACATAACGCCGATGTGCCAATAATCACTCGGGCAATATAGAGATCGAGTATCTTCATACTGCCACCTTCTTACGTTTAAGTAATTGCAGTAACTTAGCACCACTTGGACGCTCTTTACCCAGTAAGAGTATACCGATAATAAATGCTGAGCCATGGATCCACCACATGCCTAATACTTGTGGGATGACTTCATCCTCAAGCGCTTTACGGCCGGCAACCATTAAGCCGAAATAGCCTAAATAAAGTAAAATCGCTGGGAACATTTTGGCAAACTTACCTTGCCTTACATTCACCCGAGCCAGTGGCACTGCAATTAAGGTCATGAGTGGAATCGCTAAAGGCAGCGCTAAACGCCAATGGAATTCTGCTGCTGCTTCAGGGCCTGGCGTAGCAAGTAACTGATCAACCGGTAAAGCTGAAAGCTTACGACGACGTTCATCCACTTCTTGCTCTTTAATTTCCATCTTATAACCACCAAACTCAATCATTTGATAGTCAAGATTATTCGGGCTACCTTGATAACGGGTACCATTATCAAGTTGTAATTGCTGGCTACCAAACTTATCTTCCACTACGCGGCCATTTTCTGAAACCACAATATTAGTTAAGCCTTTTTCGTCTTCAGGATCAGGTAACTGAGCCACAAACACTTTTTGTAATTCGTTAGATTTAGTGATTTTTTCAACAAACAACACAGCTCGGCCATTAGGGCTAGCTTGAAAGCGGCCTTGGGTAATTGCTGCTAAACCGGCTTCTGACTGTGCCTGTTCTAGCACTTGATTTTGTCTTTCTTCCGCCCATGGACCTACATAAACCGATAAAATACCAGTAAACACTAAATTTGCTACCGCCAAAAGCAAGGTCACACGGGTGACATACCACTCACTGATCCCGACGCCATGAAGCACCACCATTTCATTTTCGGCATACATTCGCCCATGGGCGAGCAATATCCCTAAGAAAAAGCTCAGCGGCAACACCAAAACGGTTAATTGCGGTAAATTTAGCCCCAATAACGTCAGCACTAAAGACGCAGGGAAATCACCATCAGAGGCATCTCCCAGTACTCGCACAAATTGCTGGCTAATAAAAATAGTTAACAGCACCAAAAGTATCGCAAATTGGGCTTTTAAAACTTCAACGATCAAGTATCTAAATACAATCACAGGTAGGATCCACAGTCTAAAACTTGTCTTTTTGCTGGTATCAGAGTAACTTCACTATTAAATGTCTGCTTTTAGCAGTTATTGATAGTTTTCTGACCAGCGCGTGAGCTTCTTTAAGTGTAATTCATTTAGCTGATATAGCAGAAAATTACCAAGGATTTATTTCCTTAAAGGTTTGTAAATATGGCCTAACAGGCCGAATTAAAACATTATCTAATAAATATAAAAATTTGTCTTTAATAATCTAGGAGTGCTCATGGAGTTTAGCGTAAAGAGCGGCAGCCCCGAGAAACAACGTTCAGCTTGTATCGTTGTCGGTGTATACGAACCACGTCGTTTGTCAGGTATCGCAGAGCAGTTGGATAAAATCAGTGAAGGTTACATCAGTAACTTGCTTCGACGCGGTGATTTAGAAGGCAAACCTGGACAGATGTTATTATTGCATCATGTTCCCAATGTGCTCAGTGAGCGTGTTTTGTTAGTCGGTTGTGGCAAAGAGCGTGAACTTGATGAGCGCCAATACAAACAAATTATCACAAAGACTATCAATACCTTAAATGAAACGGGTTCAATGGAAGCAGTTTGCTTCTTAACTGAATTACACGTTAAAGGCCGCGATACTTATTGGAAAGTACGCCAAGCAGTTGAAACCACTTATAACAGTTTATATAGCTTTGATGCTCTGAAAACCCGTAAAGGCGAAACCCGTCGTCCGTTACGTAAAATGGTATTCAATGTCCCGACTCGTCGCGAGTTAACTCTTGGTGAACGCGCTATCGACCATGGAATGGCAGTATCATCAGGTATGCACTTATGCCGTGATGTTGCCAACATGCCGCCAAACATTTGTAACCCTGCATACTTAGCCTCTCAAGCACGTCAAATTGCTGAAGTTCATGACAGCCTTACGGTTTCAACTGTGGGCGAAGAGCAAATGGCAAAACTCGGTATGCATTCATACCTTGCTGTAGGGCGTGCTAGTGCCAATGAATCTATCATGACAGTAATGGAATATAAGGGCGCAGTTGATGAGACTCAAAAGCCAATCGTCCTTGTTGGTAAAGGCCTTACCTTCGATTCTGGTGGTATTTCATTAAAGCCGGGCGAGGCCATGGATGAGATGAAATACGACATGGGCGGCGCTGCCGGTGTTATTGGCGCCATGAAAGCCTTATGTGAAATGAAGCTGCCAATTAACGTTATCGGTATACTTGCAGGTTGTGAAAACATGGTTGCGGGTAATGCTTATCGCCCTGGTGACATCTTAACCACTATGTCAGGTCAAACTGTTGAAGTGCTTAATACTGATGCCGAAGGCCGCTTAGTATTATGTGACGTGCTGACTTATGTTGAGCGTTTTGACCCAGAATTAGTGATTGATACTGCCACATTAACTGGTGCTTGTGTCATTGCTCTGGGCAAACATGCTTCAGGTTTATTCTCATCTCATAATCCACTTGCCCATGAAATACTCAATGCCGGTGAGCAATCAGGTGATCGCGCATGGCGCATGCCGATTTGGGATGAGTATCAAGAAATGCTTGAAAGCCCGTTTGCTGATATGACTAACCTAGGTGGTCGTCCAGCAGGGTCAATCACTGCAGCTTGTTTCTTAGCGCGCTTTGCTAAAAAATATAACTGGGCACATCTTGATGTTGCCGGTACAGCTTGGAACAGTGGCGCTAATAAAGGCTCTACAGGTCGTCCAGTACCAATATTAAGCCAGTTCTTATTGAACCGCGCAGGAGTTGAGCAAGGCGAGTAATTGACTTTTGTTGCAAATAGTTTGTTGCTAATAGTTTACTGTAAATAACAGGCAGTAACCTAATAAAAGGCGAAGTAGTTACTTCGCCTTTTTTATCCCTCTTGTTCGAAGGTTTACATATTTTAAAACCGCAAAAACAGCTCCCTTTGAGTAGCAAGCAAACCGATAAGCCTGACAAATAAATGCGAACACAAGGATTGCTAAAATTTCAGCAGATTTCTATTCAATTAAGCAAAATTAACTCTCCTGCACCCTAGCCCCAATCGATGCTTTTAGTGTAAAATTCGCCTTTACTTCATCAAAATTTAAAATAATGTCAAAGACTCTGTTTTACTTAATGCCAGCAATCAATACCCAAGCCAGTGCGCTTGAAAGCGTATACCTTGCAGCATGTCAGATTGCAGAACGGCATTATCGCCAGCAGCAGCTTGTTTATATTCACTGTCAGAATAAGCAACAAGCCTATGCCATTGATGAATTATTATGGCAATTTGAGCCAACAGCATTTGTTCCCCACAATTTAAAAGGGGAAGGACCGATAACAGGTTCACCTGTCGAGATTGGTTTTGATAAATTAGGCGCCAATAAAAGTCGCCAATTACTGATAAACCTTGCAGACCAAGTGCCAGCATTTGCGGTTAACTTTCCGCATATTATCGATTTTGTTGCTAATGATGATGCGCTTAAACAGATTGCCCGTATTCGCTACCGTGAATACAAGCAATTGGGCATTGAGCTTACTACCACTGAGTTCACTGGCGTTTAAGTCAGTTGATTCGTTAACAATACCAACTATTAATTTAGATTGAGAAAACAAAAATCCCATGGAAAAAACATATAATCCGCAGTCAATTGAGCAATCTCTATACCAAAATTGGGAAGAGCAAGGCTACTTCAAACCACATGGCGATGAGTCAAAAGGTAACTATTGCATCATGATCCCGCCACCAAATGTGACGGGTAGTTTGCACATGGGTCATGCATTCCAAGACACCATCATGGATACGTTGACTCGCTACCAGCGCATGAAGGGCAAAAACACCCTTTGGCAAGTGGGTACCGATCACGCAGGCATTGCAACCCAAATGCTGGTTGAGCGTAAAGTCTTTGCAGAAGAAGGTTTAGGTCGTCACGACCTAGGCCGTGATAACTTTATCGAGCGCATCTGGGATTGGAAAAATGAATCAGGTGGCACCATCACCAAACAGCTACGTCGTTTAGGCGCTTCTGTTGATTGGGATCGTGAACGTTTCACAATGGACGAAGGTATGTCTGAAGCCGTACAAGAAGTATTTGTACGCTTATATGATGACGAGTTGATTTATCGTGGTAAACGCTTAGTCAACTGGGATCCAAAACTGCACACTGCTATTTCAGATCTCGAAGTAGAAAACAAAGAAAAGCAAGGTAGCATGTGGCATTTCCGCTACCCGTTAGCTGATGGCGCATTGACAGCCGACGGTAAAGACTACTTAGAAGTGGCCACCACGCGTCCAGAAACCATGTTAGGTGACAGCGCCGTTGCGGTTCATCCAGATGATGAGCGTTATCAATCACTTATTGGTAAGTTCATTCTTCTGCCAATCGTTAACCGTCGTATTCCTGTTGTGGCAGATGACTATGTTGACATGGAGTTTGGTACCGGCTGTGTGAAAATCACTCCAGCTCATGACTTTAACGATTATGAAGTCGGTAAGCGTCACGCCCTACCTATGTTCAACATCTTAACCATCAATGCTGACATTCGTAGCGCTGCAGAAGTGGTAAATACTGATGGCACCGCAAACACCGAATTAGATAACAGCTTACCTGAGCGTTATGCCGGTCTTGAGCGCTTTGCTGCACGTAAAGCCATTGTTGAAGAGTTCGACACCTTAGGTTTATTAGGCAAAATTGATCCTCACGGATTAAAAGTGCCATACGGCGACCGCTCTGGCGTGGTTATTGAGCCACTACTTACCGACCAATGGTATGTGTCAGTTGCGCCTATGGCTAAAACAGCCATGGAAGCGGTTGATAACGGCGACATCAAGTTTGTGCCACAGCAATACGAGAACATGTACAACTCTTGGATGCGCGACATTCAAGATTGGTGTATCTCACGTCAACTTTGGTGGGGACATCGTATCCCAGCTTGGTATGACGAAAGTGGCAAAGTCTATGTGGGTCGTGACGAAACTGAAGTTCGCACTAAACATAAGCTAGATGACTCGGTTGTTTTACGTCAAGATAACGATGTATTAGATACCTGGTTCAGCTCAGCGTTATGGACATTCTCAACACTTGGCTGGCCAAAAAATACTGAAGAATTGAAAGCTTTCCACCCAACTGACGTGTTGGTCACTGGTTTTGATATTATCTTCTTCTGGGTGGCGCGCATGATCATGATGACCATGCATTTCATCAAAGATGAAAACGGCAAGCCGCAAGTGCCTTTCAAAACGGTATATGTCACTGGACTTATCCGTGATGAAGCCGGTAATAAGATGTCCAAATCTAAAGGTAACGTATTAGATCCTTTAGACATGATTGACGGTATCGATCTTGAATCACTTGTTGAAAAACGTACCGGCAATATGATGCAGCCCAAAATGGCCGCTAAAATTGAAAAAAGCACTCGTAAAGAATTCAGTGAAGGTATTGAAGCACATGGCACCGATGCACTGCGCTTTACTTTAGCTTCAATGGCATCAACCGGTCGTGACATTAACTGGGACATGAAACGCCTTGATGGTTACCGCAGCTTCTGTAACAAGATCTGGAACGCATCACGTTACGTGTTGATGAACACTGAAGTGCAAACTGAAGATGCAGCAGACGATGCTATCGGCGAAGCATTAGATTGCGGCCAAATCTTGGTTGATGGCAAGCCAGGAGCAATGGAATTGTCGCTAGCTGATCGCTGGATTATCGGTCTGTTTAACGAAACCGTTAAAACCTACGATGAGCACATGGCCAATTACCGTTTCGACTTAGCGGCTAATACTATTTATGAGTTCACCTGGAACCAATTCTGTGACTGGTACCTAGAGCTCACTAAGCCGGTAATGCAAAACGGCACCGATGCACAACTGCGTGGCACACGTCATACGCTGGTTAATGTACTTGAGCAAATGCAGCGCCTAATGCACCCAATGATGCCTTACCTCACTGAAACTATCTGGCAGCGCGTTAAGCCGCTAGCAGGTGTTGAAGGTGATACCTTAATGATTGCGCAATTCCCTGAGTATGACGCAACTAAGGTAGACGCGCAGGCAATGGAAGATCTTGAGTGGGTTAAGCAAGTCATTACTGCTGTGCGTAACATTCGCGCTGAACTAAACATTGCCCCATCTAAGCCACTTAACGCCCTACTTCGCGGCGTGAGTGAGCAAGATAAGGCACGTTTAGAGGCTAATCAAACTTTCTTCAAGACACTAGCTAAGCTTGAGTCTATGACAATTCTTGCTGATGGTGAAACTGCCCCAATGTCGACTACCCAACTTGTCGGTGACATGGAGCTATTAATCCCAATGGCAGGGTTGATTGATGTGGCTAAAGAAGTAGCCCGTATCGACAAGCTACTTGAAAAAGCAGCTGGCGAGTTCAAGCGCATTGAAGGCAAGTTATCTAACCAAGGCTTTGTGGCTAAAGCCCCTGCCGCCGTGATTGAAAAAGAACGTGCTAAGCAAGCTGAATATCAACGTGATATGGATAAGCTTGCAGAGCAAAAAGCAGAACTTGCTAAGCTAGAAGGCTAAGTAACAAAGCTTGGTTTATTTGCCATCTCGCTAAATAAACCCAAACTAAAAAGGCTATCAAGGTATTTGATAGCCTTTTTTAATGGCTAAAATTAACCCAAGCGATGAAAAGTATGATTGTTGAGCAGTTACAATAGATTGTAAAAACTTATCTCCATTAAGTTAATTACAACGCCACTGGCGGCTTATTCAGGCAAATAATACCTAAAAAAATGGTCAAAATGGCTTAGATACTGTATAAGCTTCGCCTCTAGATATTTTTCATCCATTTTAAGAGTCTTGAAGCTTTAGCTTATAATCACTTATCAACCTTAAGTTAGCTTCAAATGCCTTGGTTTACCACCTTGGTTCAAATACTCGACATTTAAAACGATAGGCAGGCACAACACATGTCAGATAAATTCTTTTTCAAAGGCCGTCAAACGCCAAAACCTGCCTATGGCGAAAGTGGTTACAACACCAAACGCCAAGCTAAACCTGGCACTGCAGCGCTTCCTTTACAGTTATCAGTTCAAACTGATAAGCGTAAGCTTGAAGTTGAAGCATTAGTTGCAGAGAGCAAACTAGTCGCAACTATTACTGTTAACAGTGACGTCGCTGAAGATATATTTGAACTTCTGGGTATTTTAAACAAGCCAACGGCAGTCACCGCAGAAGCCAAAATTAACCGTAATGACCCTTGTACTTGTGGTAGCGGTAAGAAATATAAAAAGTGCTGTGGCTAAGTCCTTTAAGTGACATCAGATTAATTAAAGCGAGCGATTAGCTCGCTTTTTTGTATAAAAAATCCCCCTCCGAAACGCAATTATCACATTCCTGCTCAGTAACTTTGGTAAATTTGGTTAATTTAGGTAAAGTGTCTGCTGACCTATTGTTAATAATAATAATCATAAGGGTGATTTATGAGTGAAAGTTCACACTCAGGCAACGACCTAAGAGAAGTGAAACAGCTGGGCATGTGGGCATCTATTGCCAGCTTAAGTTATATATTTTGGATTGTCGGCGGCATGGAGCTGGTGGAACGTATTGCCTACTATGGGGTAAAAGCCAGTGCCGGTTTATATGCTAAAACACCAACCTCGGAAGGCGGGCTGGGTATTAGCCTTAGTGATTACGGTGTCATTATTGCCATTTGGGCATTTATGCAAACCTTCATTCCAGTATTTACTGGCGGCATATCTGATCGCGTAGGCTACAAAGAAACCATCTTTGCCTCAACAGTAATCAAGATCATGGGTTACTTGGTGATGGCGATGTTTCCAAGCTTTTATGGCTTCTTGATTGGTGCAATATTATTGGCCGCAGGGACAGGGATCTTTAAACCCGGTATTCAAGGCACCTTAGTGCTTTCAACCGGACGGCAAAACACCTCAATGGCGTGGGGCATATTCTATCAAGTGGTCAATATTGGTGGCTTCCTTGGGCCTTTAGTGGCTGTACATATGCGTCAGTTATCATGGGATAATGTGTTTTACGCTTGTGCTGCCATCATCTCTTTTAACTTCCTATTTTTACTAGCTTATAAAGAACCAGGTAAAGAAGAGCGACTTGAGCGGGCCCGCAAAGTCAAATCAGGCGAAATTAAACAAGAAGCATTATGGCGTGATGCGCTTCATGAGCTTAAAAAGCCCGTTGTTATCTATTACATGTTGGTATTTGCTGGTTTCTGGTTCTTATTTAATGCCTTATTTGATGTATTACCTATTCATATTGCTGAATGGGTTGATACCAGCGTGATTGTCACCTCTCTATTTGGCCCTGAAGGCACCTCTAACGGCTTTTTCCAGTTTTGGTTAGGCCTAGATAATACTGGTACTAAGGTGATGCCTGAAGGCATGCTCAACCTCAATGCTGGTATGATCATGACCAGTTGTTTCTTGGTTGCTGCACTTACCGCTAAGTATCGTATTACCACTGCCATGTTAGGTGGTTGTTTACTGAGTATTTTGGCATTCGTGCTCATTGGCGCAACCAATGCTGCATGGATGATTGTACTGGCTATTGCAATGTTCTCATTCGGCGAAATGATGATTAGCCCGAAGAAAAATGAGTTTATGGGCAATATTGCCCCTGAAGGTAAAAAAGCCATGTACTTAGGCTTTGTGATGTTACCTCAAGGGATAGGCTGGACTCTGGAAGGCTACTTTGGGCCTAAACTGTATGAGATGTATGCCTCAAAAGAGATTTTCTCACTGCAGCTTCTTGCAGAGCGTGGCATGAGTCAAACAGATGTTGATGCAATCCCCCAAGGCGAAGCATTTTCAACCTTAGTGACTTATACCGGTGAGCCTGCACAGCAGCTAACAACGCTGCTGTATAACACCCACAGTATCGGCAATGCTTGGTATATTATTGCTGCAGTTGGAACCATTTCCGCTGTAGGGATTTACCTTTACGGCAAGTGGTTGTTTAAGTTACAACAAAGCTAAAGTAAATTTAAGCCCCAAAAAAAGCTGACAACGCTTACCTTAGCCGTGTCAGCTTTTTTATATCGGTAATATTTTTATGCCGCTTTCAACGTCGCCGAAACTGACGCAACTTCAGCCTTGCTAGCAACGAAACGAGGTTTCCCTACCGGTAAAATAACCCGACCAAACTCAGCATTAAGCACTTGTGCCATAGCAAAGTAAATGGCGCTTAAGCCACATAAGATACCTTCAAAACCTGCAATAGTGCCTATTAGCTCGCTGCCAGTGAAATCTCGCGCCGCTAATAAGAAGAATAAAATAGTTAGCAAGCCAAAGACAATTTGCTTGGCTAACGGGTAACACATAGAGCCAATAAACATAAAGCCAGTAAACATGCCCCAAAGCGCTAAGTACCACCCCATAAAATTAGCAGGGCTTGCTGCAAGACCCATTTTAGGCATCACTAAAAGACCCACTAAGGTTAACCAAAATAATCCATAAGACGTAAATGCTGTGGTACCGAAAGTGTCGCCACGTTTGAAGCACATGATGCCGACAATCACTTGGCCAATGCCGCCGTAACAAATACCCATTGCTAGGATCATTGAATCAATTGGGAAAAAACCCGCATTATGGATGTTGAGCAAAATGGTGGTCATACCGAATCCCATTAAACCAAGTGGTGCTGGGTTTGCATATGAATGTGTTTGCGGTGTCGACATTGAGTTCCCCTACAGGAAGTGATCAATTAAAAAGAGTAGTGACGATGATGTCGCCACACTAGATTAACTTTGGTTAATCTTAGCGACGCGCATAATAGAGTAACCGCTGGGGGCGATCAAACTGGCACTCAAGCCCTATGAGGGATAGACGCACTAAATAATGACATTAATTAGTGTTATTTTTCAGTTTGTTAATTTATAAAACGACTTAAAGCGCAGTGCTAACCCCTTAACGACTCTCTAGATCTCAAATATGGTCGATAACTGCTGTTACTCACAAAAAACATGCCTTAGCCCAAGCTTGATAGCAAACTAAAGCTGGCTTGCAGGTTCAAAAATTGCACTGACTCACAAAAATGAATAATAACGCCATTGGGATCAATAAAAGGGTTAATGCAAACACTGAGGATAAAAAAAGGGAGCCCGAAGGCTCCCAGTGGTTTATTTGCTATGAGAAGCAGGGGATCTCATAGCTGATGAAACATCTATTATTGCTAACTAGTGTGCCCCTCCAGCATGCATTATATCAATACCGTAAGTCTTACCTTCAGCATGACAAGTTGCACAAGATTCAACGGGTAGATTAGCTGTTGAAGATGGCTCGCCCTCAACTATCGCACCATTACTCTTGAAGTGAGCCATTGCTGAGGCACTTGAGTGAGCGTGACAAGTACGACATGCTTCAGCGGTTGGGCTAATGAACATTGTTGCACCAGCATCTACTGCAATTGCGCGTTTACCTGAAGTAAGACCACCATCTGCTGCGAATAAACTCACATCATCTTTATGACAAGCTGCACATTCGGTAGCCACTGCTGGGTAACCTTGTGTTTCCATATCAGAATTTAAGTGTATTGCAGGGAAGCCACGGTTATCATCCCAAAGACCTGAATGGAAACGGTGAGCGACAGTGAATAAGTCACGGTTGCTATAGGTTAAGCCTTCAATTGTTTCAAATACTGGGTCGCCATTTTCATCAACTGCATCTGTTTTATATTCAACAGTCGCATGATAAGAACCACCCCAAGTGTCGTTATGACAACCTACACATTGGTCGAAACGTTCGTTACCGTAATGCTTAGCGATACCTAATGAAGTATGACAAGTATTACATTTAGCTTCATCAGCGGTTACCCGTGCAGGGTCGCTAAAGCGAGATATCGTTGCGCCGCTACCATCAGCATTGGCGAGATTCCAGTAAGCTGGCGCCATAGTGACTGCAACATAACCAACATCATATTGCGCTTCGCCGCTTGAATCTAAACACTCAATGAGCATACCTTCTGAATCGGCACATACTGAGAAGCGTGGCGTTACAGAAATACTCTTTCCGTCTAGATTAAACTCACCTAATTGAGTCACCATTAACTGGCCAGCGGATGCAACGACACCATTTAGATTAACCGAAGCACTGCCGTAGTAAGTACCATCAGTGTCTACCCAACCGGTTTTCATTTCATCGTATTTAGTAAAGTTAGTGAACTCGAAACCATCTTCAACGGCAACACCATCAATAGTGACATCAAATGTAATCACCATTTCATCCATGTCAACTGTTGCGCTTTCAGTGTAACTCACACTATTTAAAGCAATTTCAATTGAATCAGTGGCAATCGCTCTCGCTGCAACATTATGTGCTTGCATTGGGCTTAAGCTACCTGCGCCATGACAACCAGAACAGGCTGCATCACTTTCAGGTACGATACCTAGGTGGTTTTCACCAGTGGCTAAATCTACATCGGTATGACATGACACACATGCTTCTGCGTAAACATTATCATTCCATTGCATACCGTTATCATGACATGCGGTACATTGATTTATTTCTGATGGGAAGCCAATTTCGCCAAACATATCTGCAGCTTCACCTTCTAGATCGTCAATATGATGACCAGCGTGTAATGTGTGAATCATTGCATTCCAATTAGCGTTAAAGCCTTTTTCTGGATCGTCTTCACCGCCAGCATAAGCTGGGTTATGACAGGCTACACAATTTTCAACTTTTTGATAATTATGGTGGGCACCAATGTTAGCTATGCGGATATCGGTAGCTTCATACCCATCCATTTGAGTATGACACTTAATACAAGAGGCGTTAGACACTGAATCTTTTTCAGATACCGCTAGCTCACCCGTTGCAGGAATAAAGTCAACCGGAGTAGAAAGCAATTTATCTGCAATGCCTTCACCAGTGCTGTCTACAACATCATAGCTACGCACCATAACGCGATGTAAGTTATTGGCATCACCATCTGCAAGTACAACCGGTGCATTGCCTTCATGTTCCCAAGTACCTGTGTAAGTGCCTGGGTTTGCTTCATCTTCAACTAAGGTACAAGCTTCAACTTCTGCGCCGCCGCGGGCTTCTGCCATACCTGTTGGCGTACAATACATACTTGAACCAAATTCATTGGTTAGGGTATGGCTTTCCCACAATAGTGGCGCGCCAGTATCAGTGGTATTGGCCGCTTGATTCATCACATAAAGCGCTACTTTGTCTAAGCCACTAAAGGGCACATCTTCGCCTTTAGCTGTTTTGCCTGTTACCGTAAATTTGATAGCAAAATCATCACCTCCTACTACCACGATATCTGCAGGGGCTAAGCTCAACACAAAATCAGCAGCAGATGCTACTGTATCAACAACACTTCCCGCTGGTGCTCCTGGTGTACCTGGCGCGCCGGGTTCTCCTGGGGCACCATCTTTACCATCATCTCCATCACTACAACCCGCTAGTCCAATAGCAGCGATTAACGCTGCTGCTAGAATCGACCTTTTATATGTTCTCATTATCGGATCCCCTATATAGGTATTTAAATCTGCTTTAGCAGTAACTTTAATATAAAAGATACCCCTTTAGATGTATCAAAAGAGTTTCATATATGTGACTGAAATTTAAAGATTTAGATCTTGCAATTTTACAAATCGAAGTTGGCAATTTCGATATATGAAATTTGTATAGGTTATTGAGTTTTATACTGATAATGATTGTTATTAACGAAACAGATTTGCGCTAAAAGAATGGTGGAAACAAGCATAAAAAATGCACAGTTCAAGGTGAATGACTCGACAGCCATAGCGCTTCTCTAGCCCATTAAAATGATATTCAGCGGCAGATCCCCCAGCACAGGGAAATGGCTAAATAGCACATAAGTGATTTAGGCAGCGATTAACTTAAGCACTGAATTAATAATAATCTTTCTGCTGTCATCACAATAGCGACGGTATGAGGAGGTTCTTTCAATAAGGTGGTATTGCGGCGCGGCGCCATGGCCAAGCAATTTTTCTCTTTCGGTTTCCGGTAAGCTTTCAACACGTAGTGCATTAAAGTGATTTAACACTGCAGCTTCTGATGTGGCTATAAAGCTGAAACTTCGCATGGTCAACAAGTGACAAAACCACTCTTCAATGGAACTAACTCGACTGATATTAAGCGGCTCAATCCCTGATTGACGGCAGTAAATTTGGAAGAAATCTAATTTATCATTAAACCCCTTGGTATCGAGCAGCAAAAAAGGATAGTTAGCTATGTCATCTAAACTTATAGCATCATAGCCCCAAATAGGATGATTCGTTCTAGCCACAATCGAAGTGGAATCACTGTGACCGAGGCTTTCAGATAATAAATCGCTGGCGCTGGCTGGGCCAAGGTTAATCCCTAAATCAATGTCACCTTGGTGGATCAACTCTTCAGAATGCTCATTCCATATATGCATTCTGACTTTACCTAACTTATCCATTATGTCGTCGCTGCCAAGCGCCATTGAAAGTGAAGTCATAATGATGGGAGTTACCGCAATATTGAGCACGGTTGATGAATTAGTACAGTTACCTTCATGTACGATGCGTTCAATATTTGAGGCTGACTCGCAAAAACTACATATGGGCTGATAAAGGTGCTCTGCTAGCGCGGTAGGTCTTAACCCTTGTTGACGTCGATAAAATAACTCATCATCAAAGGTTAACCGTAACGCCGTTAAACAACGGCTTATTTTAGGAGCTGAAACGTTTAATTCTTTCGCTGCAAGGTTAGCAAAGCCTGTTTCATAAATAGTTTTAAAGACCAACAAACAGAACACGTCTAATTCGCTGATTTTCTTAAGCGCTTTGAAATCCATGCAATTACCTAGTAATAACCTTGTTAATATTAGGCTTAATCTAACATAATTGTAACAAGTAAAACTTGATCAAGCCCAACCTTATAGAATTAATTTAAGTTTTTTTAAGGTTTTATAAGATTTACTTAAGATTGATTTCAGTTTGAGTGAGCGAGCGAAACTCCCCGACTAACAATTGCTTATCCAAGTTAATATTGCCCACCGACTCACGATGTAAACCAATCACCGGATTCCTGAAGCGGCCAAACATACGCTTAATTTGATGGTACTTACCCTCTTGTAACGTCACCCGTGCTTGATACTCTGAGATGATTTCAAGTTGCGCCGGTAAAGTGGTGATATCTTCAAAACCAAAATACATCCCTTGATTAAAAGCGCTGATATATGAGTCATCAATGGGATTTTCTAACGTCACCAAATACTGTTTGTTTACTTTGGTTTCAGGCGACATCAAAGCTTGCGACCATTGGCTATCATTGGTAATTAACAGTAAGCCAGTAGAATTTAAATCAAGCCTACCAGCAATATGCATCATTTCAATATTGACGCCAGTTAATAGCGACAAGGCCGTGGGATGAATATCATCTTTTGTCGCGCTCACCACACCCACAGGCTTGTGTAACATATAGTATTGTTTTTGCTGGTTCTGAATAAAGTCACCATCAAGCATAATAGCGGTAAACTCATTAATTTGATGGTCCATCTCTTTACAAGTCTCACCATCAACATTGACCCGCCCAGCCAGTAAAATTAGCCTTACCGCCTTTTTAGGTAGCTGTAATTTTTTAGCTAAAAACTGATCTAAACGACTTCGTTTACTTTGCATTTATAAGCTCAATTTAAGTGATTTATTCTTATTTAACTAGTTAAAAGAATTAACTTATTACTAATCAATTTAGTGGATAGTTTGAGTTGGCAAACTAAATCGCATACCCTATTTGAGAGCGAATCTAAAAGGGAGTGATATGTTTTTGCAGCCAGTCTATCCGATTTTACAGCCAAATATGAGTATTGTAGAGCTAAAACAAGCCATTACTGATTTTGATATTTGGCTAGAGCAACAGATTAGTTGTAGCCCAATTACCGAGATCCTGACATTTCGCGCTCAATTTTTTGATAAACTTCTCAGTCATATTTGGCAAAAGTTTACTTTTGATACAAAAGAAATCTCTCTCAATGCTGTCGGTGGCTACGGCAGGCAAACTCTACACCCTTTTTCTGATATCGATATTTGTATTATTCATGACCACAACTTATCCACCGATGATGCCAATAAACTCAGTGATTTTCTGACTCAATTATGGGACTTGGGTTTAGATTTAGGCCATGCAGTAAGGCGCCTAGATGATACTTTTGTCGCCTGTAAAGAAGATGTCACCATCGCCACCACTTTACTTGAAATTCGCAATATTTGTGGCCATGAAAACCATCAACACCAAGTTATCAGCAAACTCTATGGCGAAAGTATTTGGAGTAGCGCAGCCTTTTTTGAAGCCAAGTTTAATGAGCAACAAGTCAGGCATCATAAAGCCCAAGGCACCGCCTTTAATATTGAGCCCAATTTAAAAAATAGCCCTGGCGGCATGCGTGATATTCAAACGATTACTTGGATAGCTCGCAAACATTTCTCCATTGACGATCTTAAAGATCTTCGTCGTCTTAATTTTTTAACTGCTGATGAATACGCAGAACTAATGGAGTGCCAAAACTTTATTTGGCGAGTGCGATTCTCATTGCATCAAGCGTCAAACCGCTCTGAAAATAGACTTTTATTGCAACATCAAGCTGAAGTCGCTCGCCTACTGGGATTTGGTGACAGCGGTAATATCACCATTGAAAAAATGATGCGCCAATTGTTTAGAGCAATGAAGCGTATTCGTGAATTAAACCTGATGTTGATGGCTTATTTCCAACGCGAGATATCGCCACTGAAACACAATAATTGTATCGATATCAATGACAATTTTGAGATCTTAAATGGCCAAATAAATGCAAAAAATCAAGATGTGTTTATTGATAGACCGCAGATCATGTGGATGTTTTATTATATTGCCGAATACCATCAACAAGTAAAAGGCATTACCCCTGAGACCTTAAGATTGATCAGGCAAGTACGTCGTCGTTTAATGGGTGATTTACAAGACTTTCATGTCTGCCGTGAACTGTTTGTCAAACTATTCAAGCACCCACAAGGCATGGGGCTGGCAATTACCTTAATGCATCAACATGGCATCCTTACCTCATATTTACCCCAATGGCGTGAAGTGGTTGGCCAGATGCAGTTTGATTTATTTCATGCTTATACTGTGGATGAACACACTCATAAACTGCTAAAAAACTTATATGCACTAACCCATGATGACATTAGTCACGATCACAAATTGGCCGCTGATATCTATGCTCGGTTCCAAGCCAAAGAAACCATTTTATTTGCCGCACTATTTCATGATCTTGCTAAAGGACGTGGTGGTGATCACAGTGAACTCGGCGCAGTAGATGCCAAATTATTTGCCAAATTCCATGGTTTAAAAAACTCACAGCAGCAATTAATTAGCTGGTTAGTGGAACAACATCTATTAATGTCCATCACCTCCCAGCGTATGGATATTCAAGATCCTGATGTCATTACTGCTTTTGCAAAATCCGTGGGCAGCCTCACTAAACTTGATGCTTTATATTGTTTAACGGTGGCCGATATTCAAGCCACCAATGATGATCTATGGAATGATTGGAAAGCCAGTTTATTAACCGACCTCTACTTTGCCACCCGTAAAGCCCTCAGGAATGGTCTTGAAAATGTATTGCAACTGCGCAGCGTGGTTAGGGAGCACAAACAAGAAGCCCTTAATATCATCAATGCCGATTCACAATTAACAGATGAACACCAAATACAGGCTCAATCTGCTGCTATTCAAAAACTATGGAAAAACCTGCCGTTATCCTTTTTCGGTAATGCAGAATCCAGTGAAATAGCAAAATACACCCTAGGAATACTTTCGCATCAGCAACAAGCTCAAGCAGATTCTGAATCGTTAATTATTGTTGATGATAGTAATGTCAAAGGCTGTAGTGATGTTTTTGTGTATACCAAAGACAGAGCAGGCTTGTTTATTTCTCTGTTTAATACCCTATCAACCTTGAAGATATCAGTGAAGCAAGCACAGATTTCACAAACTAAAGACGGTTACGTGGTTGAAGCTTTTAAAGTACTCGACTTTGACGGTAAACCGATTTTCAGTGCTCAGCGCCGCAAACAAGTCACCAGCAAGCTACGTCAAGTGATAGACAATAATGTAATGCCGCCGAAAAAGCGCCCTTTAAGACACACCCAAAGTTTTGATAACAAACCCACCATTGAATTTATTCACTCTAAAAAAGCTAACCGCACCTTAGTGCATATTTTAGCGCTAGAAACCCATGAGTTTATGGGGCAAATAGCCAGTGCATTCAGAGCACTAGAGCTTACAATTCATTCTGCAGCCATCAGCACAGTCGGTGAGCGAGCTGATAACGTGTTTACCCTTTCCAACCAATACGGTGCACAGCTTTCAGAAGAAGAACAAACCGATTTACAGGAAAAATTAGTGAAATCGATCACTTCAACCTTATAATTATCTCAATTAATGTTGTCAATGAGCGATACATGTCTACCAGCGAAACAAAAACAACAACTTATAGCTATAGTGTTGAATATATTTTAGATCGATCTCATTTTGAAGAAACCTTCGATGAGTCAGTTGTCATTAATACCAGTCCAAAGCGTTACTTAAAATCTGTGGCATTTTTAGTCGCTGGATTTTTAATGACCATCACCGAGTTAAGCCCCTATGTTGCTTACTTCTTTATTGGTTTAGGGGCAGTTGAAGCACTGCAAGTTAGGTTTAATCGCGCTTGGTGGTTAATGAGGCAACTAATAAGTAAGTCAGCGAATAACCCAGTAAATTTAACCATTGACGATAACGGTATTCATTCAAAGTCGACTTATATTGATCATCATTTAGCTTGGGATGATGTTTATCGCATTGCAGAAACAAGCCAAGGTTTTTTACTCACAACCCAATTAACCAAGCATTATGTTTCTAAGCGCTGCTTAGATGACACTTGCAGTGATTTTATTCGCAAAAAAATGAACTAAGCATCTGTTTACATAACGTGTTAACACTTAGAGGAACAATTATGACTAAACCATCATTAAGTTTAAGTATTGTCGTAAGCCTTGTTATCTGCAGTTTTTTCAGCACAGATACCAATGCCAATGGAATACCAGCCCCTGAGGATACCGTAAAATCATTAACGGCGGCCTGTGAAAATATGGCCGCTGAAGAACAAATTGAAGCCATCGAAAAACAGCAATTTATTACCGACTGCATCAATGCTCAGTTAATTGAAATGGGCTATCAAAGGCAAGCACCGCTAGAGATTGAACAATCAAATACTGAACCAGTTGAGCAAGAATTAAATTAACGCCGTGACGCCTTTGGTTAAAAACGGCTTAATGTAAATTAATCACACCAGTATCAGTTTGTATCATTAAGGTAAAATCAGTGTAGCTAAATAATGAACAATGTTAACATTATGTTTATTGAAGTTTTATTGATTAGGTAGCAGCCTTAGATGTATCGATTATTTCTCATACTTACCATTGTTATTGCTGGTATCAAGCCAGCGCAAGCTGAAGACACCTGTCAAATTGATGGCGACTGCATTGTGGTTGGTCAATGGGATGTCAGTCTAGCTTTGGGCTGGGGCAATAAAACCAACCCAGTAAGTACCTATAAAGATATACCTATCTATGTCATACCCTCCGTCGCCTATTATGGTGAAAGCTGGTTTTTTGACAACTTCAATTTTGGCTACACCCTGGTAGAGCAAGAAAGTTTTACCCTTAATCTCGCGAGCAGTTATAGCGATGAACGTGCTTTCTTTTATCGCTGGGACCCATCAAACATTTTTTTACCCCAAGCCAGTAGCTTTGATGAGACGGTTGAACTCCCTGCAGCGGATCTCACAGAATCTAGAGGTATATCACAACCTGAGGTTTTAAATGAGCTTGAAACCAGACACTTCACTGTATATGGTGGTGTGGAATTTTTTTGGTACGGCAAATTAGGTATATTAAGACTCACCGCAGCCCATGATTTACTTAATGTTCATAATGGACAAGAAGCCAGTGCCAGTTGGTCGTACTCTTTAGCTCTTGATAAATTCCGCTTTGATTTATCATTAGAAGCTGATTGGAAAAGTTCGCAAGTTATTGCTTATTACTATGGTATTAGATCAACTGAAAATCTATACTGGAACACGCAATATCAGCCAGGTTCTGGCTGGAATAAAGCGATTGAGCTAACGACACGTTATAGTCTTTCACAACGCTGGGATTTACTTTTAGCGGCACGTTACACCCGGTTAGCTGATGAAATTATTGACAGTCCAATTATTAATGAAAATTACTCTCGCTCCTACTTCATTGGGGCTGCATATAGGTTCTAATCTTGTTCAGTAAACAAGAATATAACCTCTATCACTTTTTCGGTATATTAATACTGATATTTAGTGCTTTCTGCGTCAAAGCTGATACGCTTGAAACGCAAGCACAGCTTTCGGCTACGCCTCATTTATGCCTCAAAGACGCTCAAAACAAACATTGCGAGATGGATATTGAGCTAAATTGGCAACTGAAAACTGACCAACTCATTTGTATTGAATCTAACTATCAAGCAATGAGTCGCTGGTGTAGTGATTCTACTGATGATCATTCATTGCAATTTTCAGTAAAAACCAATAAAGACATTCACTTTGTCTTGGTGAGTAAAAATAATAATAATGAATTGGCGGACGTAATCCTAAAAGTCACCACAATGTCCGAACCTAAAGTTCGCAGACGTTACCGAAATCCTTGGAGTTTATTTTAATGGCAACCCCCCCATCAACTCATAGAGTTCTGTTGGTAGAAGATGATATTCGTCTTGCCAACTTAATTGTGGACTACCTAAAATCACACGATATGCACGTTGAAGTTGAACGACGTGGCGATACCGTTTTAACACGATTGATTAGTTACAAGCCTGATATCATCCTACTTGATATTATGCTGCCTGGACTTGATGGATTAAGCCTGTGTGAAAAATTACCTGACTACTTCTCAGGCCCTATATTGTTAATGAGTGCGCTTGGCTCTCCAGAAGACCAAATCAAAGGCCTAGAATTAGGCGCTGATGATTATGTTGTCAAACCTGTCGACCCAAGCTTGTTAGTGGCACGTATAAACAACCTATTACGCCGTCAGGCACAACCGCCAAAACCAGAATCTCATTGTTTAAGCTTTGGTAAGTTAAGCATCGACCCGCATACCCAAGCGATTCGCTTAGGCAATACCGAGGTTGATTTAACTAGCCATGAGTTTGAATTATTGTGGTTACTGGCGTCACAAGCGGGGCAAGTATTAAGTCGACAATACATCTACCAATACTTACTCAATATCGATTTTGATGGTAAAGACAGAAAAATTGATGTGCGCATATCTCGCTTGCGTAAAAAGCTTGGAGATAGTATCGAAACACCATTCAGAATAAAAACTGTTTGGGGACAAGGTTATTTATTCGCGCCTGAAGCGTGGAATAACTAATTAGGTCATAGAAGACTTTGAAAAGACTCTTCATCAGCCTATACCTATTACTTAGCTTAAGCTTTTTAGGTATAGGCTGGACATTAGATAGCCTCTGGCAACAGCAAGTCGATGAATACGAGAACATTGACTCGCCATTAATCGCCTTTGCATTATTATTGTCTTTGCAACCTAAAGAGCAGCGCTTAGCGCAGCTTAAAATCATTCAAAAGCAACACCCCTACCCGTTAGCTTTATTTGAAAAAGATGAAATTGCTTTAAGTGGCAATGTCGAATTCTTGGCCAATGAAATAGTCACTACCACCACAGATAGCAGCCACGAATTGCAATTTATTGCCGTGGGTGATCAAGTCTTAATGGCCGGCCCAGTGGATATCGATCCCCGCGGGTTGCTGCGTAACATTTTTACGATTTTCTTTTATTTGATGCTGGCCTTTGTTGCCTTAATTTGGGTATGGCCGTTATCCAAAGATCTCAAAACCCTTAAAAAAGCCACGCAAAACTTTGGTGAAGCCAAATGGGATACCCGTATTGAGCTCAATCCCGGCTCTCAAGTCGCACCGTTAGCCAACACCTTTAATGACATGGCGCGGCATATCAGTGATTTAATTGAAAACCAAAAACACCTCTCTAATGCCGTATCACACGAAATTAGAACCCCGCTAGCACGGTTAAAGTTTGCTTTAGCCTTACTACCACAATATTGTTTGCCCAATAGCGATGAGCAACGACGCCAGCAATTTCTTGATGACATGCAAATTGATATCAAAGAAATGGAAACCTTACTGCAAGAGCTATTGACCTATGCCAGCTTAGAAGTGCAACAAGAGCCCACATTAGAGCGCTGCGGCTTAGTGTCCATTACAGAAGAACTGATCACGCGTTTAACCCCATTAAGCGATAAACCGATTAAATTTAAGCATATGTATAGTGAGTTATATGTGATGGCAGAACCACTGCTGATTGAGCGTGCGATTCAAAATCTTGTTACTAACTCCCAACGCTACACCCATAATGAAATTGTTGTGTCTTTGTCTGAAGATGACCAACACCTGCTCCTAACAGTATCTAATGATGGTCCCGCGATCCCTGAAGAAGATCATGAAAGATTATTTGAGCCTTTTTATCGCAGTAAGTCACAGCACCAAGGCAATAAAGGCCATGGTTTAGGCTTAGCCATTATCAAACGCATCATGTTGCGCCACAAAGGCGATGTCACATTAACCAGTGATGATGACAACACTTGTTTCACTTTAATGTGGCCAAAAAGTAAACGCGAACTAGCTGCAGAAAGCGCACATTAATCTCAATGGTTAGCTTAACGCTGAAGCTGACGATAGAAATAATGGAGATTGGCCGTTAGCGGCGCAGGCTGTAATAGACCCACCACATCAAACTCAATAATATTAATTACAGCTAAAGCCTACCTAAAACCACAAGGTTGCAATCACTAATCTAAGCTAAAATCAGCCAAATCAATGTTGTCATCATCAGTTTGTTCATCAAAGTCAAATTGTGGATTAGCCTGAGCTTGCTGCTGTTTTATCGCTATTTGATGGGCTTTAAATTTGGCATATTGTCGGCGGCGCTTTCGCTGCTGGCATAAGCGAATAATATTATGCTTTTGTGCATCAGAAAAATGCAGCCAGTTAAAACGCTCATCTCGATTTCTCAAACAGCCATTACAATATCCGCGCGCATCAGTTTGACACACACCTATGCAAGGGCTTGGGACGGAAAAAAAACTTAACTGTTCCATATTTAACTGACGTTTCTCTCCGACAAAATTGAAGTTTTATGCTTCTAACTTAGCATTAATTAACCAAAAAGCCATGTTCAGCGCTGGTTATTTGAGCGACGAATTCTGTGTAAGATTGGTTTACTGCAGGCTTTTGATTTAAGCTGATTATTAATTCGCTCAAGAAAACATCCTATAACAAACAGATTCATTGATTAACCGGAGCCACTTATGCTATTTCGTGCGTTATTTACAATGTTACTTCTACTAGGATTAAGCGCCTGCCAAAGCACCACAGGAAAGTCAGACTTTGATACCAAATATGACTTTAGTCAGTTAAAACGATTTCATTTTATTGAAGTGTCAAATCAAGGGGATCAACTTAGCGCCGAGCGGATCAGAGCCAGTATACGTGCCAATTTATTAGCCAAAAACTTTATCGAGCAAGTAGAAAATGATTTAGCCGTGAGTGGTGAAGCCACTGGTAATGACATAACTGGTGACTTTGGCGTCAGCTACGCCTTTTTAACCAAGGACAAACCAAAAAGCTCAGGGCTTTCTATTGGTCTAGGTACTGGTACTAGTGGCAGTAATGGTGGTATTGGGATTGGTACTAGCATGGGAATCCCCATCGGCAGTGACAGCGCTAAAATCCAAGTGATTCAAATTGATATTATAGATTTAAAAGATAACCGACTCATCTGGCGCGGCACTGATGAATATGACTTTGAATCTGGTGGTAATGAAAAAGTCACTGAAACGACCAAAACCATTAATACCATTCTGGCTCAGTTCCCGCCTCAGGCTGCTGTAAAATAACAATTAATCTTATTCTTTATAAGTTGCTAAAATAAAAAGTCCGCAATCGCGGACTTTTTTATAAAAGAATAATCACATTATCACTAATGCCCTTCAGCAAACAGATAATTGAGCCAACCTTGCATCCGCAATAACACTTTACGAATAATCGAAACATGAGTGAAATGCTCGGTATAAATTGCCGCTTGCCCAGCTACACCTGCAGGCAAGCTGGTGCGTAGTTCATCGTCAGCTAACTCGATTAATACTAACACCCGGCCACGCTTAAATAACTCATTTGAAGAGCGCAGCGCACCGCCAAATTGCAGCTCACCTTCTGACATTGCAGGTAATACCTTAACGACTTTACCTTTATGTACTTGGCCAGGCATAGCATCAAGGATAATTTCCGCTTCATCACCTTCTTTTAAGCGCAGTAATGAATTTTGCCAAAATGCACCAGCAAAGTAGCGGTCTTCATCAGGTATAAATGTCATAGTGGGTCGCAGCGGAATAGGCACAGCCATCACCCCCGGACGCAACGCCATTTGAGTGACTATGCCATCAACTGGCGCTTTCACTTCGGTTTGCTCTAAATTAAAGATAGCGGCATCAAGTTCGGCTTTAACCACAGCTACATCAGTATTTACCCCGTCGATGTTTGACTCAAATGCCAGTCTAAAACGGATTTCTTCCGCTAACGCCGATTTAAAAGCAGCTTCTGCTGCTAAATATGATTGGCGTTTATTATCTAACTCAATTTCAGAAAATGGCGAGTTTCTACCACCTTTACGGCGACCTTCATCATAACGCTCAAAGGCAGATTTGGTTCTGTCACGATTAGCCTCTGCTTGCGCTGCGCGGGCAATCGCACTATCCCATGAGGCTTTTAATTGCGGCACGGCTTGCAGTGCATCTTCCAGTGCCGCTTCTTTTTGTTTAACGACAGCAATGAAAGGGGTTGGGTCGATTCTAAATAGCACTTCACCTTTTTTGACAGGAACATTGGGCTTAACATTGACTTCAACCACTAAGCCTTTTACTGCAGGATTGATCGGGATTGAAACGAAATATTCACGGGCAAACTTAGTATAAGGATGGTTATAGTTCATCAGTACTAATAAAGTACCAATTAATACTATTCCGCCTAACACCGCCGTTGGCACAGTCCATTTGTTGAGTGGGATTTTAAAAATTTTGAATATCGCCACACATAAAGCGGTATAGGTTAATATCAGTAACAGATCCATCGCTACGCTCCTTGTTCTGGCTGCGGTTGAGGTTTAACAGCATCGGTGACACTTGCTTGTTCCGATGGCGACTCAATAGAGATTAAACGCTCATTTAGGTCATTAACCTTATCTAACAATTCTTTCACTTCACCTTCCAACATAAGCTCTCGCTTCTTACCATCACTAAAGCCCCAGCCTCTATCTTCGCGGTATAAGGTTGCCCAAATCCATAAGAATGGCCAAATAGCGTGTAGGGTAAATAAACTGACCCAACCAGCGATATGCAAAGCATCCTGCTGTGGGTGATTACGCTTTTTAGCAATTTCATAGGGGATATCATGAATCGCGATAACACCGTAAAAAATAACTAATGCTACAAAAAACAGCAGTCCTAGAGCAAAATAATCCAAAAACATATGACACTCCTATCACAATCAAAGCAAAAGAAATAACAACCAAAATCAACAAACTGGCAACCTCAAGATAACACAAGGCAATAGCTAAAATAACCAATTAAAGTGCTTTATTCGCTATAAAAATAAGAGTTTTCACGTGATCTTTTACACACTTATCGGTTTAGCTAATCAATCAAATACGAATAAAAGGTAAACTGCCTCGGCTATTTTTTCCCCCTACAAGGTTAAATAATGAATAACAATGTCCCTTTCACCTTTGGTACCGCTGAAACTGACGGTGCAGTTAAAGCCATGCTGCTAGGTTGTGGTGAGCTTGGTAAAGAAGTCGCTATCGAATTACAACGCTTTGGCATCGAAGTTATTGGCGTAGATCGCTACCCTAATGCTCCAGCCATGCAAATTGCACATCGTTTTCATGTGGTAAACATGTTGGACGAAAAAGCATTACGAGACGTTATTGAATTAGAACAACCGCATCTAGTGATCCCAGAAATTGAAGCTATCGCTACTCAAACCCTAGTTGAGTTAGAAAAAGGCGGCATCAATATCATTCCAACAGCTAAAGCGACTCAGTTAACCATGGATAGAGAAGGCATTCGCCGCCTAGCCGCTGAAACCTTAGGTATTCCAACATCGCCTTATTTCTTTTGCGATACATTCGCTGAGTTTACTGCCGCAATTGAGCAAATTGGTCAGCCCTGTGTGGTTAAACCTGTAATGAGTTCATCAGGTAAAGGTCAAAGCGTGATAAAAACCAATGCGCAAATTGAACAAGCTTGGCAATACGCTCAAGAAGGTGGCCGCGCGGGTGGTGGGCGAGTGATTGTGGAAGGCTTTATTGATTTTGATTATGAAATCACCTTGCTGACCATTAGTGCTGTCAATGGCATTCATTATTGTGATGCCATTGGCCACAGACAAGAAGACGGTGATTACCGTGAGTCTTGGCAGCCTCAAGCAATGTCAGCAGCTGCACTTACCAAAGCGCAGCAAATTGGTGAGCAAGTAGTAACCGCGTTAGGCGGCTATGGTTTATTCGGTGTTGAGCTGTTTATCAAAGGTGATGATGTTTACTTTTCAGAAGTATCACCAAGACCCCATGATACTGGTTTAGTCACGCTTATCAGCCAAGATTTATCTGAGTTTGCTTTGCATGTTCGGGCTATTTTAGGCCTGCCTATTACCGAAATTATGCAACATGGCGCAAGTGCCTCTGCGGTTATTCTGGCTGAAGGAAAGTCTGAAAATATTCGCTATCAAGGCGTTGCTGAAGCATTAGTGCAAACGGATACCCAAATTAAGCTGTTTGGTAAACCTGATATTGATGGTAGACGCCGTCTGGGTGTTGCCTTAGCCCGTGATAACAATATTGATAATGCCATAACGAAAGCCATAGCATCGGCGGCAAAAGTTAAGGTTATATTTTAGCTTTACACTATGATAACTCGCCTATTACCACGTCATAATTACGCTTTGTGACCTAGGTTAATGATTGCTCGCTGTAGACATAAACGCCTAACCTCAAGCACATAAAGTACTAAGGTTAGGCTTTTTATTGGATAAATTCGATGTGGTATTAACACCACCTTGAAGGGCTTATGAAGCAGTTAGCTGCTTTTTCTTTTAGGCAGTGCTCTACCTTGCAAATGAAATAACACTAAAATTAACATCCTTAATAAGGATTTAAGTTTACCACCTTGCTCGAAACGCCCCGCTATCATCAACTTTTGCAAAACAAATATTTTACCGTAAACATTGGCAACCAGCTCATCAGAGCTTTTACCGATATATTTATCAAACTCAGGGTAATCAATAATGGCCTTGGCCAATAAGCTATTAGCAGTTAAACGATTAAAGTCATAACCTTGTATCATTGATTGCTTAAACACATCGACATCAATTCCTGCCACGATTTGATCAGCACTAAGACCCTGTTTTAGCCCTACAGCGATAAAATTGATATTGGCTTCAATTTCAAATAACAGCGCGCGTTGCTGGCCTTTATGCTTCTCAACCCGCGCATGCTCTTTTTCAAATACATCGTAAAGCGCTTTCCATAAACTCATATTGCACAAATATCCTTATTTGTTTTTCTGGCTAAGTAACCTGATTACATGGGCTGTTTTTTAAAAATTGCGCCACATTATCCACGGCAATATTTAACAGATTTTGCCTTGCCTCTGTTGTTGCCCAAGCGATGTGAGGGGTAATAATGGTATTTTTAGCCGCTAATAACGGGTTATCAGCCATTGGCGGTTCGCTTGAAAGCACATCAAGTGCAGCGCTAAGGCGGTTGTCATTTAACGCATCTGCCAATGCTACTTCATCCACTAAACCGCCTCGAGCGGTATTAACCAATAAAGCGTTAGGCTTAAACAACTCAAGACTTTGAGCATTGATCATTTTATCAGTGGCTTGATTAAGCGGACAATGCAACGACACGATATCTGACTGGCTTAATAACTTATTGAGCGTCTGCCATTGAACACCTGCAGGTAAATCCGTTTTGGGTGTCGATGTGTTAATTAACACATTCATATTAAATGCCAGCGCTAACCTTGCCACTTGTTGACCAATATCACCATAGCCAACAACCCCCATAGTTTTGCCTTTAAGTGATACTAAAGATGAAAGCGTAAAACAAAAGTCTCTTGATTGACTCCACTGACCTTTTTTTACTGCTTTATCATGTAAATCCACCTGCTGGGTATGTTGCAGTATTAAAGCAAATACCATTTGCGCCACAGCATCAGGGCCATAAGCAGGCACATTGGTTACAACTATCTGCTGCGCGCTAGCCGCTGCGATATCAACCACATTGGTACCTGTTGCCGTCACACCTATGTATTTAAGCTGTGGACATTGGCTTATCACCTCAGCATTGATTACCGCTTTATTGGTTAAAATTATATCGGCATCTTTGCTACGGGAGATAATATCTGCCGCCATAGTGTGTTCATAAACGCTAAGCTCACCCAGCGCAGCTAACGATGACCAATCTAAATCACCCGGATTTAATGTATGGCCATCAAGTACAACAATTTTCATGTTCGGTCACCTAATTAAAATTTAACCTCTAAACCAATATTGCCCTGCCCTTGCCACATGATATCGGCAGAAATATTCCACACACATTCATTGGGGCCGCAGAAAAAGCTATTGTTTGAGTTAACGAATGTAGCGTAGCCTCTTACATCGGCAAATAAGGCCACTTGAGAGGTAATGTCATAGGCTACGCCGCCGCCAAATCCCATTGAAAAACGGGTTTCATTTGAAAAGTCATTGCTCGGTCGCATGTGCGTGACACCGGCAGTGACGGTAACGTAAGGTTTAACGCGGCCATTGGGGAAAAATAAACTTCCACCGACATGGAAATAATCAACATCAAGATCAGTAAAGACATCCGCACTAAAAGCATTGCTTCTCAAATCAGTTTTTTGCGTGCTATACAGAAAGTAGATATTACCTGGGTCTTTGGTCGTGACTCCTGCCATAAAGCCATAATGCTCAGATTCGGTTATTTTTAGCTTATCTGTTTGCTGACTATTCAGATCGCCAATGTCAAATTCTGTACTGCCAAAACTATAACCGCCAAAAGGAGCAACAAACACCTCAGCTTGAACAGAGGTTGCTAACAACGCCAAACTTACTAGACTCACAGTCGCTTTATATTGCATAGAAAACTCCCTTTAACATCACTTCTTAATGATGATTATTGTGTTTACCACCCCTGCGCTTATTTCATTCCTCGAGATGTTTTAACTGTTTCATAAGCAGATTGAATGTCTTGAGCTTTACTTTTTGCCAGCTCCATCATTTCTTCTGGTAAACCTTTAGCGACCAGTTTATCTGGATGATGCTCATTCATGAGTTTTCGATAAGCACGTTTGATTTCTTGGTCGCTGGAAGACTCCTGCTTACCCAATAGTGAATAAGCGTCTTCAAGCTGCATGTGGCTGCCATTAGCCGTCTGATGATGGTGAAACTCTGCCTGCCAACGATTAAGTAGCGCATCCAAATGAGCTTGGCCTAACCCTAACTCTTTGGCTATGGTTGATAAAATCTGCTTTTCTTTGCTATGTAATTCGCCATCAGACAGTGCGGTTTGAATTTGAATTTCAAGAAACATTTGTAATATTTCACGGCGACCTTGGGTCATCACTCGAAATTCGCGCAGGGTTTTGACTAAGTCGAAATTGGCATCGCGTCCATTTCTAAATGCTGTTTGCGCATCACGTCTTGCATCGCCAGTTAACTTCATTTGATCCATCAGCATAGTGGCAATACGAATATCCACATCCGTCACATGGCCAGAAGCTTTGGCAACATGGCCCATAACTGTAAAGGTTGTATTAAAAAACTCAGCTTGACGCTGATGCCCCTTACGCAGCATCTCGGCAAAACCACTGCGTTTATCGTACATATGCCCAAGCCAAAGCCCTAATAGGGCGCCGAAACCTTTACCAAACATGTAGCCGATAATAAAACCGAAAACCTTACCCCAAATACGCATTCATCTTCCTGTTGTTAATTTGTCTTACTGCTGAGCTCATCACTGTCTATGTCGACTGGTTATTTATGGCGCATGTCGTCATGTGCTTACTGCGGCTTGCTTACAATTTACGTTTCTGCCGATATGGTGCCTGTTGCCAAGTAGTTTGTTAACAAGTCTAACCGCTCAATGGTACCTACATCACACCAGTAAGTACTGGTACGACTACCGATAATCTTTTTATCAGCCATTTTGTGACGTAATAATGGCCCTAAGGCTTGCTTACCTGCGCCAATGTCAGCAAACATTTTGGGATGATAAATCCCCATGCCTGAATAGGTTAGCTTATTGGCACCCGCTTGCGCTAATTGCGCTCCAATAATCGCAAAATCACCTTCTGGGTTATGCTGAGGATTATCAACTAACCATAAAAAAGCCTCTAATGCGGGTTCTGCTTTTAATTGCGCCATTGCCTGGGTGATATCAGGCAGTTCATCGATATATATATCGCCATTGATAACCAAAAAAGCTTCGTCACCTAATAGGCTTAAGGCTTGTTTAATACCGCCAGCAGTTTCTAAGGCGTTCTCTTCAGCACTATAGTTAATAGTGAGCCCCCACTGACTGCCATTGCCTAGCGCTTGTACTAATTTATGCCCTAACCAAGCATGGTTGATGACAACTTCTTTGATACCAGCGGCGGCTAACTTTTCTAAATGGTAAACAATTAGCGGTTTACCCGCTGCTGCAACCAAAGGTTTGGGAAGTGAATCTGTAAGCGGTCGTAATCGCTCACCACGACCCGCAGCCAAAATCATGGCTTTCATATTTTAATGTCCATAAGGTTAAGCTTATCTGTGTATATTAACGGTAGCCGCACGAATATCATTGATCTGTCGCATCTGCAGTAAAATGCGTTAGCACCTTTTGTTGCAACCATTGACCAAAGTCTTGTAGCTCTGGGTATAAAGCGGCAATATCAACGATGTAACTAAGGGTAAGTGGAATATCCTTCAAATAACCGGCTTTGCCATCACGCAAATTCAGCCGTACAAAAATGCCGGCGGCTTTTATGTGGCGCTGCATTCCCATTAAATCAAACCAGCGCTGATATTGGCTAAAGCTTACACCATCATCAATTAATCCATGCTGAATACATAAATTAAAATGATCCATTTGAAGCTGATTAACCACAGCATCTGGCCATCTCACATAACAGTCTCGCAGTAATGACACCGCATCATAGGTAACAGGGCCAATCACCGCATCTTGAAAATCAATTAAGGCTAATTGTTGCTGATTTATGAGAATATTGCGGCAATGAAAATCACGGTGCATTCCGACACTAGGCTGCTCAATTGCATTGGCGGTTAACACCCCAAAAGCATTCTCGATAATGCCATGCTCATCTTCACTCAGGGTTAATTGCAAATGCTTCAATAACAGCCACTCGGTAAAAATGGCTAACTCTCGCTGCACAAAAGCGGCATCGTATTGCGGTAAATCCCCCTTAATGGTGGACTTAACCTGTGCCACTTGCGGCAATAACCCTAACGCTTGCTGATAAAAATCAATCACAGATTGGTCATTCAGGCGTGTTATGAGTTGCTCATCGCCTAAATCTGACTGCAATACAAAGCCGTTAATATCATCTTGTGCTATAACTTCAGGTACCTTTAATCCTGATTGTGCGTATGCAGCTGCTAGCTCAATAAAGGGCGCTATAGGTACCAGTTCAACAGGCGAATCAGAGACGATATACGTATTTGCTAAATGCTGAACGCGAAAATAACGACGAAAACTGGCATCACCACAAATGAGTGTTGGGGTGATATCTGTGTTGAAATGTTGACTTAACCACTTACTCAGTAAAATAAATCTTGTATCAGATAAACTCATCTCAATGGCTCTTATGTAAAAATTGCTTTATTATAGCCAACATAACATTTGGAAACAGCTAAAGATAAAATGTTAGCTGTGGCTCTTTTTTCAATTCATTTTGTCTAGACTAAGAATTCATAATCAATTATTAACATGCAGATCCGTTATTTCCTGGCATTAAGCCTGTTACCAAACCTAGTCTTGGCACAAGAGTCTCCTGAAATAGAAGAGGCTCAGCTTCAGTGTGCAGTGCAGGCCCCCGTTTCACCGTCAATAAACGACCGTGATACCATTAGCAATATTTCAGCTGAAGATATTGTCATTATTTCCGATCGCTCTGAAGCAGCCATGGGCGATAAAGCCCATTTTTCTGGTAATGTCAGTTTCAGCCAAGGTAGTCGCCATATCAGTGCTGACGAAGCCATCTTAGATCAAAAAAATGAACAATTAGATGCTAATGGCAATCTGATTTTCAGTGATGAGCAATTTACCGTAACCGCAGATTCATTAAATGCGCAAATGCTGACCAACAGCGCCACCCTTACTGGGGCTAAGTATTGGCTTAATGGCCAACAAATTAACGGCGATGCTCAGCAATTAAAAATTACCGAACAAAACAATTTAGAGCTCAGTAACACCAATTTCACCACCTGCCCCCCTGGCGATAACTCTTGGCGCCTTGAAGCCAAAGAAATACGCATCGACAGCAGTGAAGAATGGGGTGAGATCTGGGATGCTAAATTACGCATAGCCGATGTACCGATTATGTACATCCCCTATATGACCATTCCGGTTTCAGATAAAAGAAAGTCAGGCTTCTTATTTCCCAGTTTTAGCACCAGTACCACCAATGGCGTTGAAGTCAGTGTGCCTTATTATTGGAATATCGCCCCAGAATACGACTTAACCTTTACCCCAACCTATATGTCAGCCCGTGGGTTTTACAGTAAAACAGAATTTCGATACTTAGCCGGTGAACAACAAAATGGTCAATTCAACTTTGAATTCCTTGCTAATGACGACAAGTTAGATAATAGCCCTGACCGCTATCTGTACCATTGGCGCCATCAAGGCGCAATAAATGACAATTGGCGTGTACAAGCTAACTTTACAGATGTCTCAGACAATAACTATTTCAATGATCTCAGTTCTGATGTTAATCGATCAACGGATAATCAGCTTTCACGTATTGGTGAAATTAGCTACTTTGAACGAGATTGGAACCTCGGCATGCGGGTACAAGACATTAAAGTTCTCGGCGAAGAAGAGAGCCCTTATCAGGTTATGCCTCAGCTGAACTTTAACTATCAGACTAATGATTTTTGGAATGGGTTAGATTTTAAATTCAATTCTGAGCTAACCAATTTTCAACATACAGAAAATGACTATGCCACGGCGACACGTTTTCATATGGAGCCAAGTATAAGCTGGCCGATACAGGGGCCTGCAGGTTCTGTGACCAGTGAAGTTAAATTACTGCAAACCCAATACTGGCAAGACAACAATAACAGCAATGATGAACTGGATGACACGGTTAACCGAACCATTCCTCAAGTGCGAATTCACGGTCAAATTAATTTTGAACGTCAGTTAGCCATGCTTGGCAGTAATTACAAACAAACCTTAGAGCCACAATTTCAATATTTATATGTCGGCTACGAAGACCAATCTAATATTGGGATTTATGATACTGCCCAGTTACAAGAAGATTACTTTGGCTTATTTAGAGACCGCCGCTTTTCTGGTTTAGATAGAATTGCAGACACCAATCAAATAACCTTAGGGGTTACAACGCGCCTCTTTGATGAGTCTAATGTTGAAAAATTTAAATTCAGCATAGGTCAAATTGTGTTTATTGAAGATAGTAAAATAAATAGTTACAACGACATAGAAGCGGACGCATCAACCTCTGTGCTTGCCGCTGAAATCGATGCCAATATGTATCAAGATTGGTTTATTAGTGGTGCTGTGCAATTTGATACTGAAAACGGTGAGAATAAGAAAAGTGAAGTCACCTTAGATTTTAGGCCCAGTAATGACAAATTATTACAGTTTAGCTATCGCTATGTGCCTGATTTGCTTAACACCAACACTAATGACAGAGTGAACATATCTCAAATAGGCATGCGCACCTCATGGCCAATAAGTGATGATTTATATTTTGTCGGTAACTTTTATTACGACTTAAATGAATCAAGAAATATTGAAACCTATACCGGTGTCCAATACGAATCTTGCTGCTGGGCATTGCGCTTAAGTTACCATTACCGCATTAAAACTAATTACGATGATGATTTAAATCCAAGTTTAGATACCCGAGAAGAGTTTGAAAGTGGTGTATACCTTAACTTTATCATTAAAGGCTTAGGTGGTTCTGGCCCCCTAGGTGTCGAAGACATGCTTGATGACGGATTATTTAACTATCGTAAACCACTTTACTTGAGGAATTAGCCATCATTTGTGGTAGATTGCTGAACCTACTGGAAAACAAACAGTCCTAATAAAAGATAACAACACTGTATGTGGTATATATTCCACTGCAATTAAAACTAAAAGTGCCAAGGATTTCGTGGATGAAACACTGTAAGAAAATGATTTTTGCTTTATTTACTTTGGCAATGAGCCAAGTAACCATCGCGGCGCCAGTTCCCCTCGACCGCGTATCAGTACAAATTAATGAGGGTATTATTCTTGAAAGTGAAATCACTCATATGGTGGCGTCGGTAAAAGCCAATGCGCTAAAAGCAGGCCAAGGCTTACCGTCAGATAATGCACTTCGCACTCAAGTTATTGAACGTTTAATTTTGACTCACTTGCAATTGCAAATGGCAGAACGTATTGGTCTATCTATTGGTGACCTACAGCTTGATCAAACCATTGAGAATATTGCTAAAGAGCAAAAGCTAACGGTTTCTCAAATGCAACAACAAATTGAAAGCGAAGGCATGAGCTATGCGCAATACCGTGAGCAATTACGTGAAGAAATCACCCTAGGTGAAATCCAACGTATTCAAGTTCAGCGTCGTATTCAAGTCTCACCTCAAGAGATCAGTAACTTAGTTAAAATGATCCAAGAGCAAGGTTTAAAAGATGTCGAGTTCCAAGTTGGACATATCTTAATTGAAGTGCCAAATAACCCAAGCAGTGAACAACTAGAAGCATCGAGCAAACGGGCGAATATCGTATTAGACCGCTTAAATGAAGGTGAAGATTTTCGCCGTACAGCTATTGCATCTTCATCAGGGCCTAAAGCGCTTGAAGGTGGTATCTGGGATTACATGAGCGTGAACGAAATGCCAACCTTGTTTGCAGAGGTAGTAACTGACGCTAAAACTGGTGATGTCATTGGCCCAATTAAAAGTGCCTCAGGTTTCCATATTATTAAAATCATGGACGCTCGCGGCCTGCAAACCAAAGAAATCAATGAAGTAAGATCACGACATATTCTGCTAAAACCATCACCGATCCTTTCAGAAGATCGTGCTAAAGCAATGCTAGAAAGCTTTTTAGCTCAAGTTCGTTCAGGCGAAGCTGATTTTGCAGCACTTGCCCGCCAATACTCTGAAGATCCTGGTTCTGGGGCAAAAGGTGGTGAATTAGGCTGGGCAGAACCGACTGTATATGTACCTGAGTTTGCTCAAACATTATCAAGCTTAGAAATTGATGAGTATAGTGAACCCTTTAGAACAACCCATGGATGGCACATCGTTCAACTTGAAGAAAAACGTAAAACTGATGCTACTGCTCAGTTTAATAGCAATCGTGCTCACCAGTTGATTTATCGTCGTAAGTTCAATGAAGAGCTACAAAACTGGTTAGATGAAATGCGTTCAGAAGCCTATATTGAAGTTTTTGAACCTGAGAGTACTCGAGGTTAAGCTAACTTAATGACAATACGTATTGCGATTACGCCGGGTGAACCGGCGAGTATCGGCCCAGATCTTGTTATTAAACTTGCTCAGCAGCCATGGCCTGCTGAGTTAGTTGTTTGCGCCGACCCAGAATTATTAACTAGCCGAGCAAAAATGCTTGGCTTGCCGCTGACATTAAGACCTTACCAGCCAACGTTACCTGCTAAGGCTCAGGAAGCTGGCACCTTAACCATTGCGCCATTTACTCTTGCTGCAGAAGTTGAATGCGGCAAATTAAATGAGCTTAACAGTGAATATGTGGTCGACACCTTGCGTTATGCGGGTGAGAAAAACATGACCAATGAATTTGAAGCTGTGGTAACGGGCCCTGTTCATAAAGGCATTATTAATCAAGCGGGTATACCTTTTAGCGGCCATACTGAATTTTTTGCATTACAAGCAAATTGCCAAGATGTGGTAATGATGCTGGCAGCGCCAGGTCTGCAGGTGGCGTTAATGACCACCCACATTCCTCTGGCTTATGTTGCAAAAGCCATTACACGCGAGCGTTTACATCATATAATACAAATCTTGCACAGTGAGTTAGTGCAAAAGTTTGGCATTACTTCACCTAAAATATTCGTCTGCGGTCTTAATCCGCATGCTGGTGAAGATGGACACTTAGGCCGAGAAGAGATTGATATCATGATCCCTGCTCTGAATGAACTTAGAGAGCAAGGTATTGATATTGTAGGTCCATTACCTGCAGATACTTTATTCCAGCCTAAATACTTACAAGAAGCAGATGTGGTTCTTGCTATGTATCACGACCAAGGACTTCCAGTACTTAAATCTTTAGGTTTTGGAAAATCGGTTAACATTACCTTAGGTCTTCCGTATATCAGAACCTCTGTCGATCATGGCACAGCTTTAGAGCTAGCCGGAACCGGTGAAGCTGATAGTGGTAGTTTTACCTGTGCATTAAATAAAGCCATTGAATTGGCCTCAAAAGTAAGTAGTTAAATTTTAATGAGCAATAAAGTACATTTAGGCCACACGGCCAGAAAACGTTTTGGACAAAACTTTTTAACTGATGAAAGTGTGATCAGTCGGATCGTGGGCGCCATCTCGCCAGATAATGACCATGTTATGGTTGAAATTGGCCCAGGCCTTGGCGCATTAACTGAACCTGTTGCTGAATCAGTTAATTGCTTAACTGTAGTCGAATTAGATAGAGACTTAGTCGAGCGTTTAGAAAACCACCCAGTATTAAAGCATAAGCTTAATATCAATCAGGGTGATGCACTGAACTTCGACTTTAGCCAGTTGCAACAAGACGGCAAAAAGATGAAAGTATTTGGTAATTTACCGTACAACATCTCAACGCCGTTAATGTTTCACTTATTTGAGTTCGCTGAAATAATTGAAACCATGCACTTTATGCTACAAAAAGAAGTGGTTTTGCGCCTTTCTGCAAGTCCAGGCACTAAAGCTTACGGCCGCCTAACTGTGATGGCGCAGTACTACTGTAAAGTGGTACCTGTACTTGAAGTGCCGCCACAAAGCTTTACTCCGGCGCCAAAGGTCGACTCTGCAGTGGTACGTTTGTTGCCATACGATGTAAAACCATTCCCGTGTAAAGATGTCACCGTTTTACGTCATCTATGTACCACAGCCTTTAATATGCGCCGTAAAACACTACGGAATAACTTAAAGCACATGATAACAGATGATGAGTTCAGCGCGCTGAACATTGATTCGACTCTTCGACCGGAGCAAATAACTGTCGAGCAGTATGTGGCACTTGCAAATTTAGTTTGCGATAAAAATCTATAATTCTAAGGGCACTTTTCATTGAAAGTGCCCTTTCGTTTTTAGGAAGTTTAATGTCCTCTGTAGCCCCCAAAATTAAAATAAAAGTTGAGACTAACTATTTAGAAGAGCAGTCATCAGCAGCAGAATCAAAATATTTATTCAGTTATACCATTACCATCATTAATCTGAGCGACATTGCAGTGACACTCAAAGATCGCCACTGGATTATTACTGACTCAAACGGTGAAAAAAGTGAAGTGCAAGGCCCTGGCGTGGTCGGAGAAACACCGACTATCGAACCTAATACAGCTTACCAATACTCAAGTGGCACAGTATTAGAAACACCCGTTGGCTTTATGGAAGGCTCATACGGCATGAGCAGCGCCCAAGGTGAAGCTTTTAAAGCTGCAATCCCAACATTTAGATTAGCCGTCCCAGGGATTCTACAATAATCCTATGGCACATTATTTTGTTGGCGATATACAAGGCTGTTTTGAAGAATTACAACTGATCCTCGCTAAAGTGGACTTTAACCCTTCAAAGGATGAAGTATGGGCTGTCGGCGATTTAGTCGCCAGAGGTAATGGCTCCTTACAAACTTTACGCTATTTAAAATCATTAGAGGCCAGTGCCAAAATAACTTTGGGTAATCACGACCTGCATCTATTAGCCCTTAACGGCAACATTAAAAGACCCAACCCCAAAGATAAGCTTGCTGAATTGCTAAGCGCTGATGATTTACCCGACTTAATTACTTGGATAAGAAAGCAACCCTTGGTGCAGACACTGCCCTCCCACAATATCATCATGAGCCATGCAGGCATTCCACCGCAGTGGGACTTAGCGACCTTACTCACAGAAGCTAATGCGGTGAGCCAAGCATTACAGCAAGATGATTATATCGATTCACTAATTGCAAAAATGTACACCGATGATGCAGAGCGCTGGGACAGTACAGCCATAGGCTTGCCAAGACTGCGATATTGCATCAATACCCTAACGCGAATGCGCTATTTGTTTGCTGATGGCAGTTTAGACTTTAAATGTAAATCCCCCATTCAAGACAAACCACCACAACTCACGCCTTGGTTCGAATTCAACTCCCCGTTAAAACAAAGCCACACTTTGGTATTTGGTCATTGGGCGGCGTTAATGGGCGTGGTTAACCAACCTAATATGCAAGCACTGGATACAGGATGTTGCTGGGGAGAGCATTTAACCCTATGGCATTTAGAAACCAACGAAAAAATACAACAGCACAAAATAAAATCATAAATAAATAATTAAACTTTCCAGTAACAAAGCCGATACAGTTATTGGATCTCCAATGATCATACAGCCCTGAGTGATCAAAGAGATAAATTCGGGATAAAATAATAACAGCCGGAGTATGCTATGAAAATTAATGTTGCCACCAGAGTGATTGGCGGTTTTACCGTTGTGACTCTCCTTTTGATAGTTTTAGGTGGCGTGTCTTTGCTCACCAACAATAGCATCAAGGACAGTACTAGCACCTTACAACAAGTTAGTTTGCCTGCCCTTACTGCTACCGGTGAATTAACGCAAAACTTAAGCGCCCAGCAAATTCACATTCTATTCGGTTACTACACTGATCAATCAGCTCAAATTCCAGCAGTCAAAAAAAATATAAACACTGAATCAGTGGAATTTAACAAAAAACTCAATAACTTGACTGGGTTAATTTCTGGTAGACAAGAGTTTTCCAGTAACCTTTCTCAGCTTAAAAACAGCTACCATAATTTTGAAAAAAATAGCGCTTTAATGCTAATAGAGCATGAAAATGCATTATTAAAACATGAACAACTATTACAACTTCGAGATAATTTAGAAGACAGCGCAGATGATGCATCATCGATTTTATTAGACCTGATAGATCTAGAGTTGAGTGAAGATACCACTAAACAAAGTATTGCAGCTGCAGCGGGAGTCGTTGATAGTAATTTCATCAATATTATTACCACCATTTATGATTTAGTTGCCGCTAAAGAAAACGCTAAATATGAAGTAATAGTGAATGAGCTAGAGTACATGCTCAACGATACCCGCACAAAGATTGAGCATATCAACTTACAAGGCCGCGGTATTATTAGCGATAGCACTCTTAATGATTTAAACGTAGAAAGTGATGCTGTATTTGCCCTAGTGACAGGTAATAACTCCATAGTTACCTTGAAAGGCCAGCAACTAAAGCATGATCAAACCGCTGCCGAAATGTTAGCTGCAACCGATAAAGACCGTTTAGACGTTAATGCTAGAATGAACGAGCTAGCTAATAAAATTGAAAACTTCACAGCTAAAATAAGTGACGATGCAATTAAAAATATCGATTCGGCTACTATCCAAACAATGCTGGTAGTTATTCTGGCCATTGTGGTGGCAATTATCGTCAGTTACGCCGTAGTGAAACCATTAACTCGCTCATTAGAAAAAGTAAACCAGGCGCTAAATATTCTTGCCTCTGGAGATTTAACTCATAAATTAGATGATACTGGTCACGATGAATTTGCCCTATTGGCTAAAAACTGTAACAGCCTAGTCGATAGCTTAAGTAATTTAATTGTCGGCATTTTAGACCGCTCGAATCAGTTGGCTGCTGCAGCAGAAGAAACGTCAGCAATAACCACCCAAACTACATCTGGTATTCAAGAGCAAAAAAATCAAGTGGATCAAGTGGCCACCGCAACTACTGAGCTAAGCTCTAGCGCCCAACAAGTTTCAATGAGCGCCGATCAAGCCCTTGAACAAATTAAGCAAGCCGATCTAGAAACTCAGCATATGCGCACACTTGCTGAAGAGAATAAAGTCACTATTCTTGCCTTAGCAGAAGAAGTCGCTAAAGCGGGCGTGGTGATCAATAAGGTCCATACTGATAGCGCATCAATCGGCTCTATTCTTGATGTAATTCGTGGTATTGCAGAGCAAACTAACTTACTGGCATTAAACGCTGCGATTGAAGCTGCCCGCGCGGGTGAGCAAGGCCGTGGTTTTGCTGTTGTCGCCGATGAAGTGCGCAGTCTTGCTTCTAGAACCCAAGAATCGACTAGCGAAATTCAGCAAATGATTGAAGTGTTACAACAAGGTGCACAACAAGCAGTGACGGTCATGGAATTAGGCCGCACACAAGCAACCAGCTGTGTCGATAAAACAGAACAAGCTAACTTGGCCTTAGAAACCATTAGTCAGTCAGTACATAAAGCTTACGACTCTGGTAATCACATTGCCCAAGCCGCTCAAGAGCAAAACTTGGTCAGTCAGCAAGTCTCTGAAATGCTAGAGCACATTGCTGCTATTTCAGAAGAAACCGCCATAGGCGCAGATCAAACAGCACAATCAAGTCAGCAAGTAGCAATGCTGTCTGAAGAGCTACAAAGCTCTGTGAAGGAATTTAAAGTTTAACGACTCACAGTATCTAAATGTAGAAAAGGCTCTTTAGAGCCTTTTTTATTGCCTTTAAAGCCTAATAGCGCCATGACTTAGCAATGATTTGCGGCAATAAAAACCATAAGCAACAAAAAACCGCCCTAAGGCGGTTTTGGCAGTCAAAGCTATCAACTTTATTTATGCATAAGATTATATTTGATAATTCACAATTGCTATCACCAAATTAATCAATGCGCTTTACTCACCACTATTAATGCGATCTTGAACTGCAGCAGTAATAGCACTACCACTATGGCCATTGCTATTAGCCCAATCAAGAATGCTTTTCCCGTCGGCTTCTGGTGAACTTAAATCACCAGCAGGAAGACGTTTAGCGATGTACTCACCCACTTCAAATGAATTTGCATTATAAGCGGTTCTTAATAAGCTTGCGCCATCACAAGAAACACCGGTATAGATATTACGTAATTTAACACGACTTTCTTTGAGTTTTTTACGTAGTCGATTTTTATCATTCGATTTAACGTAATCACAAATACTTGCCACAAGTTGATCGGTATCAGCGACTGCTGGGGTTGAAACTGAAGATGCTGCAATTAGGACGGCGACGGCCACAGGCATTAAACGCATCCGATACTCCTTTGTAGGTATTATTATTTTCAGCTTACCATCAAGGGTAAACCTCTATTCAGGGTAAAACAGCTTGTAATTTAACATTTTTTCACAAAAGTGTTAAAGCTATATTGCAATTGTGCTGCATTAACCTGATTAACCTTATCTTGTAACGTCCAGCTATCATCATCCCACTCGGGGAAAAAAGTATCGCCATCAACAGTTAGCTCAATGAAGGTTAGATATAATATATCGGCCAGCGGTAAAATTTCTTTATAGAGCTGCCCACCACCAATGACAACTAATTCATCACAATCTGTAACAAGTTGTTTAGCTTGCTCAAATGAACTCACACATGAAACGCCTTCAATGTGATAATCTGCTTGGCGGCTGATGACAATATTATGTCTACCTGGAAGCGGTCTACCAATAGATTCAAAGGTTTTACGCCCCATCACCACAGGCTTACCTAAGGTCATCGCCTTAAAATGCTTTAAATCTTCAGGTAAGTGCCAAGGCATTTTATTATCTTTACCAATGACACGATTATTGGCCATGGCGGCTATCATTGCGATGCGCATATAAAAATCCTTATTTGATGCTAAAACGGGGGTTAAATAATAGGTCTGGTTCGATAATACACTAATGAGGGCATTGCTAAGCCGACTGATAATGCCCCAAGAATGAATACGGTTTTCAGGCCATTAAGAATGACTATCGAAGTTAAATCACTGCTGACTTGCTCTTGAACACTCAGTTGTACCAAAGCTATCAAGGTATTGTATGCATAGGTACCCGGTACCATGGGTATGATAGCTGCAACAGCATACATTAGCGGCGGCGCGAGGTGACGCTTAGCAAAGCGTATCGTAATAATACCAACGATGGCTGCAGCTGCAAATGTCGCCCACTCTATGGGCATATCAAAATGCATAAGTAGGCTTCTTGAACTATGCCCTATGGCGCCAGCTACCGCACAAAAAGGTAAGTATCGCTTCGGGACATTAAACAACATCGCAAAGCCTAGCGCTGGTATTGCTGAAAAAAGTCCATCATGCAGCAATTCTAAAATAAGATTCATATAAACAAAATCCCACCCAATGCCATTGAAAGTGTAATCCCAATGACAGTAGCCAGTGTTAAGAGTGTCGCGTGGCCCCAGCGAGATATACCCACATTCATATGGCCTTTAACCATATCTGATATCGCATTAATTAACGGAAAACCGGGCACTAACATCAGCACACTGGCAGCCATTGGGGTTTTAGGGGTTGAAGTTAAATCAGTGATGAAGCCGATTTGGGCAATGATTGTGGTGATAAAAGCGGTAATGGCAAAGATAATGAGTGCATTAAAGTGCTTTTTGACTAATGATAATCGCACTGACATACCAATAGCTGAAGCACAGAATGTAATAAGACACGCGGTAATATCACCACCAAACAAGTGACAAAAACTCGCACAAGATAGCCCAATCATCGGGATCAAATATTTTGCCGGATAACTCTTAGGCTCAATGATCTCTAAGCGGCGTTTAACTTGTTTGGCATTGCACACTCCGCGCTCTGCCAAGAGGCAAATGCGTTGTACTTCACACACCACCTTCATATTGATGCCATGCTCTCGAATGCGTCGGGTTGTAGTTATACAGCGGCCATGGACTAAACTGGTCAGTACAAGGGAGTTGGAGGAAATTGAAAGTTCAACGCTGGCAAGACCCAGCGCTTTACCTAAGCGCTGACTGATCTCTTCAACAAGATCAGACTCAGCGCCATAGGCTAGAAGTAATTGTGCACTTCGTACAACAAGACGAGTGATATCATTTTGAGTTTCTGCGTACACTTGTCTCTCGACTATTAACGTTGGTAAATGATTTCCACATCGTAGTCATCGTCATCGAAGTCATCATCAAAGTCGTCGTCGTAATTTTCATTTACCGATTCAACGCTAGCTTCATGGTAGTTATCCCATTTAAACTCAACTTCATCATCTGGGCTAGTGCCTTCATCTTCAGGAGGAAGTGAATTGATGAAATCTAATAGTTTTAAGCTAATGTCTTTAGTGTTCGTTCGGTTGAATGCTGACATAGTGTAAATGTCACCCTTCCAATCCATTTCCTTAACAATGCGATCCATTCTTTCTGCAAGTTCATCTTCATGCAATAAATCGATTTTGTTAAAGACTAACCAACGTGGCTTAGCTGCAAGCTTTGGTGAATACTTTTCAAGTTCAGCCACAATTGAACGCGCAGATTCAACCGGATCACTGCCATCAATAGGATCGATATCGATGATGTGTAATAACACACGACAACGTTCCAAATGCTTCAAGAAACGAATACCAAGACCAGCACCATCTGAGGCACCTTCAATCAAGCCAGGAATATCGGCGATAACGAAGTTTTGCCCAGGTCGTGGACTTACCACACCAAGGTTTGGTACTAGTGTCGTAAACGGATAATCAGCAACTTTTGGTGTTGCACGAGATACCGCACGAATAAAGGTTGATTTACCTGCATTTGGTAAGCCCAATAGGCCGACATCAGCAAGTAACAATAATTCCAGTTTTAAGAAACGTACTTCACCAGGCGTACCTAATGTTTTCTGTCTCGGCGCACGGTTGGTACTGCTTTTAAAGCGCGTATTACCTAAACCGTGGAAACCACCTTTAGCCACAAGTAACTTTTGGCCATGGGTAGTCAAATCACCTAATAATTCTTCAGTATCGAAATCAACAGCACGCGTACCCACAGGTACTTTAAGCATTAAATCTTCACCGCCATGACCGGTACAATCACGGCCACGTCCATTTTTACCACGCTCAGCAATATGCGAGCTGACAAAACGGAAATCAATAAGCGTGTTCATGTTTTCATCTGCGACTAAAAATACACTACCACCATCACCGCCGTCACCACCATCAGGGCCGCCGTCTGGCACATATTTTTCACGTCTGAAGCTAACGCAGCCACTGCCACCGTCACCCGCTTCAACTCTGATTTTAGCCTCATCAATAAACTTCATACATACTCCTGACACCACTTAATGTGTCAATTATAACCTCAAAAGATTGAGATGTGCAGGGAAGCGTAGAAGATACAATCACCATAAATCGCTTACTGCAAAATAAATAATCAACGATGCAAAACATCGCAAATACCGCACGTAAATTTAATCCACTAATTTTTAATAAACTAAAGTCTAGCTAACTAAATCAACAATGAAGTAAAAAAACACAAAAGCCCCGCCAGAAGGCGGGGCTTTCAAAGACTGATTAGAGTCTAGATTAAGCTTCGATGCTAATAAACTTACGGTTATTAGGACCTTTTACTTGAAACTTAACTTTACCGTCTGTTAATGCAAACAAAGTATGGTCACGACCAATACCTACGTTTACACCAGCGTGGAATTTAGTACCACGTTGACGAACGATGATGTTACCAGCTACAACTGATTCACCACCAAAACGCTTAACACCAAGACGTTTACTTTCCGAATCGCGGCCGTTACGAGTAGAACCGCCAGCTTTTTTATGTGCCATGAGTTAGACTCCTAAATTATGCGCTGATCGCTGTGATTTTAACTTCAGTGAACCATTGACGATGGCCCATTTTCTTTTCGTGATGCTTACGACGATTGAACTTTTGAATAGTTACTTTCTCACCGCGACCGTGGCTAACCACTTCAGCAACAACTTTACCAGTTGCAACTAGAGGTGCACCAACGTGAACGTTCTCACCATCAGCAACCAATAATACTTGATCAAACTCTACAGTTTCACCAGTAGCAACTTCAATTTTTTCTAAACGAACTGTATGACCTTCAGCAACACGATGTTGCTTTCCGCCACTTTGAAAAACAGCGTACATAGCTATTTCACTCCAAATGGACTAACACTCCGGTTCATTGTTATGTTGATACCGGGTGCTAAAAACTTTTAATGACAATGGGCGCGGATTCTACGGCAAGATTTGCATTCTGGCAAGCGTTAAATTTGAATCAATAAAAAAAGCTCGGCTTAACTCCCACTATCTAAGAACAAAAGCTGCCTAAAGCATGAAAATTCGGTAAAATTTGTTAATATACAATTTGAACCTTATATAGTGGGCAATATAATTTTGTCCGGTAGCCTAATAACTAGAGACCATTATGGATTTAAACGCCATTCGTCAACTAGCTGATAACGACATGCAAGCCGTAAATCAGTTAATTTACAAACAACTTGAGTCTGATGTTGCATTAATAAACCAACTCGGTTTTTACATTATCAATGGCGGTGGTAAACGACTACGTCCATTGCTTTCAGTTTTAGCCGCTCGTGCTATCGACTATAAAGGTGAAGAACACCTAAAGTTAGCTGCCATTATAGAGTTTATTCATACGGCATCACTACTACATGATGATGTTGTTGATGAATCAACCTTACGACGTGGCCGTAAAACCGCTAATGCCCTTTTTGGCAATAGCGCTAGCGTGCTTGTTGGTGACTTCTTATACACTCGCTCATTCCAGATGATGACTGAGTTAGATAGCATGAAAGTACTGCGCGTACTGGCTGACACCACTAACATTCTTGCCGAAGGCGAGGTTTTACAATTAATGAATTGTAATGACCCTGAAACCACCGAAGAGAATTATATGCGAGTGATTTACTGCAAAACAGCTAAATTATTCGAAGCCGCGACCTTACTCACAGGTGTTATTGCAGATGTGAGCAAAGAGCAACAACACGCATTAGGTGAATACGGTAAATTTTTAGGTACCGCATTCCAACTAACCGATGACTTGCTTGATTACACTGCAGATGCTGATGAGCTAGGTAAAAATATTGGTGACGACTTAGCCGAAGGGAAACCTACCTTACCGCTAATCTATGCCATGGCACACGGTAATGATGAAGCTAAAGCGCTGATCAAAGACGCAATTGAAAATGGAGATGGCACCAAAGCTATCGACGAAATCGTCGCAGCCTTAAAAGATTCAGGTGCATTAGAGTACACCAAGCAAAAAGCCGATGAAGAAGCGGATAAAGCCATTGCGGCATTAGCGCCAATTGCTGATAGCGAATACAAAACCGCACTTATCTCATTAGCTAAGATTTCAGTTCAGCGTAATAACTAAAAACCACTAAACTAAGCTGTTACTGAATATTAAAATGCACTTGATTGCTATCAAGTGCATTTTTTATTGCTAAGACCTACACTTGCCAATCAATTGGCGTACTATTTTTTGCCACTAATAATTGATTAATAATTGAAAAATGTTTGCAACCAAAGAACCCACGATAAGCCGATAACGGCGACGGGTGCGGCCCTGAAAGAATATGATGCTGAGGTGAGGTTATCCAGCGGCCTTTTTTTATCGCGTGAGCGCCCCACAGCACAAATATAATAGGTTCAATTTGTTGATTAAGGCATTGCATTACTTGGTCAGTAAAATGCTCCCAGCCCGCTTTTGAGTGCGAATGAGCCTTACTTTCTTCAACGGTTAATACCGTATTAAGCAATAACACCCCTTGTTTAGCCCAAGCCGTTAGGTTGCCATGTTCGGGAATGATAAAACCACTGATATCTTGCTTAAGCTCTTTGTAGATATTTACCAAAGAAGGCGGCGTTTTCACTCCAGCTTGTACCGAAAAACATAAACCGTGAGCTTGCCCTGCCCCATGATAAGGATCTTGCCCTAATAC
>NZ_JAUORC010000030.1:0-60316 GCF_030547465.1 Shewanella sp. 5_MG-2023
GTTACTTGAATTAGTTACTTGAATTAGTTACTTGAATTAGTTACTTGAATTAGTTACTTGAATTAGTTACTTGAATTAGTTACTTGAATTGGCTAAATGAATTGCTTGAATAAAAGCAGCAGTTGGTTACTTTGTATTAGTAAGCTGAGCCTGTCACGCCGGGGGCGCAGGTTCGAGTCCCGTCCGCTGCGCCAAACAGATTAGCCCTTGTCATAAGACAAGGGCTTTTTTGTGCCTGTAATTTATGCTGTTGGGCTTATTTTAATGAATTAGTTAATTGGATTAATTACTTGAATTAGTTACTTGAATTAGTTACTTCAATTGGCTAAATGAATTGCTTGAATAAAAGCAGCAGTTGGTTACTTTGTATTAGTAAGCTGAGCCTGTCACGCCGGGGGCGCAGGTTCGAGTCTCGTCCGCTGCGCCGAACAGATTAGCCCTTGTCATAAGACAAGGGCTTTTTTGTGCCTGTAATTTATGACATTGAATGTATTTATCTTAAGCTGAGTCTATTGTTCTGCGGCTTTAACGTGAAAATTATTAAGCTTTAGATACTTCCAATCAGCAGGTTAAAAGGTTGATGTTAAGTTAAAAAATTACGGTAGATGTTTTAATTAAGCCTTGCTCTGATGTGTAATTTAGTATTTTATTAAAGATACAAACTCGCGAGCTATATCGCAGAAAATATAAAAAAGGAATTGTCCATGGTAGAACACATAACTGGCATGCTCGCGCTGATTGGCGTGCTGTCTTTATTGTGTCAATGGTTAGGTTGGAAGTTTCGTCTTCCTGCAATATTACCGTTATTGTTATGCGGTTTGTTACTTGGTCCGGGGCTTGGCATTTTAGACCCTGATGCTATCTTTGGCGATTTGCTGTTTCCCATTATTTCATTGGGGGTCGCGGTTATTCTTTTTGAAGGCGCGTTAACCCTCAATTTTAAAGAAATCAAAGATCACGGCCGCATGGTGACAAACTTAGTGACCTTTGGTGCCTTTATAACTTGGGCTTGTATCGCCCCAGCCGCTCATTGGCTATTAGGCTTTGAATGGCCCATGGCGCTACTTTTTGGTGCATTAGTGGTAGTGACAGGTCCAACAGTAATAGTGCCTATGCTGCGCACAGTAAGGCCAAAATCAAACCTTGCCAGCATCTTACGCTGGGAAGGAATAGTCATAGACCCTATCGGGGCAATTTTGGCAGTATTAGTTTATGAATATATTGCTGTGGCGACCGCTGCAGATCCCACCACCCATATATTATTCGCTTTAGGCATGACATTACTGTTAGGTTTTGGACTTGGGGCGCTTGCTGGCTATCTCATTGGCATTGCACTTCGTAGTAATGTGTTTCCTCATTATCTTAAAAATACTGCGGTATTAACTATTATGCTGGGCGTCTTTGTTGGTTCTAATTTGATCCAAGAAGAGTCTGGGCTGTTAACCGTGACTGTGATGGGCATTTGGTTAGCGAATATGCGTGGGGTTGATATTGCGGATATTTTAGAGTTTAAAGAGACTCTTACCGTATTACTGATCTCCGCCTTGTTTATTTTATTAGCGGCAAGACTTAACTCGACCGCGATGCTTGATTTAGGTTGGGGCGGTGTCGGTGTCTTACTGGTCGTGTTGTTGGTTGCAAGGCCTCTGAGTATCTGGATTTCTGGTATTGGTACTAGTTTATCTAGAGCTGATAAATGGTTTTTAAGTTGGGTCGCACCAAGAGGGATAGTTGCAGCGGCAATTTCTTCGTTATTTGCCATTAAGCTTGAAGCTATTGGGGTTAATGGTGCCAGCTCGATAGTGCCATTAGTGTTTTTAATTATTATTGGCACTGTTGTAATACAAAGCTTAACGGCAGGCCCATGGGCTAAGTTTTTAGGTGTAAAGGCCGATTCATCACAAGGCTTACTGTTATTTGGTGCCTCTAAGTTTTCACGTGAGTTAGCTAAGGTGTTAACGGCTAAGCAAGTGAAAGTGGTATTAGCCGATAATAACTGGGACAACATTCGTCAAGCGAGAATGGCGAATATCCCGGTTTATTTTGGTAATCCGGCCTCTGAACACGCCGAAAACTTTATGGATTTAAGTGGTATAGGTCGAGTGCTAGTGTTATCTCCCTATCGTCAATTAAACCCTTTAGTGAGTTTTCATTTTCAAGACTTATTCGGTACCAATAAAGTGTATGGCTTAAATAATGCCGAAGGGGGAAGTGCCAGACATCAATTGTCAGAGTCTTATTTAAAGCGTTTGTGTTTATTTGGTGAGTCAATTTCTTATGCCAAAATAGCCAGTTACATGGCGAAAGGTGCTGTTATTAAAGTTACTAATATTACGGATAATTTTACATTTGAACACTTTAAACAGCGTTATGGTGAAACGGCGATGCCGTTAATTTACCTGACTAAAGATCAGAAAGTAAAAATTATTTCAGGTACTGAAATTAATGAATTACCAGTCGGTATCGAGTTAATTAGCCTATTGCCGAAAGAGGCGCAAGAGCAAGATATAATCCAACGTAATTTAGCTGAAGTAACAGAAAATGAAGACGCTAATGAGCAAGATGACTCTGGTGAAACTTTCGGCAATACATCAGCTTGAATTTGAATTTGACTAAAAATCAGCAATAAAAAAGCTTCGTATTAACGAAGCTTTTTTTATGGAATTTTTACTTAAAGCTTAAGTTAAAGCGTTTCTAACACCGATAACACCACTTCATGGTGGTTTTTGGTTTTAAATTTATCGAACACATGTACTATTTTGCCATCTTGACCAATGAGGAAGCTCAATCTATGGATACCGTCAGAGATTTTGCCCATGAATTGCTTCTCGCCCCACACGCCAAAGGCATCAGCAACGGCATGATCTTCATCACTGAGTAAGGCAAAGTTTAACTCTTGCTTGTCATTGAACTTAAGCAGTTTAGCAACTGGGTCAGGGCTTAAACCCAATACTGTGACATTATGATTTGCTAACTGGTCTTTGCTATCACGCAAGCCTTGAGCTTGCACTGTGCAACCAGGTGTTGATGCTTTAGGGTAAAAATAAACTAACACAGGGCCGGTTTTTAAAGCTTCAGTGAGAGAGACTGATTGGTCAAATTGATTTTGTAGGGTAAATTGTGGTGCTAAATCACCAAGGGTTAAGGTATTCATTTTATGTCCTTATTTTATATTCTATTTGTCACTGTTTTGCATATGATTGATAGAGCACTCAAGTGATAGTTCTTTTGCCAGTTCATGGATACTTTTTTCAAGCTTTATAAGATCAATTTTTTCCGGCACATTGATAGTAAATAAAATATGCTGCGTTAAATTATCGTCGTCAGCGTGAGAGCGCACCGCAGCAAGATCAAGGGAACGATCCGCTAAGAATTCGGTTATTCGCTTCATGGTGCCACGTTGATCTTGACCGTTAACATTGACCTCGATACGCGACACGTAATTTTGTGGTGTATGCTTGGAAGTACGTTTCATTACCATGAGTAATTCAAGCTGTACACTTAAGCTGGGTAACTGGGTTTCTATCTTTGTTATTGCTGCCCAAGAGCCTGAAATCATCATAATTAAGGTAAATTCATTACCAAAAAGTGCCATACGGCTATCGACGATGTCACAGTCACATTCACTTGCTAAACGGGCTAGACGACTTACTAAACCAGGGCGATCAGCACCCATAGCAGTAACGACCAGATAGTTGGTCATGGATTTTCCTCACTTTTTCGATATCATGGAGCGTAAACTAGCGAGCTAACGCAAAGTTTTTTTGCGGGCACTAATGCTACCATAACTAATGTAAAACCACATAAGTATGTCACTATGAAAGTTAATTCATATTAAAAATTTACTTCTTGGCATAACAACTTAGGTGTAAGATTGATTTCAATGAAATAAAGTACCTAACGTCATGATATAAAAAATATGCTTAGCCATTAAACAATCATCTGACGATGTAAATTTGTGCTTTAGTAAAAATGCATTTGAGAGCCCCCGTTAATGCTTGTCATTAGTTGTAGGCATCAGTAACATAGCGAATCCTGAAACCTTGGGGAATTTAGATGATAAACGGAAGCATCGTTGCCTTAATCACTCCTATGAATAGTGATGGCACAGTAGATTATAAAAGTCTTGAAAGACTGGTAGAGTTTCATATAGAGCAGGGGACTGATGCGATCGTTGCAGTCGGTACAACAGGTGAGTCTGCTACTTTACCCATTAAAGAACATGCACAAGTTGTGTCGCAAACTGTTAAATTTGCCGCAGGTCGTATACCCGTCATTGGTGGTAATGGCGCTAACGCCACTGCCGAAGCGATAGAACTTACCCAATCAATGGCTGATTCTGGCATTGTTGCCATGCTTGGGGTCACGCCTTATTACAATAAGCCTTCACCTAAGGGCTTAATTGCACATTATAAAGCTGTTGCAGCAAGTACTGATATCCCTCAAATTCTTTATAACGTCCCTGGACGTACTTCAGTGGATATGTTGCCTGAAACCGTGGCTGAATTAGTAGCGGTGGAAAATATTATCGGTGTTAAAGAAGCCACTGGCGATTTAACCCGTGTTGCTCGATTACGCGAGCTTTGCGGTCAGGATTTCAAACTTTATAGCGGCGATGATGCCACTGCGAGAGACTTTTTATTACTTGGCGGTGATGGTGTTATTTCGGTTGCTAATAATATTGTTCCAAAAGCATTTAAACAACTGTGTGATGCAGCATTAGCAGGTGACCATGCTTTATCCGAAAAACTGAACCTACCACTGAAAGGTTTATATGAGCATTTATTCTGCGAAGCTAACCCAATCCCTGTTAAATGGGCTGCGCATCAAATAGGTTTAATTAGCCAAGGACATATTCGTTTACCTTTAACTGAACTTTCTGAGCAGTTTCATGGTCAGTTGTTAGAAGCGATGAAACAAGCCCAGATAGAGGTAACACAATAAATGTTGAAGCAAGTCACTCCAATTTTACTTATAGCAGCAGTTTCTGCTTGTAGTTCACCGACAGATCGTCGCGTTGCCAATGGCAATGATGAATATGTTAACGCCAAAGAAGTCCCACTATTAGTTATTCCAGAAGGCTTGACTGAGCCAACTTATGGCCGTGAATACGACATTCCTAAAGTGGGTAACAAAGTTGATAAAGACTTAGTTGGAAAACGTCTGGATATTCGTCCTCCTTTACTGGTCTTGCCTATGTCTGAAGGTACGCGTATTGAAGAAGGCAGTGACAATATTAAAATTATTGTCGAATCAATTACGACCACAAAAGATCTAAAACAAGAAGTTTTTGATAATTTACATGGTTTCTTAGCAAAACATGAAGTACCTATCGAAAACGAAAATTATGACGAAGGTTTTATCGAAACAGGTTGGATAGACACGCAAGACGTCATAGAAACAAGCTGGTTCGGTGAGGACAAAGTGTATTTACTGCGTCAACGTTACCGTTATGAGGTCGATGTGAGTCCTCATGGTCGCTCAGGCAGCATGGGTATTGATCTCATTGAGCATGAAGAAAGCTACAATGGTGATGATCAGCAAGTGCTATTAACGGCAGAAGATAAACGCCGTTACACCGTTGATATGCTCAATAACACTATTGCTTACATCAGCTTAAAACGTGACAAGCAAATTAAAGCTGACCGTATTCAACAAAGTAAAGGTATTAACGTTGATCTAGTGGCTGAAACAGAAACCACTGGCGCTTATTACATTTCAGAAGTTGATTTCAATAAAACCTGGGATCGATTACGTATTGTATTGCCTGAGCTAGGTTTCGATATTGTTGATATGAACAGCGCCAAAGGTTTGTATTATATTGTCTTGGAAGAAACTGGCGGGTTCTGGAGTTCATTATGGGGCGAAGATAAGTTATCACTTGAAAAAGGTAACTATCGAATTGAGCTTGTTGAAACTGATGATAAAGATCAAACTGAAATCTTTATTAAAGATGCCGCAGGTGAGCCATTAGAAAATGAAACGATTACTGAAATCTATCGCGTAGTCAGCGAAGCAATGAAAGAAGATCGTAAAGTACGATAATGCGTTAAATTAACATTACCTAATTGTTCGTATTTTAGGCTATCAAAAAAAAGAGACAGTATTTACTGTCTCTTTTTTTATGCTTTAAAAACAGTAAAAATAGTCATTTAACCTTCTATATCGATTGTTTACCAATTAAAAAGCTAAGATTGATCTTAGTTAACCCCGATCCCGTATATTCCGCAAATGTTTCCTAAGTATGTTAATTGTAAGAAAAGGTAAAACACCTTGATACCAGTATGATGCTGAGTACACTAGCGGTTGGCTAAATCCCATAACATATCGTTTTTGAGTTTGATGAATGGAATCCCGATGAAAAAAATAATAATTCTCCTCGTTGCGTTACTGATAGGCTGGTTTACATACCAATCTATGAAGCCTACTGAAGAGGCCAAGGTGCGTGCTAAACCTATCCCAAACGTTGTTGTTGCTAAAGTGGCGATGTTGCCAGTAAGGGATGAGGTTGAGGCAATAGGAACCAACAAAGCGTTTGAGTCTATTACTATTACACCAAAAATCACTGAGAAAATCGCAGACATTAAATTTAACGATGGAGATGTGGTTAAAAAAGGCGATTTGCTGGTTCAATTACGTAACCGCGAGCAGCTAGCCAAAGTTAAAGCCGCTGAGTTTAAAGTCAGCGATAATTTACGTGAACTCGACAGAATTCGTAGTTTGGTTACCAGTAAAACGGTAGCAGAACTTGAGCGAGATAGATTACAAACCTTAATCGATACGACCCGCGCTGAGCTTGAGCAAGCTAAAGCTGCTTTGGGTGATCGCGCCATTCATGCACCATTTAGTGGTCGCTTGGGACTAAAGCTTGTCAGTGTCGGCAGTTTAGTGTCTCCAGGTACCCAAATATCGACCTTAGATGATGTCAGTAAAATTAAACTTGATTTCTCAGTGCCAGAGCGTTTTATCCAACAACTCAAATTAGGTAAAACCGTTGAAGCGAAAGCGATTGCTTATCCAGATCGTATATTTAAAGGTGTGGTCACATCTATTGATACAAGGGTAAACCCAACAACACGTGCTGTGGTAGTTCGCGCTATTATTGCCAATGACGATGCAGCGTTATTACCCGGCATGTTGATGAAAGTTAAACTGATTAAACAAAATCGTGAAACCTTATTATTACCAGAATCTGCCATCATTCCTATTCAATCAAAACACTATGTATACACAGTTAACGAAGAGAATATTGTCGAGCGAAAAGAAGTCACAATAGGCATTCGTAATCGAGGTTGGGTTGAAATTCTTGATGGTGTCGGAATTGGACAATCGGTCATTATCCGCGGGTTATTAAAAGTAAGACCGGGAGATGAAGTCACCACTCAGGCTGCAGAAGCGTTTAACTTTGCCAATGTCGCTGATGTGGAGAATGCGGCATGATCCTCACTGACATTTCCGTAAAGAGGCCGGTATTTGCTTCTGTTATTAGTATTTTAATTATTATTCTTGGCATGGTGTCATTTGATAAGTTACCTCTTAGAGAATACCCCAACATTGATCCACCGGTAGTATCGATTGATACCAATTATCGCGGCGCGAGTGCTTCAGTGGTTGAAAGTCGCATTACCCAATTAATTGAAGACAGAATTAGCGGCGTTGAAGGGATCAAACAAATTACCTCAAGTAGCCGTGATGGACGCTCTTCTATTACCTTAGAGTTTAATATCAACCGTGATATTGAAGCGGCGACCAATGATGTTCGAGACAGAATTTCAGGGTTACTGGATAACTTACCTGAAGAGGCAGATCCACCAGAAGTAGAGAAGTCTAATGGTGGTGATGAAGTGATCATGTGGCTCAATTTAGTGTCTGATCAAATGAACACCTTACAGTTAACTGATTATGCTAGACGCTATTTGGTTGATCGTTTTTCAGTCGTCGATGGCGTTGCCAATATTCGTTTAGGTGGCGGTAAAGTTTACGCCATGCGAGTGTGGATTGACCGCCAAGCTTTAGCTGCACGTAAACTTACCGTAGCGGATGTAGAATCTGCGCTGCGCTCAGAAAACGTCGAGCTTCCAGCGGGTTCTATTGAGTCAAAAGAGCGCCATTTTACTGTCAGGGTTGATAGAAGCTTTAGAACCGCTGAAGACTTTGCCAGCCTGGTTATTACCCAAGGTGATGATGGCTATTTAGTGAAGCTTGGTGATGTGGCTAAAGTGCAAATTGGCTCAGAAGAAGAGCGGATAATGTTCCGCGGTAATACTGAATCAATGATTGGCTTAGGGGTATCTAAACAATCAACCTCAAACACCTTAGAAGTCGCCCGTGCTGCCAATGCGTTAGTCGATGTTATTAATCCGACATTACCAGCAGGAATGGAGATTAAGCGCTCATACGACAGCTCAGTATTCATTGAAGCGTCAATTAAAGAGGTGTACCAAACCTTATTTATTGCGATGTTATTAGTGGTCGTGGTGATTTATCTGTTCCTAGGCAGTGTACGCGCTATGTTAATCCCCGCCTTAACGGTTCCAGTATCGTTAATGGGCACTTTTATTGTCTTATATTCATTAGGTTATACCATCAACTTATTGACCCTACTGGCGATGATCCTTGCCATTGGTATGGTGGTTGATGATGCCATTGTGATGCTAGAAAATATTCACCGCCGGATTGAGCAAGGTGACTCGCCATTAAAAGCGGCCTACTTAGGTGGTCGTGAAGTTGCTTTTGCTGTCGTCGCTACCACATTGGTGCTAATAGCCGTGTTTATGCCTATTACGTTCTTAGAAGGGGATTTAGGTAAGCTATTTAAAGAGTTTGCGGTCACCATGAGCGCCGCAGTTATATTCTCAAGCTTAGTAGCCTTAACGCTAAGTCCAATGATGTGCTCTAAGTTGCTTAAACCCGCCGGTGAAAGCACTTGGTTAGTACGTAAAGTCGATGACGTGATGGATAAGTTATCTGCTATTTATCAATCGCATTTGGTGAGTGCGATTAAAAAGCCCTATCTTATCGGCGTAATTGTCGTGGTGGCTTTTGCGTTAAGTGGCTACTTGCTTAAACAAGTACCTCAGGAATTTGCCCCTCGCGAAGATAGAGGCTCAATGTTTTTGGTGGTTAATGGCCCTGAAGGAGCAAGCTTTGAGTACATTGAAAAGTACATGGATGAAATTGAAGGCCGTTTAATGCCATTAGTTGAATCGGGTGATGTGAAACGCTTATTGATCCGCGCTCCTCGTGGTTTTGGTCGCTCAGCAAACTTTTCAAACGGCATGGCGATTATCGTTTTAGAAGATTGGGCCGAGCGACGTCCTGCCAGTGAAATTATTACTGATATTCGCGCTCGAATTTCGGACTTAGCAGGGGTCAGGGCATTTCCCATTATGCGTCAAGCCTTTGGCCGTGGTGTCGGTAAGCCTGTGCAGTTTGTATTAGGTGGTCCAAGTTATGAAGAGTTAGCTTTATGGCGAGACATCATCATGGAAAAAGCTAAAGAAAATCCGATGTTAACCGGGCTTGATCATGATTATAAAGAAACCAAACCTCAACTTAGAGTGTCAATTGATAAAGACAGGGCTGCTGATTTAGGGGTGTCAATATCACATGTGGGCAGAACCTTAGAATCGATGCTGGGCTCACGTTTAGTGACGACCTTCATGCGAGAAGGGGAAGAATATGATGTGATCATTGAAGGTAATCGTGAAAATCAAAATACTGCTACGGATTTAGAAAATATCTACGTGAGATCTGATCGAACCGGCGAGTTAGTGCCACTATCGAATATTGTCACTGTAGAAGAGTATGCTGATGCCAGCTCTTTAAATCGCTATAACCGCATGCGGGCGATCACTATCGAAGCAAACTTGGCTGATGGCTATAGTCTAGGTGAAGCGTTAGATTATCTTAATGATTTATCCTATACCTATTTGCCTGCTGAAGCGGTGATTAGTTATAAAGGGCAATCGCTGGATTATCAAAGTTCAGGCAACTCCATGTACTTTGTGTTTATCCTAGCGTTAGGTATTGTGTTCTTAGTATTGGCGGCGCAATTTGAAAGTTATGTGCATCCTATGGTGATTATGCTTACAGTACCTCTGGCTACGCTAGGCGCATTAATTGGCCTATGGTTTACCGGACAAAGTATCAATATTTACAGTCAAATTGGTATTATTATGCTGGTGGGGCTAGCGGCTAAAAATGGTATTTTGATTGTTGAATTTGCCAACCAATTGCGTGACAAAGGCATTGAGTTTGAACAAGCAGTCATTCAAGCCTCATCCCAACGTTTAAGACCGATCCTCATGACCGGTATTACCACTGCAGCTGGTGCTATTCCATTGGTGCTATCAAGTGGTGCGGGCTCTGAAACACGTTTTGTGATTGGCGTGGTAGTGTTATCAGGTATTTTGTTAGCAACCTTCTTCACCTTGTTAGTGATCCCGGTGGCTTACAGTATCTTTGCCCGAAACAGTAGCTCGCCTGAAGCGATTGCCAAGCAACTAAAACAAGAGTTAACGACTTAGTGACAATCTGCTTAAGTGAATTAGCTGTTATAAACGCTATGTTGACTTAAGCACTTCAAAAAGCCAGTTGTGAATAGTCACAACTGGCTTTTTTATGTCTGTATAGTGACAACTCAGTGACAACCCTATAATTCACAGCTAATCGAAGGTTAACGATGAAAAAATCCGACAAGAAACGTGATAACCAAATTCGTCAGCAGTTAACACTGGTGTGTGATTTATTAATGTCAGAGTGTGAGGGCTTTCAATGGCTCACGCATTCGGTAAACTACACCGCTTTTCCTAAATCGTTAAAAGTGATTTGTGTATTTAGTAATGAGGCGCAAATAACCAAGGTCAAATTAGCCAAGCAAGATGCGTTTATTGTGCAGATGATAAGCCATTATTTACAGGCTGTTTCTGTGGAGATAACTGCTGGGCAGATTGTATTAGACAGTGAAGCGGCATGTGATAGTCAACATGAGGGTAATTGGGCAAAGCGTTTAACTTAAGTCATTATTATTTTGCTTAACACTAGGGTAATTAGCGCAGCTTAACTTGGGTTTACAGCAAATAAAAAAGGGAAAGCAATGCTTTCCCTTTTGGTATTTTTAGTTAGCTTTAAAAAGTGAGTTAAGCCGCTTTAACTTGCTTGGCTTCACTAACAACCTTTGCTTCAAGCTCTTCAGGGTCAAAGTCATCAACATTGATTGACTTCATACGACCAATTTCAGCTCTTTCAAGTAAGGCCACTTCAGTATCACTTAACACACCTAAGGCTTTACCTTGTGCAGCGACTTTATCTAACCACATAAATGGTAGGCGTTTACCGGCAGCTTTACAGACTTTGTCGTATAAAGGCTCTGAAGCTAAAATATCTAATAAAGTTTGCTCTTGAATACCTACCGCATTGTGCTCTGAAGCTGTCCAGAATTGGCCTTGGCCTAAACGGTCACGACTGGCACATGGCGTTTGCATAATTTTAGACACTTTATGGTCTAATACATCGCTAGGACGTTTTAGTGGGCGACCAAATGGGAAGATAACAGCGCGAAGTGCAATGCCAAGACCCATAGGGAAGTTATCCAGTAAGTCATCTAAAGATGTTTGTAGTTTATGTAGTGAATCTTCTACAGCCCATTGAACTAACGGTAAATCTTCAGTTAAACGACCATCATCTTCATAACGCTTAAGCGTTGCAGACGCTAAATATAGCTGACTTAATAAATCACCTAAGCGTGCTGAAATACGTTCTTTACGCTTAAGGTTACCGCCAAGTGTTGCCATCGCTAAATCCGAAAGCAGGGCTAAGTTAGCACTGAAACGATTCATCTGCTGATAATAACGTTTCGTTTTATCATTATAAGGTGATTTGGTGAAGCGGCTAGAAGTAACGCCCATCCAGAAACTTCTTACAAAATTAGACATCGCAAAGCCAATATGACCGAAGATGGCAGCATCGAAGTTACTTAAGCCTTGACCCGATGTGGTATCAAAAGCAGATTCCATTTCAGCTAATACATATGGATGACAGCGAATAGCGCCTTGTCCATAAATAATCATAGAACGGGTTAAAATGTTGGCACCTTCAACGGTAATTGCAATCGGCGCTGCTTGATAACCACGACCCAAATAGTTATTTGGACCTAGACATACACCTTTACCGCCGTGAATATCCATGGCGTCGATAACACACTTTTGCATTCTATCGGTTAAATGGAATTTAACGATGGCAGAGATAACTGATGGCTTTTCACCTAGACCAATCCCCACAGTAGTTAATGAACTTACAGCATCCATCAAGTAAGCATTACCGCCAATACGTGCCATTGGCTCTTCAATACCTTCTAATTTACCGATAGGTAGTTTGAACTGACGACGAATTCGAGCGTAAGCACCTGTAGCTAATGCAGCTGTTTTAACGCCACCAGCAGAGTTTGACGGCAGGGTAATACCACGGCCTACAGAGAGACATTCAACTAGCATGCGCCAGCCTTGACCGGCCATTTCAGGGCCACCAATGATAAAGCTCAGTGGCACGAATACTTCGTTGCCACGAGTTGGACCATTTTGGAACATACAGTTCAATGGGAAGTGACGACGACCGGTTTCAACCCCTTGAATATCAGTAGGGATAAGGGCACAAGTAATACCTAAATCTTCGGTATCACCTAATAAGCTGTCAGGGTCGCGTAATTTAAATGCCAAACCTAATACTGTCGCCACTGGTGCTAAGGTAATGTAGCGTTTGTTCCATGTTAGTTTCATACCTAACACTTCTTCGCCTTCCCATTCACCTTTACAGACGATACCAAAATCAGGGATCGCGCCAGCATCACTACCAGCTTCTGGGCTAGTAAGTGCAAAACAAGGCACTTCAAGACCTTTAGCTAAACGCGGTAAATAATGATCTTGTTGTTCAGTCGTACCATAGTGTTGCAGTAACTCACCAGGGCCTAGAGAGTTTGGTACCCCAACCGTTGATGCAAGTTCACTACTCACGCCAGCTAATTTTTGCAATACACGTGACTGAGCATAAGCTGAGTATTCAAGACCACCGTATTTCTTTTTGATGATCATGGCGAAGAAGCCTTCGTCTTTTAAGTATTGCCAAACTTCTTGTGGAAGGTCAGCTAGCTCATGTGAAACCTGATGTTGGTTAACCATTTTACACACAGTTTCAACTGGGCCATCTAAAAACGCTTGCTCTTCAGCAGTTAAACGCGCTTTAGGGTAGTTATGTAATTTATTCCAGTTAGGGTTACCAGCGAATAAGTCAGCTTCCCACCAGGTTGTACCTGCTTCAATGGCTTCTTTTTCAGTGGTAGACATTTCAGGCATGATGCCTTGATATACTTTAAGCAGTGGACGTGAGATGAAATTCTGACGAAATGATTTAACATTTAAAGGTAATGCTAAAACTATATAGACAACCCAAGCTAGACTGCCAACAATATCTAATACACTACCAATTAACATTACAACTGCTGCTGCAATTGTTGCTGTTAATAACGACACCCGCAAGTAAGTTGCTGCGCCGAGTACCGCGATCATGGCGATGATCCAAATAAGTGTCTCCACTGTCTTTCTCCTTAAAAGTGTTTAATATTTAAACACCTACAAATTAATGATCCTATTCACAGAACTGACCGTGGTCTGACCTGTATCACATAAAATTAAACCTAACTGGCGCTGATTACAAGTTATTTCAAACAATTGTTTAAAATATTTTGTTTAATAAAAATGCCAATTTTTTTCTGCACTAGGTACAATATAAATTACGTAATATTTTGAGTTAATTATATTTTTAAGGCGTGTTTCATGTGTGAGTTACTAGCGATGAGCGCTAATGTCCCAACGGATATTGTATTTAGTTTCACAGGCTTAGCTGAAAGAGGTGGTGTTACTGGGCCACATGTTGATGGTTGGGGGATCACTTTTTATGAAGGCAAGGGCAGCCGCACCTTTAAAGATGCTCGTCCTAGCAGTGAATCCCATGTCGCTCAGCTCATTAAATCTTATCCAATCAAAAGTGAGATTGTCGTCAGTCATATTCGTCAAGCAAACCGTGGCTGTGTTGCGCTGGAAAATACCCATCCTTTCACCCGCGAGTTATGGGGCCGATATTGGACTTATGCCCATAATGGACAGTTATCAGACTACCAAAATAAGTTTCAAGTAAATCATTTTCAGCCTGTTGGGGACACCGACAGTGAGCTGGCATTTTGCTGGATTATGGAACAGGTGTTAGGTGAGTTTGGTCATACGCCACCCGATGACATGAAACAGGTGTTTGAATTTGTAGCAACGCTGGCTGATGACATTCGAGCTTTAGGTGTTTTTAATATGATCCTAAGTGATGGTGTCGATTTAATGAGTTATTGCACTAATAATTTGTGCTTCATTACCCGCCGTGCGCCTTTTGGCAAAGCCAAATTAATCGATACTGATGTGGTTATTGATTTTAATAAAGAAACGACACCCAATGATGTCGTTACAGTGATTGCTACTCGTCCGCTGACAAAAAACGAACAGTGGCATATTTTACAGCCTGGCGAATGGAAGTTATTTAGGCAAGGCGAATTACTGATTAACAGTTAATCCAGCGTTTGCTTTAGTAACAGCTGTATCGGATTCTATTGCTTGCTGAATTTGATAATTATCTAACTGAATATCAAGCTGCTTACTACCTTTAGAAAAATGACTTAAACGCACGGGTAAGTAGTTTAATTCTGGCGCCATCCAAAAAAAGGTTTGGCGCTTTTTACTTTTTCGTACCACTTCTATTTTTACGGTTTGATAAGTGCCACTGTCTAATATCACTTGTTCTTTGCCGACAATTTTAAATTCATAATCATCAAACTCTTTTTCTTTGACCATTTTGTATTTAAGCAATTCGGGTTGGCGGTACATATCCATTCTAAATATTAATTGAGATACCAAGGGATCGTAGATATCCTCGGCAAAGGGTAATTTCTCTCTTTCGTCTTTATATATGGTGTGGATAACGCCTTGTCCAGCAGCAAAGGCGGTTTGCTCTGTGTAGTCAGATCCGGTGCCGCTACGTTTACTCATATAGCGGATGGGCTTAACCTTGCCATCTTCGAGTTTGAACTCACTATTAAGATTACGCACATCCGATAGCATTAATAAGCTGATATCGCTATCAAAGCGATAGTTATAGTAGCCATTATCACTTTCAGGCAACTGGTAGCGAGCTTTACCGAGTTCGATACTGCCATAGAACACCCGATATTCAGCAGAGTGAGGGGTTAATGCTTTGAGGTACTCGAGGTTTTCCTTGTCATCAGAAGCGACAGCATTAGGGGCCTGAGACAATGTAATGACAATAATATTGGCTAATAAAGCGGTGAATTTTCTAATCAAAGTAATACCTACCCATGCAATATTTAAAAAGGTAACGACATGACAAGGGTTGCAATGTCAGGGCGCCATTCATATTTTGACAATGAAACCTTGCCTTGGTTCACTTCTACTCCATCTGATCTTAGTCGCTGTTGCTGATTTTGGAAATGAATAGAATTGACTTTAAAAGAAATTTTTCCTTGGCTGTTAATCACTCTATACCAAGGTAAGTTTAGGTTATCGGGGGCGTCTTTGAGTGCTTTAGACACATACCTGGCTCTACCTGGTAGCCCAGCTAAGTCAGCCACTTTACCATAAGCTAAAACATGACCTGTGGGGATCATATTTACAATAAACCAAATTCTTTGCTTTGGGCTAAGGTTTTCCATTGATGGCTTTTGATCAGGTATGGGATGATAATTTATTGTAACCCGCTTTGGTGTTGCGAGTTAAGTAGACAATAGTAAGTATTCAATAGCCAGCTTATGAGTGTTGGTTATCGCTCATGGTTGATGAGCGATACTTTTTGAGTGAGTTTATAACATTGAGACGAAATACTGACAGGGTTAATACTGTGGATATAAAGCAGGTTTATATGACTGTTAAATAAATACACAAGAAATGAGACAAGGCGCCTGCAAGTACAAATAAATGCCAAATAGCATGATTATAAGGAATACGCTTATTGACATAAAAAATAACCCCGATGCTATAAAAAGCCCCACCTGCAAGTAATAGGTTAAAGCCTAAATCTGACATGCCTTTGATTAAATCTCCCATGATGGTGACACAAAGCCAGCCCATAACAAGATACAAAATAACACTTAGCCCTTTGAAGCGGCCAATAAATAAGGTTTTAAAAATAATACCGCCTAAGGCTAATAACCATATTGCAGTTAGTATTAGCGTAGCACTATCATTTTGAAGGCTAATTGACATTAAAGGTGTGTATGTACCAGCAATAAGCAAATAGATTGCACAGTGATCAGCCATTTTAAAGCGTTTACGCCATAAGGGGCTTTTACTGGAATGGTATAAGGTTGAGGCCAGAAAAAGCATAATAATACTTAATCCATACACAGTGATCCCGATAGTGTCAGCGATATTAAGTTGGCCATTCGCTTTTATTAGCATTGCAATTAGCGCGGCGATACCCGCAAGTACCCCTATACCATGGGTGATACTGTTAGCTAATTCCTCAATCACACCATAGTCTGACTTTGATGTAGGTGTTGGTGCTAATGTTTGATTAGCATCTAACTCAAGTGACATAGTTGCATACAACCTTGTTAAGCAATTTACATTGAGTCTACCAGCAATATTCATAATAGGCCATGACTTTAGCGTACACGTGTAAGCTTAAGTTTGACGCTATGATAACTGTCTGATTTTGTGGGGAGTCGTGTGTCATCGACATAAATTAAATGAACTTAATGGCTTTTTTATCATCTAGTTTATGGTCAGCTTGTGGTTGAAGTCTGATCTAGCACGATTTATATCCAGTGATTCAAAAGCGACAGGAGGCGCAAGTAATGAACCAAGGTGGTGATAAACATTTAACACAAGGATTGGCAGCAAACACTAATTTTGAACCGGGTGCTAGTGGAAATTCGACAGGCTTAAATGGCACACAAGTTTCACATGGACAGCTTTACATAAATGCAAGCCGCCAAGAATCTGCGGTTGAAGTGATAGATTTCTGTGATCATGTTGTGAAGTTACAAACGGCGAATGCAACTAGCACTGAAGTAACTAGCACTGAAATAATGAGCACTGATGTAATTAAAGCCCAAACATTACCGCTGATCTGTGGGCTGATCGACAATCAAAATAATCACGGTCGCTTTTTAAAACAAAATTCTGATAACGAGTTTAAAAAGATACTGACATCACCATCGAGCATTATTGTTGCAGGGCTACATGTTGTGCTGGTGTTTATGTTATTTTCCTTAGCTGATAACACCATTAGCCATTTTGTCGAGATCAGCCGTGAACAAGCCGTTAAAGCTGCGACATCTGAAAGTAACAACCAAGAAATAAAAGCCTACTTTTTAACGGCTGAGCAAATTACCCAGCTAGCTAAGACCCTGCCAAGTGAACAAGCCTTGATTGAAGAGGTCGTCAGTGAAGTCATTACCAATGAAGAAATAATCGATCAAACTATATCGAACAAACAAAGTACTAATAAGGTTGTCGATACAAGCTCAATAGCCCCTGCAGTTGCAACTAGCCCAAAAGATACTGTTAATCACAAGGCAATTTCCCCAAAGCCTATTGACCAAAAAGATATTAACCAAAAAGCTGTTAACCAAAAGCCCATTGACTACAAGCCCATAATTGAAAAATTGCCAATAGCAGAAGCAGTGCAAGCCGAAACGCACCAGTTCGATTGGTCTTCAGTTGATAGCATGTATCTGCAGCAGCAAAAAGATAGCAGTAACGAACATCTATTTAAGCCACAATTGTTTAATGAAACCATCTCAGAGGCCAATACCATAACAAGCGACAATTTATCGGCCATCAATCAAGCTAGCCATTTCTTTATAAATAAACTCAATCAACAACAAGTTAATCAGCAAATAAGTCAGCAAGCCCATTTAGCGACTTCTGTTAGTGGTGCCAGCACCAGTGAGTTAACCCCTGAAATGGATGATATAGAATTAATAGTAATAGAAGATAAGCGCCAACCAACTACCCTCAATCATCGTTTAGATCCAAATAGAATTGTTAAGATTGGTGAAACTTGCCATCGATTGGTGGCATTACCAACCCAAATTAACCCTTATGCCGAAGGCTTAGATTTAGGACACCCATGTGAAGGAGGCAAAACAAAAAAAGCACTAAATAACGCCATTCAACAACGCTTATCGAAACTTAAATTACCTTGAACTGTTCAGACTTTCACAGAAGATTTATTTCAACAACATCAAAAATGAATAATATTTATCAAATTTATTTATCAAATTATTTCTGTATTAACTGGGTCTTAATCGCTTGGTTGTAAATTAAATTCATATATAACAGTATTTTAATTAGTGAAATAATTTAACTCATATTCCAATTCGAAAATTGTCAAAGACTTGTATTTTATTAAATAAGCTGACTATACTGCAGCCATCTTGTCGGAGTGCCTTTATGGCTGAGACCGTTTATTCGGGATCCGTTGAACCTGATCAGGCTAGAACCTGCGAAGGAAACAAGCAGTTAATTTGCTTATTTTTACCCTACAGTCAGCAGCAATTTTATAGTGAATGGCTGCGTGGCTAGATCATAAATATTAGTGCAAAATAAAAGATAGAATTAATTAAAGCAGAGTTATTGCTGAAGTTAATTTAACCCGCCATTTGCCGATATTTAAGGTCCAAAGTTAAGGTGTAAATTCAAGTCAATTACAGAGTTAATGTTAACTCGCTCGTCATCAACAATTCTCCAGGCAAGCAACTCTATTTTTTTATTTTGAGGTTGCTTATGTCAAATCGTCGTGAAACACGCGCTCAAGCGCAAAATTTTATTGAAACCCTAAAACCTTTACAGCACCCAAATTCTGAAAAGATCTATCTGAGCGGATCCCGCCCCGATCTGTTAGTGGGCATGCGTCAAATTCATCAAAGCGATACTATCCTTGGCGGTAGTAAAGATGCGCCCGTGACTGAAGCCAACCCAGCCATTAAAGTTTATGATTGCGCCGGTGCCTATTCAGATCCTGATGCTGAAATTAATGTCCGTTTAGGCTTAAACAAGTTTCGCCAAGCTTGGATTGAAGAGCGCGAAGATACAGAGCAACTTGATGGAGTTAGCTCTGACTTTACCCAACAGCGTTTGGTTGACGACGGTTTAGATCATTTGCGTTTTGAAGCCCTTGTTCGCCCTAAAAAAGCCAAGTCAGGCCGCCGCGTTACTCAAATGCATTACGCTCGTAAAGGCATTATCACACCTGAGATGGAATATATTGCCATTCGCGAGAATATGGCTAGAGAGCAAGTCACTGATGAGATTTTGACTCAAAAAGCCCCCGGTGAAGCTTTTGGCGCTCACATTGGCCAGCCTATTACCGCTGAATTTGTCCGTGATGAAGTTGCCCGCGGCCGCGCCATTATCCCGTTAAACATTAATCATCCAGAAGCTGAGCCAATGATCATTGGGCGTAACTTTTTAGTCAAAGTTAATGCCAATATTGGTAATTCTGCTGTGACGTCTTCAATTGAAGAAGAAGTTGAAAAGCTGGTCTGGTCAACGAGGTGGGGCGCTGACACTGTAATGGATTTGTCTACGGGGCGCTATATCCATGAAACCCGTGAATGGGTCATTCGAAACTCTCCTGTCCCCATTGGTACAGTGCCCATCTATCAAGCGTTAGAAAAAGTAAATGGTGTCGCTGAAGACCTAAATTGGGACATTTTCAAAGATACCTTGATTGAACAGGCAGAGCAGGGCGTCGATTACTTTACCATCCATGCTGGGGTACTGCTGCGTTATGTACCAATGACGGCAAAACGTCTTACTGGCATCGTTTCTCGTGGTGGTTCCATCATGGCAAAGTGGTGTTTAAGTCACCATAAAGAAAGTTTTTTGTATGAGCACTTTAGAGAGATTTGCGAAATCTGCGCTGCCTACGATGTGTCATTGTCATTAGGCGATGGTATGCGGCCCGGCAGTATTGCCGATGCCAATGATGAAGCGCAATTTGCTGAATTAGAAACCTTAGGCGAGCTGGTTAACATTGCTTGGGAAAATGATGTGCAAACCATCATTGAAGGCCCAGGCCATGTACCGATGCAGCTCATTAAAGTGAATATGGAAAAGCAGCTTGCCCATTGTGATGAAGCGCCTTTTTACACACTCGGCCCACAAACCACCGATATTGCGCCAGGTTATGATCACTTCACCTCAGGGATTGGGGCGGCAATGATGGCTTGGTATGGCGTGGCCATGCTGTGCTATGTCACTCCTAAAGAGCATTTGGGCTTACCGAATAAAGAAGATGTTAAACAAGGACTTATCGCTTATAAAATTGCAGCTCATGCTGCCGATGTGGCTAAAGGTCACCCTGGTGCGCAAATTCGTGATAATGCCTTATCAAAAGCAAGGTTCGAATTTCGCTGGGAAGATCAATATAACTTAGGCTTAGACCCAGATACCGCTCGTGCTTATCACGATGAATCGCTCCCCCAAGAGTCTGCCAAAGTTGCGCATTTTTGTTCTATGTGTGGGCCAAAGTTTTGCTCAATGAAAATCACTCAAGAAGTGCGTGAATACGCTGCAAAGCAAGCGCGTGATCAGTTACAAAAGGTGAACGTGCTTGACGCTAGCGAATTTAAACACCTGCAGGCACACTCTAATCACAATGTTAATTCCGTAGACGCAAGTGCAGATATAAGCGTTAGTAGCGGTGTAGATATTCAATCAGCCATGGCACAAAAGTCAGCTGAATTTAAAGCCACAGGCTATGCAATTTATCATCCGTTACCTTCTAAGCCAGACACAGCAACAAGCGCAGATTTAGCTGTTAAGACCACTGCTGAATTAGAGGCTTAACCATGAATGTTTCACAACCACATAGCTTAGAAACCATGTCGCCCATCGTCTGGACTATTGCCGGTTCAGATAGTGGTGGCGGCGCCGGCATACAGGCAGATTTAGCAACTATAAATGACTTACAGTGTTTTGGCTGCAGCACAATTACCACTGTTACTGCGCAAAATTCGGTGGCTGTAACACTAGTCGAGGCTGTGTCAGAATCCATCTTATTGGCTCAGCTAAATACACTTGCTAGCGATTTAGCGCCAGCAGCCATAAAAATTGGCTTAATTGCCAATCAACAACAATTGGTACTCATTGCTAATTGGTTAAAGACATTTAAAAGTCAGAGTTTAGCTAACCAGCTGATCCCGATTATTTTAGATCCTGTCATGGTTGCCAGTAGTGGTGATAGCTTAAATGAGCGCGCAAAAAAGCCGTTAGATTTTAGCCCTTTTAAAGGTCTAATTAGCTTAATTACCCCTAATGTTAGGGAGTTACACACGCTGACTGATACTAACAGCGTGGCATTTGAACCTCAGTGCACAATTAAAAGCCAAAGCCTAGACTCAAGTGATGGTTTTTATAGTGCGGCAGCGCAACTGGTTAAACAGCTTCATTGTCATGTGCTCGCCAAAGGCGGTGATGCAGTATGGCAACAAACCAAAGCCAATGATTTGTTCATTTGCCGTAAAGTTCACGGCGTGAGTGACGCCCATCAATATCAAGCTTATTGGCTTAATAGCGAGCGAGTTAATACAAGTAATAACCATGGCACAGGTTGCACCTTATCCACTGCGATAGCATGCTTTTTAGCCCATAACTATGTACTTCATGATGCCGTTGTGATGGCAAAAGCATATGTACTCAAGGGATTAGTGTGCAGTGAATCATTTGGTAAAGGCGCAGGGCCAGTGGTAAAAACCGCTTGGCCTGATGAAATACAATACTACCCTGAAATTACTGCCGTAAGTGGCGCTGAAATTAACAATTTAGGCAAAACACAGCAAGAATTAGCTGCTGGTGGAAAGTTTAGCAATGGATTAATAAATACAGCTCAGGGCTACCTAGATTGCCGCTTTCCTGCGCTGCATAAGGGCATTGGTGTTTATCCGGTTGTGGATGACGTGACTATGCTGCAAAGCGTGTTAGAAGCCAATTGCACCACAGTGCAGCTGCGAATTAAAGCTAATGCTGTCAATGAGGTCTCTAATGATGCTCAGCAAACCAAACTAGTACAAGATATTAGCCGCGCAATAGCTCTGGGTAAGCAATATAACGCCCAAGTGTTTATTAACGATCATTGGCAACTGGCAATACAGCTTGGTGCATTCGGGGTTCATTTAGGTCAAGAAGACCTTGAGTTAGCTGACTTAAATGAAATTTCAGCGGCAGGGCTAGCCCTTGGGTTATCTAGCCACAGCGTATTTGAAATTCTATTAGCTCAGCAATTAAATCCATCCTATATCGCCTTAGGGCATATTTTCCCAACGACCACTAAGGTGATGCCGTCAAAGCCTCAAGGCTTAGCAAAATTAGCACGCTACAGTGCATTACTTAACAACGTATGCCCAACCGTGGCCATCGGTGGTATTGATGCAAGTGTTATAACGGATATCAAAGCCACTGGGGTTGATAGTGTTGCCGTGGTAAGAGCCATTACTGAAGCAGAAAACCCTGCCAAGGCTTATTCATTGTAGAGCAGCAATGGCATCTAGCGGCTGCACAACAACCTCAGCAACAACCTCAGCAACAGCCAAGGCAATCACATGTAAAATCCCACAAGCCATCAGTGAAACAGCTGCAGTGTGAGCCAGTGTCATGACGATTACACAACAGCGTCAAGCTAATAAGAGTGGGCTCACTTCCAAGCAGTTTATCAAGTATGCCAGTCATATTTTACTGACTGATATGGGTGAGCTTGGTCAGCTTAAATTACTTAATAGCCGGCTACTGATCATCGGAATCGGTGGTTTAGGTCACAGTGTTGCCCAGCAATTGGCCGCCGCGGGAGTTGGAGAACTGATATTGATGGATCATGACAAGGTGGAGCTTTCAAATCTGTCGCGGCAATTACTTTTTAACGAACAAGATATTGGTTTAAGCAAAGCGCTACTTGCCAAAGATAAGTTAGCAGCAGCCTATGAAGACGTAAATATCATGGCAATTGAGCAGGCCTTTGGTGCTCATACGGAAGGCGCTGATACAGATGGTGCAAAATTAGTTGAATCTGTCGATCTGGTGTTTGATTGCACTGACAACTTTACTAGCCGCTTAATGATTAATGAAGTTTGTGTTCGTCACGCTACAGGGCTAATTAGCGCAGCGATTTCCGCTAATGATGGGCAATTATTTTGCAGCTCAACTGACTATCCGCAAAGGGGCTGTTATCAATGCCTGTACCCACAAGATACTCATGTTTCACAAACATGTGTATCAATGGGGGTTAACACTGCTGCTGTTCAAACGGTTGCATCAATGCAAAGTTTATTGGGGCTAAATTGGTTAACAGCCGATGACTTAGGCAAAGGCCAGCTAGCGGGTAAGTTACATGTGTTTAATGCTAAAAGCTTGCAATGGCAGATTATACAAATGAATCAAGACCCTAAATGTAGTTGTTGTAGCGCAGCTATTACAGCGTCAACAAATGACGTCAACTCATGCAGATAACTTTACCGCAAAAGGATTAAACATGATTGAAATTGAATTTAATGGCCAACCAGAGCAGTTGCAACAAGCGCCAAGCTTATTAGCGCTAATAGAGTCTAAACAACTTAATCCCAAAGCACTGGCATTAGTGCTCAATCAACAAGTTGTACCAAGAAGTCGCTGGCAGGCCATTCAATGCCAGCCTAATGATAAAGTAGACGTCTTTTCAGCTGTAGCAGGGGGGTGATTATGTTAACCATAGCCGGACATCAATTTGAGTCTCGTTTATTTACAGGTACAGGAAAGTTTAGCGATGCTAACACTATGCTAGCTGCCATTGAGGCCTCTAACTCACAATTAGTGACCCTCGCAATGAAGCGTATTGATCATAGTAAAGACTATGATGACTTGTTGACGCCATTACAGCAAATGGGAGTTAAGTTATTACCCAATACTGCAGGGGCAAGAACCGCTAAAGAAGCTATTTTTGCAGCAGAACTTGCCAGTGAAATGCTTGGCACAAAGTGGATCAAACTTGAAATCCATCCAGATCCGAAATACTTGATGCCAGATGCTATTGAAACCCTTAAAGCTGCCGAAGTCTTGTGTAAAAAAGGCTTTATTGTGTTGCCTTATGTTCACGCAGATCCTGTGCTGTGTTACCGGCTAGAGGAAGTGGGCTGCGCCGCTGTGATGCCGTTAGGCAGTCCTATCGGCAGTAATCAAGGTTTAGCCACTGAGCCTTTTTTAGAGATGATCATTGAGCAAGCTAATGTGCCGGTGGTTGTTGATGCTGGGATTGGCGCACCTTCGCAAGCTAGCCGAGCAATGGAGCTGGGCGCAGATGCCGTGCTAGTCAATACTGCGATTGCCAGTAGTCAATCTCCCATAGTGATGGCGCGGTGTTTTGATTTTGCGGTTAGAACCGGTCGTGATGCCTATACCGCCGGACTTGGCAGTGTTACCAAACAGGCAGAACATACTAGCCCGCTGACGCAATTTTTACATCTGTAAGCCAGATTATTCCCTTACAGGTGAATGATTTGGTTTGAGTAATTTAACTTTGAATGCGGTTGGTTCAACAAATTAAGTTAATAGAGTGGCGCACCATGAGTTTTGTCGAGCAATTTAAACAGCTAGATTTAATCGATTTATCAATGCGGATTAATAGCAGCACTGAAGCTGATGTGCAACAAGCATTACAGCGCCCCCAAGGTCATATTGACAGTTTAATCGCGCTTTTATCGCCTGCTGCATTACCTTTTTTAGAAACGATGGCGCAGCGGGCATATCAGATAACCCGGCAACGCTTTGGGGCTAATATTGGTTTATACCTGCCATTGTATTTATCTAACTTGTGCGCAAATGAGTGTGACTATTGCGGTTTTTCTATGAGTAATAAACTCAAACGAAAAACCTTAACAGAGACCGAATTATTAGCTGAAATTCAAATCATTAAACAGCGAGGTTTTGATTCAATATTACTGGTTTCTGGAGAACATGAAACCAAAGTAGGCATTGAATACTTTAAAACCATCTTGCCACTGGTAAAACAGCATTTCAGTTATGTAGCAATCGAAGTACAGCCTTTGGCGCAAGATGAATACGCCCAGCTGGTGGGGTTAGGGCTCGATGCTGTGATGGTATATCAAGAAACTTATCATCGCCAAACCTATGCCAAGCATCATACCAGAGGTAAAAAACAAGACTTTACTTATCGGCTCACTACACCAGAAAGGGTCGCGGCGGCTGGGGTTGATAAAGTGGGATTAGGGGTATTGCTCGGATTAGACAGTTGGCGCGTAGATGCGTTATTAATGGGCTATCATTTGGCCTATTTAGAAAAACATCACTGGCGCAGTCGTTACAGTATTTCTTTACCGAGATTAAGACCGTGTACCGGTGGAATTAGTCCTAAAGTCGAATTAACTGATGTGGGCTTAGTGCAATTGATCTGTGCGTTTCGATTGTTTAACCCCCAGCTTGAAATTAGTTTATCTACCAGAGAAACCCAGCAGTTACGTAACAACTTATTGCCTTTAGGGGTGACTCATATCAGCGCTGGCAGCTCAACCCAACCTGGTGGTTATCAAAATCCCAACACCCAGTTGGATCAATTTGAAATCTCAGATGAGCGCAGCGCGGTGCAAATAGTGCAGCAAATACAAAAGTCAGGGCTTAACCCAGTATGGAAAGATTGGGAGACAAACTGGTATTAGTTTTTAAATTGGTATGCATTTTATCAAGACTATTCAATGTGATATAACTTGCTATTAGGTTGTTTCAAAAGGAGTTGTATCATGGAAATAGCATCAAGTTTTACCCTCGGTGTTCAAGGACTGCAACAGGCGCACAATGATTTAGCGCAGGCGACCACGGCGGTAGCCATCCCAGAAACGCTAAGTTCTGCCTCAGTACAAATAACTGCAGATAGCGTCACGCTTAGCTCGCAAACAGCGGCCCTGATTGATGCTCAGAAAGCTATTTCTCACGCCGAGGTTGCAGTAGATGTGATAAATGTCTGGTCTGAAAACATTGGCACCATAATCGATGTCTCAGTGTAGAACTCAATGTAACTTGAGCTGGCATTAATGACTTTGAGTATCATTAAAGCTAAATAAATCAGATATCTATCAAGGCTTGTTTTGGTCAATATCGTGCTGTAATAAAATTAAAGATTCTAACAATTTACTGGCAGGCCCCTGATTATCTCGGTTAGGGATAACCAAAGTTAATGCAATTTTACGACTTTTACTGCCTTTAAGAATAAGCCTGGCGAGCTTACCTTGGCGAATATCATCCTCGACCAAATAAGCGGGCGCCCAACAAAAGCCAATGCCACTTTGTAACACGTTTTTTGCTTCGTGAAAGTTTGATACTGTCCAGCGCTGCTCTGACTTTAACCAACCAGTATCTACTGATTTTTCAGTTGCAGTGTCTTTAATGACCACTTGTAAGTGCTGCGCCAGCTCTGTTTCATCGGCAACAATACCGCACTGGGTTAATGGATGAGTCGGACTGCATACAAGGTATAAGTCTGACTCACACAGGAACTCGGCAATATGGCCTTTTGCAGGAATACCGCAAATAGCGATATCGGCGATGTTATTGTCAATTAATTCTTGTGTGCCTGTGATCACCGAGTCAATGACAGTCACTCGGGTCCCACGGCTATCGGGCCAAAAGGCTTTTAAGGCGTCCACAAGAAATTGCATTGGATAGATGATTTCGCGGGCAATGGTCAAGTTGGGCTCCCAGCCTTGTCCTAAATTGCTCGCAAGTTGCTCAAGTTCATCAACGGTTTGGGTTAAGTGACGTGAGCGCCTGAGTAGTACTTCACCTTGCTGCGTTAGGTAAGCTTTGCGTCCCTTTACTTCAAGTAATTGAATCCCAAGTTGGTTTTGTAGTTTAGCCACAGCGTGATTGAGCGAAGATTGGCTTTATTCAGCTTTTCTGCTGCTTGGGCGTAACCACCAAAGTCCACTACAGATTGAATAATTCGCCATTGCTCAAGTGTGGATTTTGCTCTATTCATACAAAACTCATTAGTTTACAGGTCAATATTAAAAAGAGCGTATCACACAGTGATACGCTCTTGAAGGCAATCGAGAACGCGCTTAATTACTTAGCGCTAGGTTTCTCTTTTGTATTGCTGTTAGTTTTAGTGAGATCTTTAGGCGTCACTTGCACCGGCAAATACTTTTTCGTCGCTTTTATTTCAGCAAGGTAAGGGCCTTTATGCAGCTTCTCTGGCCAATCAAGAAGCATCATCGCCAATACATTGCGGTGTTCGCCTGACACCATATTGGGATTACCACGAGGTGACGGGATCAGTTGATACTCAGGGATAAATGACGCCGCAATATGGTTTTGAGTCTTTTTAACCACAGGATGGTTTGGCTGACCCGCTAATAAAAAGCTAATGCCGACTTCTGAAATAATGTCATCGGTTGCATCAGTTAAGATCCTATCAATGTTGTTATTAAAGAAATCTAAAATCCATTGATAATCTTTGGCGTTAACTTGCTCTTGGTAATAACCACTAGAGGCAAAAATAAAGTGTGTCATACCATATAGCTTGTTTCGGTACTGCTTTTTATCAAGATTGTTGTCTTTATCGTCAGGATAAGTCTCGATGAACGCTTGTTTATATACCTCGACATAATCCCCCACATTTAGCTGTTTAGCCCAGTAAACATAATTCACTAACTGCGCGGCCCATGATGTGATCATTTTAGGATCAGTCAAAGCTGGGGTTAAATCATAGGCTTTTAAGCCTTTAATCATTTGCTCATGACATGGCCCCATGAAACCCAGTTCATCGGTGCGACTGGCATAGCGCAATAAAATATCGCTATAGAAAATAAACTCTGGAAACGGCTTAAGGGCTTTTTTACGCGCTTTAGCACGAGGACCTTTACCTAACACACTAATAGCTTGTTCGGCTTCATCTTCAATAAAATTAGGTTTATCCATATTACAGGCAAAGTAGTTTTGTCTTTCTGTAATGGTGATCAAATCAATTAAAGCGGCATTAGCGTACTTTTCATCACCAGTCATGCGATACATACGTAAACCATAATGCCCTTGAATTCGAGGTGGCAAGGAATACATATTTTGTTCAAGGTTAAGCTGAATTGCGCTTCGAACTTGCTGGTGAGTTAATTGATGGTTATCTCTGGTTTCAGCAAAGCTGCTGGCACAAGTAAGTAGCAACGAAAAGCTGATTAAACTGGTTAAGGATTTAAATTTTCGAATTGCCAACATTAAAGGCTCTCCTGATGATTGATAATGGATCAGTCGGTGGATTAAGTATAATGCTCATTTGTTGGATTAGGGATAAATTATCTTCATTAACTACCAAAATATCAAAAACTTGGCGATTTGTTATTGAAGCGTTAGTGTCTGTATTAATCAAATTAACTAAATTTTGTTGCCAAAGTGGGTGATAGTAATCGAGCCCTTCATTAGCTATGCCGTTAAAGCTATAGGCCATATTTTTTGCATCCGGCCATTGTTGATTAAAACTCGCCTGAAAAGCCTGATTGATGGCGCTATTTAGTTGTTGATTATTTATATCATCCCCTTGCTGCTCAGAGTTTAAATAATACCAAGCGACTTTGCTGCGAAATACCCTAAGTTGCTGTCGATAAGACTCAGCAAATTGCTCTCTCGCTGAAGGGGTTAAATAGGCTAATTGGTGTTGTAGATGACTGCTTAACCAATAATAACCTAATAAATAATTATCTGTTGATACTCCAAGCTTATTTACCAAATAGAATTGGCTGCCTCGAGTCATAGCAGTAATGGCCTCGCTGAGGCTTTTCACCAGTTGCATTGCTTGGCGCCGATTAGATAAATATTTTGGAAAAACCACGCTCGCTTGGGCAAATTGCTGACCGATCACCGGATACCTAATGATATTCGCCATCGAATGCTTACTTGTATGGATATAGAGTTCACCAACTAAACGCTGCTGATGCCACAAGCGATAAGTTGTAATTGGTTCTGATGGTTCATTGACCGTTGCAGTGCCATTGCCAGTACTCGCGGTGGTATTGGTTTCATTAGTGGACGACATATCAGCTTGCACTTGGAGGGGAATCGCTTCGAATTCAAGCCCCAGAGGCGTTAATACATCGACAACTTGCTGAAATAAATCACTACTGTTTTTGGGGCCAAGATAAGGGGTATTTTTTATCTGACTAAGGGTTTTACCGATATTCCAAGGCGCTGTATTAATATTATTGGTTTGGCTTTCTAAGAAGGATAATAACAGCTGATTTGTTAATAACGGCTTTGTTGATAATGATTGGGTTGCCTGTAATGGCGCGCTTTGGGCTTCAGCTGAAGCAATGCTGGGCTCAGGCGCTGAAACTTGCTGCTTAATGGTTTTAATTGTCGCTAATAACTGCTGATTTTTACTTTTTGCCCGTGCTTGATAGGCCTGCCAAGTGGTTTTTCGGCATTGCTCATCTGGTTGTAAAAGTAAGTATTTGGCTAAACTGATCTCAAAAGCAGAGTTTGTATCATCGCGGTTGGTATCTAACTGGCATTGTGCGTTATTAAATACCAATTTCAAATTACTATTACTAAGGTTTCGTCTTATCGTTGCCTGTGCATTGTGTAACTGTGATTTGGTATCGATATCAAGTTGGGCTAGTGTAATCGCGTTAATTTTATTGGCTAATAAAGAGTAGGGCATGTGGCTATCTTCAAGCTCAGCGATAAAACTGGATAATTGAGGCGCTGTTAACAATGCTGATAATTCATCAGCTAAATGTAATTGGCACATTAATAGCCCTTCACGCTGGTTATGAGTGGCTAAGTGGCGGTAGTAATTTAAACGGTCGTTAAAATTGTTAAAGCCTAAGGTTAATTGCTCAAACTGTAATGTTTGGTAAGGGGTTGTTTGCTTTAAATCTAGGGATGCTAAAGACGGTTTGTATTGCAAACATTGTTGCACAAACAGCTGAAGAGGATTGGCAACTGCTTGCGCAGTTGCCAATAAACTAAAAGTTAGGATTACTACAGAAATGCTTTTTGGCATAAGCCACACGTTCTTCCACTGAAACGGCAGGGCCTTTGATAGACTCAACATGTTGCAAGCGTTGTAAAATCCCTCTACCGTTTGCGGTTTGAATTGCAAGTCCTGGTCGAGCATTTAGCTCCAGTAGTAATGGACCTCGCTGCTTATCCAAAACCATATCGGTTCCTAAATAACCCAGTTCACACATTTCATAGGCACTGGATGCGGTATGAAGCAGGGTGTCCCAGTTTGGGACTTGAATTTGTGACAATTCAAATTGAGTATCAGGATGCTTTAAAACAGGTTCATCAAATTGAACAGCAAACAAACTTTTGCCTGTAGCAATATCTAAACCGACACCGACAGCGCCTTGGTGCAAATTAGCTTTGCCATCAGAAGCAGCTGTTGAGCAGCGTAGCATGCCCATTACTGGATAGCCTTTAAACACGATTAAGCGGATATCAGGCACGCCTTCGTAACTAAAACCATCAAAAACCGGATCGAACTCAATCAAGCCTTCAACAATGGCGACATCAGGGGTGCCGCCTAAAGAAAACAACCCACTTAAGATGTTGGAGACATGGCGATAAACTTCAGTCGGCGTCACTTCATCGCCATTAGGTTTATAATAGCGACCGCCTTCCACTTTAGTGATCACCAAAATCCCTTTACCGCCAGAACCTTTTGCTGGCTTTATCACAAAGCCAGTACGGTCGATGACCATTTGCGGAATATCATTGATTTTGTGCTGCTCTTCAACAACACCAATCAAGTCAGGTACGGCAATACCATTGGCTAAAGCTAATTGCTTGGTAATCAGCTTGTCATCCACGCGTTTGTAATATTTACGAGGATTATATTTTCCAATGTAATCGATATTACGCTTATTCATATTTAATACGCCTTTGCGGCGCAGCTCCCAAGGCCAGGCAAAGTTCATTACTGATCTCCAGCCAAAGGTTTAAAGCGTTTAAGCTCTGTGAGACGGTAGCCAGTGTATTGGCCCATCACTAACACCATTGCTAAAATCACTAAGTGAATACCTAAGAAGTTAAATACCCAATATTGGATCCAACTGTTACTCATAGCAAGGTAGGCTAAGGTGGCGACAAACAAGCTACCACCGCCGGCCATCACTACCGCTTTAGGGCCTTCTTCTTCCCATAAAATTGACATACGTTCAATGGTCCATGCCAAAATGATCATCGGGAAGAAGGTAATGGTTAAGCCTTCACTTAATCCCACTTTATAGGAAATAAGCGTAAACAAGCCAATAATAAATATCACTACAATAATGACCGCGGATATTCGGGATATGAGCAATAAGTTAAGTTGCGATAAATAGGAGCGGATCATCAAACCAAAGGCGACAATTAACAAGAAGCCAATTAAACCGGTCAATAATGTGGTTTGAATAAAGGCTAATGCAATCAGTACCGGCATAAAGGTACCTGATGTCTTGATACCGATAATCACTCTTAAGAACACCACTACAAGCACGCCAATTGGGATCAATAAAATCCCTTTGAAGGTACTTTGTTCTTCTAGTGGTAATTGGTACAAAGAAAAATCCAGTGCATCTGAGTTTTTCATCATATCGATAGAGGTTGCCAGTGCTGAGCGTGTTTCTTGCAACATTGAAAAGTTAACTTGCGAGTTACTGCCACCAACAACATCTAACACCGATTGGTTATTGTGTTGCCATAAAACCAAGTTATCAGGACGGCCTTGTTTGTTGCCTTCAACATCAAATAAAACCCATTCACCATTATGATAAACCTGCACATAAGGATTGAGTTGCTGACGACGACGTTGGTCTTCTAGCATTAGACCACTCACTTGTTTTGCAGGAACGCCTTTAGAGTGCAGCATTTGCAAAAACAACTGGGTACGAGTGTTAACTGATAATAACAGTGCTAAATTCTGCGATTGATTAGTGTCGTTAATCACTGACATTAACTGCTGTGCGTAAGAAAGGTTATTAGCACTGCGCTGCCATACATCGTTCATGATTTGGTCAGCGGCGCCTTTTTCAGTGACTTGCCATAAAAAGGGTTCTGGTGTTTCAGGTACTTCATCTTGGGTGACGTCAAGTTGACCTGTCGGTACCAGTGTTACACGGTAATATAAGGATTGACGTCCAGAGGATTCACGAATTGACCAAACTGCTCTTCTGTCAGCCCCTTCTGAGATATTTAGACCATATCCCGGTGAGGTAGCATTTTCTGAAAGTACATCAAATGCAGGATCTTGTGGCAAAGAGAGTGATACTTCGGTTGGGTTATTATTACCATTAAACATCACTTTTGCTTCCACTGACCAGCTTTGAACCTGCTGACCAGGAAGGAAAGGGACGTTGTGTTCAACGCTGCGATAAATACTGGCTGCAGTACCGAATATAAATAATAACGCGACGAAGATAAAAAACGGTTTACGTGAATGCATTAGAAGTCCTATTTAACTTTTGTCGTTATTTGTTTGTCTTTTTTTCCATGAATATAGCTCTGGCCGACATCGACTACAGCAATATCTTTCATAAATTTACGACCAAGTAGTAAGGGATAATCTAAATGGCTACGATCGGTTAAGTTTAAGTCAGTTTCAGCGGCGTATTTACCAATTTGCAGGTGGGCATGAATAACGGGGCGGCGATCATCAGGTTGTTCTGCATCTTGTTTAATGCGCACAAAACGTTCAACTTTATGTTCAAAAGTATCCCCAGGTTGATCCTCTCCATTGATCATTACATCGAAGCGAACCCATTGAACGCCATTACGTTCAAATAACACAATATTGCGGGCATCTAATGATGACGATTCAGCGCCAGTATCAATACGCGTTGCAAAAGCGGCTTTTAATTCGTCAATAAAAACACTTTCTACTTCACCCAGAACAAACTTATCGGTTATTGCTGACTCAGGACACTGAGGTGGTTCATTTAATTGCGCTAATGCAACGGCATCAGCATCCATTTTTTCAGATTGTTTGGTAAGAGTATCGGTGATTTGTAACCTTAATTGTTGTACTTCTTCGTTTAAGGCAACAATTTCAGGTGTGGCGCTAATACATTGGCTATTAATCGCTTCAATAATAGCGGCCTGAGAACTGGCTAAATTTGAAGTAAACTCTTCACTACCAACCGGAGTTACTTTTTCTGTTGAAGCACAGCCGGTGATTAACGCGGCTGTACAAGATAAAATAAATACCTGCTTTAACATGATAATTCCTGTTATTTTAATAATCTAGGTTAAATTAAGTCGTGATTAGGTTGGTTCTTTATTGCAATAATCGTTGCACGTTTGGGTGCAGGGTAACCTTCTACCGTTAAACTAACATCATTTGGATCAAGATAATCCACTAACGACTCGTTTTTCATCCATTTAGTTGAGCGCTGTTCTGCCATAGAGGTGACATCAACATCGACACAACGGATATCGGTAAAATCGCATTTTTTAAGCCATAACATTAACGCATCAACGGAGGGTAAAAACCATACGTTGTTCATTTTGCCGTATCTGTCTTCTGGCACTAAAACCGCATTTTCATCACCATCGATAACTAAAGTTTCTAATACCAATTCGCCGCCCATACGCAGTTGATCACGTAACTGCATTAGATGGTCGATAGGTGAGCGGCGGTGATATAACACTCCCATAGAAAACACTGTATCAAACGCATCAAGTGCTGGCAGTTCTTCAATTCCTAATGGCAATAAATGAACAGGATGCTGATTACCCGCTAAACGCTTAACGGCTTCAAATTGGCATAAAAATAACGGCGAAGGGTCAATACCCACGACACGTTTTGCGCCAGCCCCTAGCATGCGCCACATATGGTAGCCGCTACCACAACCTACATCTAGCACGGTGCGATTCTCTAACGGTGAAATATGTGGTTTTACTCGATCCCATTTCCAGTCACTGCGCCATTCGGTATCGATATCAATACCATGAATATTAAAAGGACCTTTACGCCAAGGTTGAAACAAGCCTAAAAGGTTTTCAAGTTTTTCAGTTTGACCTGCAGTTAATTGGCTGCCATCGCCAATTTTGACACCATTGAATAAATCGATGCTTGTTGGAGTAGGGTAATTAAGTTTGTTAAGGACTTTTTCCCATTTAGGTAAATTGCCGTGTTTATGTTCACGTTGCCACTTTCCTAAAATAGCCGGTAATTCTTCCAACCAGTGTTGTAACGATGAGTCGGCAATTTGTTGATAAAAAGAGCTGAAACTAATCACTTGATAGCCACCATAGATGCGAAATTAAAACATTGGAACCATACAGTTGAATGACTAAAGCCATTATCAGTAAAGCGTTGTTGGTGGATTGTTAAACTGTCTGGGCGCATCACATTTTCAAGTGCGCTGCGTTTTTGGCTGATTTCTAACTCACTGTAGCCATTAGCACGTTTAAAATCGAGGTGTTGTTCATACAGCAATGATTGAATCACATCATCTTCAAAGCAGATCTTTTCTGAGATCACTAAAATGCCGCCAGGCAATAAGCCTTGAAATATTTTTTTGATCAGGCTATCTCTATCTTGCACCGGTAAAAACTGTAAGGTGAAATTTAACACCACCATCGATGCATTGGTGATTTCTACATCTCTAATGTCACCACAAATTAACTCAACCTCAGTATCACTGACATAAGCCGCGAGATTTTCCTGACATCGAGAAACCATAGACTCGCTATTATCTACTGCGATAATACGGCATTGGCGTTGTTCAATTTGACGACGAATACTTAAGGTAGCAGAGCCTAAGGAGCTGCCTAAATCATAAATATTAGAATTTGGCGTTACATACCTATCAGCAAAATCACCTATCGTATTAATGATTTGTGCATAACCAGGTACAGAACGTCTGATCATATCGTTGAACACACCAGCGACGCGATTATCAAATTGAAAATCTGATATTTTGTCAGTTGCTGTGGCGTAAATTGTGTCTTGTTGAGAGTTCATCTGCAGTAACTTAGGAGTATTATATTGTCATTCTAGCTAATCCTAACAAATAGCAGCAAGTATCCCATTGGAATTTTTGTAAATTATTTTGTTTATTGGCTATTTTCTCGGTAAATTATTCATCTTGTTAGACAATTAGTCGATATAAAACGGTATGATGTACAGTAATTAAAAATAACCAACAAACACATAACCTTTTTCTTCAGAGAAAATACATCTTGCACAAGGGATAGCGCTTGAAGTTCACTCAATTTATATTTGTCATCATAGTCAGTTTAGTGCTCACCACTGCTACTTGGGCTAATACCTCCTCAGATGAGATACTAGTAAGCTCACTACCGAAAACAATATCTATTTCAATGAGTGAAGACGCTTACCCTTATCAATTTGTTGATCAAAATGGTAACCCTTCGGGTTTGATGGTCGATTTATGGCACGAATGGTCAGTTAAGAGTGGCATTAAAGTGATTTTTAAGCCCATGCCATGGAAGGAGTCACTCTCTGCTATTGAAGAAGGTAAGGTCGATGCCCATATAGGAATGGTAGTAAACGCGAAAAGAAAGACAAAATTTGCTTATGCCAATCAAATAACAACATTAAATAATTACGTTTACCTTCATAATGATATCGCCACTAAGAAAAGCATCACAGATTTAAAACCTTTTAAAATAGGGGTTATCGAAGGCACATCTCATCTCGATGATTTATTAGCCATTGAACCTAGTCTCACATTTAAAACCTTCAAAACTAAACGTGAACTCGTGGACGCGGTAATTGATGGCGAGCTATATGCTTTTGCTGCTATTCAAGGTTATTATCAAGGGATTCCGGTTAATTTTGATTTGGCCAATAAGTATCAAACTTCCGCTAGGATCTCAGTTAATACAGTTAATTTAGCGCCAGCGGTTGCCAAACGGCACAGTTATTGGGTTGCTGAAATTAACCAAGGTTTTGCGCAAATATCAGCGAAGGTGGTTGATGATATTGAGAAACGCTGGTTTGGCCTGAGACGTGAATCAGGCGGCTTAATGATCGCTATGCAAGTTGAAATTGAGCCGTTTGTTGATATAAACCCTGAAGGTCAACCCCATGGTTTATTTGTTGATATTTGGCAGCTATGGTCAGAAAAAACGGGCATCAATATTAATTTCATTTCTAGCGATATGAACGGTAGCATTAACATGGTTAAGAAAGGGCTTGCCGATGTTCATATTGGTTATCCTGAAAGTGACACGATGAACACTGGGTTAAATCGAGCAAATCATTTATACACGGTTAAAAGTCGTTTTTTTAGTTACCAAAAAGAATTAACCAATATTAGTCAAGTTGATGGTAAACGCATTGGTATTTTTGCCACATCTCCTTATATTGTTGAACTGAGAACATTATTGCCTAATGCGCAGCTGCGGTATTACGATTCTATGGCTCAAATGGTCAAAGCGAGCCAAGACGGCGATATTGTCGGCTTTGTTGCATCGAGTGCGACTACGTCACATTACTTACTTAATAATAAAAAATGGGCAGATTTCAATCAGCTCACTTCAACTGAATTTAGCACCCAGATTTATAACCTCACCAATGTTGAAAACACAGAGCTTGCTGAGCGTATCACCAATGGTTTCAAGCTGATTAGTTTGCATGAACTAAATAAAATAGAGCGTAAATGGCTGGTTAATAATGACGACCGCACTTTTATTAGCCGTGATAAGCAAATATTTTTAAGTCATAACGAGCAAAAATATTTGGACTCCTTAGGTGCATTAAAATTGGGCTATTTAGACGACTGGGCACCAATGGAATATCAAAATGAACAGGGTGAGTTTTCTGGCGTTAACAGCGACGTCACTGACATTATCTCTAATCAATTAGGAATCGATATTATTCCAGTTGCTTATCAAGATTGGGATAGCCTTAACAATGATATTAAATCAGGAACCATACACATGGTCGCTAGTATGGCCAAGAGTAAATTGCAGCAGCCTACGCTCGAATTTACCGATGGTTACTGGCCATCTCCTTGGGCCATTGCCACCTCACTCACTGAGCAACCACTATTTAATTTAAGTCAATACACAAGTAAACGGATTGCTGTGGTCAAAGGGTACAGCATCAATAATCAATTAAGGCAACAATTTCCAGGCTTAAAGATCATGCCTGTGGCAGATGTCAAAAGTGGTTTAAAAGCCGTATCTACAGGTCAAGCTGATTTATTTATTGAGCAAGTGGTTACCTTGGCTTATGCACTTAATGAAGGTGGTTTCCCTGATTTAAAAATAGCACTGGTAGCGGATTTAGCAGAGCAAAAAAGTCATATTGGCGTCTATTCAGAACTTAAAAAGCTCATCCCACTAATTAATCGTGCCTTAGAAACTATTGATGAAACAAAGCAGCAGCAAATGTATCAGCAATGGGTGGCCATTGACTTAAGTAGCGAAGCGGATAAATATCAACATTGGTTTAAGATGCTGTTGATAGGGTTAGTTATTGTTAGCGCTATTACATTGTTGGTTATTTGGGGTAACAGGCGGCTGAAGGCAGAAGTGGAGCTTCGTAAACAAGCACAATTAGAAAGTAAATTTGCAGCTGAGCATGATCCTGTGACTCATTTACCTAATCGGTGTTTACTTGATGATAGATTAGCTTGCGCCGTCACCGCTCATCTAAGAGAACAACATAAATTTGCCATTTTATTTATTGATATCGATAAGTTTAAAGCAGTTAATGACACCTATGGCCATCATGTTGGTGATCAAGCATTAGTTGCTATAGCAAATAGCTTGAAAAAAGCGGTTAGAAAATCAGATACAGTTTCTCGATTTGGTGGTGATGAATTTGTCATACTACTGAATAATATCGATAACGCAGAAAGTGCAATTAAGGTGGCTGAAACCATTACTGCTAACCTAACAGAGCCTTTGAGGATTGATGGTATCAGTCTAACGCTTACTGCCAGTATCGGTATGGCGATTTATCCTGATGATGGTGATAACGCCATTGCATTGTTAAAGTGTGCTGATAAAAATATGTACCGCAACAAGAAAAGCGCTAACAACTTAGGTTACCAATAAGCTGAATAGTCTTGATTAATTTCTAACAAATAAACTTAAGGCTTGGCAGCGGTTAACCAAAAATGCAGCAGATCCACAAAAAAAGCATTGGATGATGCTTTTTTGCACGTTTATTGTGCTAACTTTTTCCTAAAGCCGCGTTAATTGCAGTAAACTATTTCAAAGCTTGTAGTAAAATAATGTTCGGATTTATTTATCACGTCATTGACGTTGTTTAAGTACTATAGTTGCTAGCATTATTTATCTAATGTTTAACAGAATTATTTTTTAGAACCTATTACCGAATTAAGGGTAGAGTTAAATGCGCAGTCAATATTGTGGAGACGTCAATAAGTCTCATCTTGGTCAAGAAGTCACCTTAGTAGGTTGGGTAAACCGTAGCCGTGATTTAGGTGGCGTGATTTTTTTAGATCTTCGTGACAGAGAAGGGATTGTACAAGTTGTTTATGATCCGGATTTAGAAGATGTTTTCAAGGTTGCCAGTAGTTTACGTGGTGAATTTTGTGTACAAGTAAAAGGCGTGGTGCGTGCAAGACCAGAAAGCCAAATTAATGCACAAATGAAAACCGGTGAAATTGAAGTATTAGGTAAAGACTTAGTTATTATCAATGCTTCTGCGCCGTTACCACTAAGCATGGATAACTACCAAAACAATAGTGAAGAGCAGCGTTTAAAATACCGCTACTTAGATTTACGTCGCCCAGAAATGGCTGACAGAATCGTATTTCGCTCTAAAGTGACTAGTGCTGTGCGTCGTTTCCTTGATGACAGCGGTTTTTTAGATATTGAAACGCCAATTTTAACCAAAGCTACACCAGAAGGCGCTCGTGATTATCTAGTTCCAAGCCGGACCTATAAAGGTCAATTCTTTGCCTTACCTCAGTCACCACAGTTGTTTAAGCAATTGTTAATGATGTCTGGTTTTGACCGTTATTACCAGATCGTAAAGTGTTTCCGTGATGAAGATTTACGTGCAGATCGCCAACCAGAATTTACTCAAATAGATATCGAAACTTCTTTCATGTCGTCAGATCAAGTGATGGCGAAGACTGAAGAAATGGTTCGTGGTTTATTTAACGACTTATTAAATGTCGATTTAGGTGAATTTCCACGTATGCCATATGCAGAAGCTATGGCACGTTTTGGTTCAGACAAGCCTGATTTACGTAACCCACTAGAGTTAGTGGACATCGCTGATTTGGTTAAAGACGTAGAATTTGCAGTATTCAGTGGTCCAGCTAACGATGTCGAAGGTCGTGTTGCGGCATTACGCATTCCAGCAGGCGCATCTTTGTCTCGCAAACAAATTGACAACTACACTAAGTACGCTGGCATCTATGGTGCTAAAGGCCTAGCGTGGATGAAGATTAACGACTTATCTGCTGGCATTGAAGGTATTCAATCACCAGTACTTAAATTCTTAAACGAAGAAATCGTTAACGAAATTATCAGTCGCACAGGTGCGCAAACAGGTGACATCGTGTTATTTGGCGCTGATAAAGCCAATGTTGTTGCTGAAGCAATGGGAGCACTACGTCTTAAAGCCGGTGAAGATTTTGACCTACTTGAAGGTGAATGGCGTCCATTGTGGGTTGTTGACTTCCCAATGTTTGAGAAAATTAATGGTGGTTTCCACGCTGTTCACCATCCGTTTACCGCAGCATGTGATGTTACCCCGGAGCAATTAGAAGCGGATCCAGCCGCTGCGATTTCAGATGCATACGATATGGTATTAAATGGCTGTGAATTAGGCGGTGGTTCAGTGCGTATTTATAATGCAGAGATGCAAAGCGCGGTATTCCGTATCTTAGGTATTTCAGATGAAGAAGCCAACGAGAAGTTTGGCTTCTTACTTGAAGCATTACGTTATGGTACACCACCTCATGCAGGTTTAGCCTTTGGTTTAGATCGCATTATCATGTTAATGACAGGTGCAAGCTCAATACGTGATGTAATGGCATTCCCTAAAACAACCACTGCGGCATGTCCGTTAACTAATGCCCCTGGTTTTGCTAACCCGCAGCAGTTAGTTGAATTAGGTATCAATGTTATTCCGCAAGAGAAGCCCGCTACTGAAGAGTAATCTAAAGTTTGGCTACATTGATAAAATAACAAACCGAGGCATATGCCTCGGTCTGTTTTTATAATACCTAAGTGTGTAATCTAACAGGTATTGAGACCGGAAATTTAAAGGACTTACCATGGCTGGACACAGTAAATGGGACAATATTAAGCATCGTAAAGCGGCCCAAGATGCCAAGCGTGGCAAATTATTCAGTAAATTTATTCGTGAGTTAACCGTTTCAGCACGAGAAGGCGGATCAGATCCAGATGCTAACCCGCGTCTACGCGCCGCAATAGACAAAGCTTTATCAAATAATATGACCCGAGACACGGTAGAGCGCGCAGTAAAACGTGGTGCCGGCGAGCTTGATGGTCAGCAGCTTGATACCATTATTTATGAAGGGTACGGCCCAGGTGGCACCGCAGTGATGGTTGAAACCATGACCGACAACAAAAACCGAACTGTCTCTGGCGTACGCAATGCATTCAGTAAGTCAGGTGGTAACCTAGGCACCGATGGTTCTGTCGCTTATATGTTTACAAAATCTGGGGTCATTTCATATCCAAATACTGTCGATGAAGATCTACTGATGGACGCTGCCTTAGAAGCGGGTGCAGATGATGTGGTTTCCCATGATAATGGTGCATTTGATGTACTCACCACGCCTGATGCATTTGGCAGTGTTAAAGATGCCCTAGATGCTGCTGGTTTTGAAGCAGTAAATGCCGAAGTCACCATGATTGCCGGTACTAAAGCCGATTTAGATGCTGATACCGCAGCTAAATTTATGCGCTTGATCGATAATTTAGAAGATCATGATGATGTTCAAGAGGTTTATCATAACGCTGAAATATCAGACGAAGTAATGGAAAGTCTAGGTTAAGGAAACCTTAAAACCGTGACAACAATATTAGGCATTGATCCTGGTTCACGAATTACCGGATACGGCGTCATCAAGTGCCAAGGCAGACAACAACTGTATTTAGGCAGTGGCTGTATTCGAACCTCAGCAGATGATTTGCCGACTCGATTAAAACAAGTTTTTGATGGCATTACAGAAATCATCAAGCAATACCAGCCGGATCAATTTGCCATTGAACGGGTTTTTATGGCAAAAAATGCCGATTCGGCTCTAAAGCTTGGGCAAGCACGCGGCGCCGCCATTGTGGCGGCCATGAATGCTAATTTGCCGGTTGCTGAATACAGTGCAACCCAAATTAAAAGTGCTGTTGTGGGGACGGGGCGCGCGCAAAAAGCGCAAGTTCAGCATATGATCCAGCAAATTTTTAAATTGCCTGCTGCGCCTCAAGCTGATGCTGCTGATGCACTTGGCGTTGCTATTTGTCACTACCACACTTATCAAAGTTTAATTGCGCTGGGTGGAAAAGCTCAAAGCCGCACATATGGAAGATACAAATGATTGGAAGATTATGCGGATTGGTGGTTGAGAAACAGGCCCCAGAAATTGTACTTGATGTTAATGGCGTTGGTTACGAGTTACAGGTACCAATGACCAGTTTTTACGAGTTACCGGAATTAAACCATACCGCAATGCTATACACCCACTTTGTGGTACGTGAGGATGCGCAATTACTTTATGGTTTTATTACTAAGCAAGAGCGGGCGTTATTTCGCTTATTAATAAAAACCAATGGTGTCGGCCCTAAACTGGCGCTTACCATTTTGTCAGGTATGACCGCTGGCGAGTTTGTTAATTGTGTTGAGCGTGATGATATCGTGACCTTAGTAAAACTTCCCGGTGTCGGTAAAAAAACTGCAGAACGCTTAGTTATTGAAATGCGCGATAAACTGAAAAGTTTACTCGAAGCTTCCGTTGGCTCCGAGCGTGAGTTTGCATTGCAAACTAACTATCAACCTGCAGTGGTTGAAAACAATGCCGAAGAAGATGCTATTGCCGCACTAGTATCATTAGGCTACAAACCCGCGCAAGCGAGTAAAGCGGTTATAACAGCTTATTCAGACGGCATGACCAGCGAAGTATTAATTAAAGCCGCGCTAAAATCGATGCTTTAACTCCGGTATTTAATTGCTTAATTAAAGAGATATAAATGATAGAAGCAGATCGCTTAATACAACCACAAGAATTTGAGCAAGAAGTACATATTGATAGGGCGATGCGCCCTAAAATGCTTGAAGACTATACAGGTCAAGATGATACTCGCGCCCAGCTTAAAGTGTTTATAGAGGCAGCGCTTAAACGTGAAGAGGCCTTAGATCATATATTGATTTTTGGCCCTCCAGGTTTAGGTAAAACTACGCTGGCGATGATTGTTGCCAATGAAATGGGTGTAAATATTAAGTCTACTTCAGGACCTGTACTTGAAAAAGCGGGCGATCTCGCTGCACTACTGACAAACCTTGAACATGGTGATGTGCTATTTATCGATGAAATACACCGCTTAAGCCCAGTAGTGGAAGAAATTCTCTATCCTGCAATGGAAGATTATCAATTAGATATTATGATTGGTGAAGGACCTGCAGCACGTTCCATTAAACTGGATTTACCACCCTTTACTCTAATTGGCGCCACCACCCGAGCAGGGGCGTTAACGTCGCCTTTGCGCGCCCGTTTTGGTATTCCACTGCGTCTTGAGTTTTATAACGTAAAAGATCTTTGTACCATTGTGACTCGCTCAGCCAAAGTCATGGAATTACCCATCGATGAGCAGGGCGCCTTTGAAATTGCAAAACGCTCAAGGGGAACACCTCGTATCGCTAATCGTTTGTTAAGACGTGTTCGCGATTACGCTGAAGTAAAGCATGATGGCTTTGTAACTGCAGAGGTCGCACAAAAAGCGCTGGATTTACTTGATGTTGATTTAGAAGGCTTTGATTATCTAGACAGAAAATTATTATTAGCCATCATTGATAAGTTCATGGGCGGGCCAGTGGGTTTAGATAACCTTGCCGCAGCTATTGGTGAGGACAGAGAAACCATTGAGGATGTATTAGAGCCATTTTTAATCCAACAAGGCTTTATACAAAGAACACCACGTGGTCGAATTGCAACAGATAGAGCATATCTGCACTTTGATATCATAAAACCAGCAGTTTAATTTGTTGTAATAAAAAATGGAAAGCTAAGGCTTTCCTTTTTTTTTACTTATAAATAATGGTGCAGTATTGAATAAATATTCATTATTAACTTATCGACGAATTGTAACATTTATAAATGATTAAAAATAAAACATACCGGATGGCATAATACTCAATTGTTAAATTGTAATAACCTAACACCTGCTTGTGTTGTACTTGTTAAAACCTAATGCTATTTAATTGAGCCATACAAACAATCCTACAGATAAAATTACCTTTCATTGTTATAAATATACTTGTTTAAATAATAACCACAGTTAATAATTCTATAAAGACCCAGTACTGGTGCGGGTTACAGTGTTTTAGATCCTAAACAGATCTTAAACTGAATAAAAACTGACTAAATAAATTTTATATGGCGCAAGCTTCAATAATATTGTGTGATCACTGTCACATATATTCGTTTTGATAAGTATTAAAAATGTTATTTTTGCACTAGATGATAACACTTTATTTGATGGTTATTGGCAGTGTTATTCACTGCTAAGTAAAATAAATTCTATTTTAGCGCGATAGCTACTTATTAGTGTTAACACTTGCACTTGTAAGTTATTAACAAGATAACGGTCAAAAGTTAAAGGTTAGTGGTTTGACGAAATATCTCTGGTTATACAGTATCTAGTTCAACGCAAATTTAAATACTTATTTAATTGCGTACATAGAATAAGAAAAGATATCACCAGGGAGCTACAAATGCTTAAAAGATCTAAATTATCAAACAGCGTAAACGTCGCGTTATTAGCGTCAGTTTCAGCTGCTTCAGCCGTTTCGGTAAGTGCTTACGCAGCAGAAGAATCTGCTAACGTAGAAAGAATTGCAGTAACGGGCTCCCGTATTCAACGTCAAGATATGGAAACAGCATCGCCTGTCACCACGATTGACGCCAGTGCTATCAAAGCGGAAGGTTATAACTCTGTAGATGAAATTCTACAATCTCAACCTGCTATGGCCGGTATGGCTGCAGGTGCGACCACCAACAACGGATCTGATGGTGTAGCGCAAGTTGATTTACGTGGTATGGGTTCAAACAGAACATTAGTACTGTTAAATGGTCGTCGTATGGTGAACTCAGGATCTGGCGCAGACAGTGCAGTCGATTTGAACACTATTCCAGTTGCAATGATTGCTCGTGTTGAAATCTTAAAAGATGGCGCATCAGCAGTATATGGTTCAGATGCTATTGCTGGTGTTGTTAACATCATTACTAAAAAAGACTTTGAAGGTTTCCAGTTTGATATCAATGGCGGTGCAACTGACAAAGGTGATGGCGAGAACCTAGAGCTAAGTGCATTATATGGTTTTGATACCGGCAAAGGTAACGTGACTTTTGGTTTAGCTTACTCAGAGCGTAAAGGTGTAATGCAGGGCGATCGTGATTGGGTTGCTAAGGGTGATAGCTCTTTTATTCCTGAAGGCACTTTAGGTGGCAAACAAATTAACCCTGAGACTGGCGAATGGGGCGATCGTGAATACGGATACGATTTCACCCAAGATAGCTGGTTACAAACGCCAAATAAACGTTACAGTTTTTTTGCTAATGGTAATCACGAATTCTCAAATGACATGATTTTAAGCGGTGATATCCTCTACACTAAACGTAAATCTAATCAAATGATGGCAGCTCAACCAGCTAACTTAGATTTAAAAGTTTGTGAAGGCAATATTAAGCAAGATGACTGTATTACATTAGACGATGCAATGATTGCTGGTGGCGTTGCTGCTGATGAAGACGGCATGATCAACTACCGTAAACGTATGAATGATGTTGGTAATCGTGTTTATGAACAAGAAACAGATACCCTACGTGTATCTGCTGGTCTAGCCGGTTATTTAGATATTAATACCGGTATGGACTGGGATGTGTCTTATACCTACGGCAGTAACAAAGCTGATACTTGGGTACATAATTCAATTCACCAAGGCAACATGATAAAATCAATCAATGCGAATCAAGATGCATGGTTTGGTGGCGATCCTATGAGCCAAGAGATGATTGATGCCGTTAGCTACACAGAGCAAACTGATGGCGGTAACGATCAACATGTTATTGCTGGTGTGATCAGCGGTGAAGCATTTGATTTAGATGCTGGTGCAGTGGCTTTCGCAATCGGTGTAGAGTACCGTCATGAAAGTGGTTATTACAATCCAGATCCAGTAATTATTGCTGGTGAAGGTACTGCAGCGCAGCAAGATCCAACTGATGGCAGCTTTGATGTATTCTCTGTTTACCAAGAAGTCAGTGTCCCTTTCACTGAAAAATTAACTGGTGAGTTTGCACTTCGTTATGATGATTACTCTACTTTTGGTAGTGCTGCAACTTGGAAAATGGGCTTAACTTATGAGGCGACCGATGATTTAATGCTTCGTACAGTAGCTGCTACTGGTTTCCGTGCGCCAAGTGTCAGCGAATTATTTGGTGGTAACTCAGGTTCATTCGACTACCTAGATGATCCTTGGGGTAATGAGTTAGATGACCAAATTTTAGTTAACTACACCTCAGATGAAAACTTAGATGCTGAGTCGTCAGAATCCTATACTGCTGGTTTAGTTTACTCACCAAGCTATGTTGATGGTCTATCTATCACACTTGACTGGTGGAGATTTAAGATTGATAACGCGATTTCTCGTTTAGACGTTCAAGCAGGTCTAAATAACTGTTTTGCTGGTGATGTAAGTGCTTGTGAAACTTTTAATATTGGCGCTAATGGTGATTTATCTGACCTAAGTAACCCACTAACGAACGTTGGTTATCAAGATACATCAGGTATTGATTTTAACTTAGCATACAGCTTTGAAGCATTTGGTTTGGATTGGAAAATCAATAACGATCTGACTCACTTGATTAAGTTTGAGCAAGATGGCCAAAATTACACTGGTACAATTGGTGGTATGTTCGGTGGTTACGCTGAATACAAAAACAACTTCAACATAAGTGCAAGACAAGGTGATTGGAGTGTAATGTATTCGAACCGTTATATTGGCGAAATGAATGACATCAACACGGATGCTCCGATTGATTCAATTCTTTACCACAATGTTTCGGCAACGTATTTCTTCAGCGACGCAGTCTCAGCTAACATTGGTGTGAAAAACTTAACCGATGAAGAGCCACTGATGATCCCAAGTGAAAACGATGCAGGTACAGTTCCTGAAGTGTATGACACCATTGGTCGTCAAATCTACGCAGGTGTATCATTTAAGTTCTAAGCAATTAAAACTTATATGAATCCAATAAAAAGCCAGCTAACGCTGGCTTTTTTGTATTGTCACCAAGTGACAATCTTAGTTAGATAGTTATTCTAACCATTAAGCTAATTTTTTGCTGATTTTTAACCTAAGCCCTGAGTCGCTGACTTCATTTGGATGAGTTCTATTTTGTAACCATCTGGGTCTTCTACAAAGGCAATTTCGGTGCTTCCACCTGCAACAGGGCCTGGTGCGCGAGTGATATTGGCGCCAGCAGCTGCAATGGCTTCACAGCGGGCGTATATGTCTTCTTCGCCAATAGCTAAATGCCCAAAACCTGTACCCAAATCGTAGCTCTCAGTACCCCAGTTATAAGTTAATTCAACTACAGCTTGTCCAGTTGACTCATCCCCATAACCGACAAAGGCGAGGGTATATTGATATTGCTTGTTTTCTGATTTTCGTAATAATTTCATCCCCATAACTTGGGTATAAAACTCAATGCTACGGTCAAGGTTGCCGACACGGATCATGGTATGAAGAAGTTGTGACATAATATTCTCTATAATTGAATGTATGTAAGTAACTGTTCAAGCATAACAAATTTTCATCTGAGATATAAAATTGATTTCAGGTTAAAATTTACGTTTTAGTTCACAGTTTTGTTGTTAAACAATAGGAAAATAATTATTAAAAGCTAAAATTAACTTATATTCATTTGGAGACAAGATAATGACAACAGAACTAAAAATGGCTCTTGGTACCTCAGTAGTAATCGCAGTATGTTTCAGCGCATTTTTTGTATCAATGTTTTAAAACTTGCTGAAAATATTCACAAAAAACCGCTTATAGCGGTTTTTTTGTGCCTTAAATTTGACTTGGTCAAACTAAGTACCTGTTTGCTTCTTTTTATGGGTAAGTTTTGCAGCTTTAGCAAATATGTTAGCTAAGCAAGAACACAATGGTGCTGAAAACATATAAGGTATTTTTAGTTTATTAATCAGCACTAAAACAGCCAGCGGTGCTAACAGGGCAAAGATAAAACCGATAACAAGCTGTTCGATAAAAGAGTGTATGCCTAGTTGACTTAGTAGTGCTCTAGCGGCTCCGCCCGCAACAACATGCATCAGATATATTGCCATTGAACAGCGACCTAAATAAGCAAAAAAACTTAGGTTAAATTTTGCCAGATGAATAGATAAAGAAACGATAAAACCAATTGAAATTATAGCCAGTAACAAAGACTGTATACCTCTATCACGATATTCTAATGACAGATAACCGTGAAATATCCATTGCCCTAATATGAAAGCCAAAAATAATCCGACAAGGGCTAATTTGCTATCAAGCCACTGCGTTTTTATATGCAGTGAAAAAATAATTCCTAGCGCGAAAAAAGCTGTGTTTTCAGTAATATAATTGATTATTTTATCATCTGAAATCATCGAGCTAGTTAAGTACATTATAATGCTGAAAATGCCAAATACAGCGCTGAAGCGTTGTGGTAATAAACGATATGCTAGCGTCGATAATGCAAAGATTAACAATAAAGCATATAAGAACCAAAAATGTGCTCTAGGGGCCCACAACAGTGAAAGGACGTCAGTAAAAGAGGGACTTCCATTGGTGTAGCTAGGTAAAAGTAATTCTAATGAACCTTGTAACATTGACCACAATAAGTAGGGGTAAAAGATAGTATCAATTTTACTGAAAACTAATTTTTTCGGTCCTCTTTTTTGTAATGATGTAACAAAGAATAACCCTGATAAAAAGAAAAAAAGCGGCATGTGAAAACTATAAACTAGGCTATCAGCAAGTTTGTAAAAAGGAACGGGTAAGTCTATGCCCGAATGATAAATGCCACGGGCTACATGTCCATACACCACTAACATAATGCCTATTGCTTTAGCGTATTCAACCCAAGCTGTGTCTTTCTGTGTCACGAAATGTCCTTTTCTAAATGTTGTGCTTTAAACCACAAATAATTCTTGCTACGCATTGAGTATTTAGATGAATTAGCTGTAAAGGTTATGACGGATAGCTGCAAGTATCATTAGCTTATAATGATAGCAAAATAGATCATAGTATTAACATTTTATTAATACAAAAGTATTAACATTTTATTAATACAAAAGTATTAACTGATTTGGGCGCGGGATTGTATTTACAGGATGGTATTTAACAGTTTAACCATTGCCAATTGGAAGGCAATGGTTCGTAGAGATGCTCTAATAAAAAGTACTAAAAAGATAACATTAAATGATTAATCTTCTGGGTAAACCTTATCTTTGTATTTCTTTTATATTTACCAAAAATAAATTCAACTCAGTGGGTGAGTGAGTGAAATTGACCGCGCGCCGTGGTTTACAACGGTTTATCTTCCAAATTTTGCTTTACGAAAATAGTAAGATTTGTAAACTTAGTGCTTTGTTAGCTGAAATTCATACAAATTCACACCAGTTATTCTTTACAAAATAATATCAAATTTAAAATGACTGCTATATCAAATTTCTTTTTTGTAGGCTTGGTAAGGCGATGGCCTCAATGCGTGAAACCATCACTTTGCCAAAGTATCCTGAGTAATGATGGTAAGGTAAAAGTACCTTCGTAACTCGTTTTTGGACAATTCCGTTTTAGCGAAATTGCTAATTCAGCAACACATGGATCATTAAAAGTATGGCAACGTCACTTAACTAACCCACTCAATCTTTATTAATGGAGCAGGCCAGTTCATCTTATGCGGGATGCACATTAGTTCAAATCAGTTAGCTCAAACTCACTAAATTCAGCAAAGTTGGGCACAGTGATTCTGCCGCTAAAGGTGTAAAGCATAACGCCTTGCTCGTGCCCTGATAGTGCGGCAGTGCTTATAATTGACTGCCATGTGTCGTTATCTTGCGTTCGATAATAAGCGCGAACTTTAGTGTCGCTTCTTTCAAGCTTTACCGATACTGTCGACTCACCGAATAATAAGCGATGTTTAATATCAGGCTGACCATTTTGTTCTACAACAAACACCAGCGATCGCGCACCCATAAACATCTCTTTACTGATTTTTATATAGTTATCATTGTCCCAGTAAATCCCTAGTCCAGCCTGCTCGAAACTGAGGTTCGGATCTAGATTAATCGTCACCTCCGCGCTGTATTCTGGCTTGTCTACCGGATAAATAAAGATGTTTTTTACATCATTAGCGCCAGCACCAAAGATATTGCCCTCTTGAACTTGCATTGTAAGCACTTCATTTTTAAACGACCAGTGCTCTGGGTTTTCATTTTGAATCGTCCAATTATCTAGATTGTTTATCATTGCGCTGTTCCTTACTATTAGATCATACGTTGGCGGAGTTGATAGAAAATATCGTCAAGATTGCCAAGATTTTGCAGCTTAATTCGGTCTAGTTCTTTTTGTACGCTGTCATACATAAGCTGATTTCGCATATCACTCAGTGTGGCGTAATAGTGCATGCGGCGACCTAAAACAAAGTTATTCTGGTCGTTTTCACTCATCATCATAAAGTGCTCAATGGTGCGCAAAAATGTCTCTTTATCTTGTGGTAATTGTCCATTAAGTTCCGTCAATACATTGATGCCATGGAAGTTGCCATAATTACCCGTTATGCCGTCTAGCTTGCTGATAAGCTGATATTGTTCTTCAAGCATCTCTCGCTCTGTTAGTGGTGTAAATTGGCCGTTTTGTACTAACTCATCCAATTCAGTTCCCGATTTAACCGCCAGCGAGAGTATGCGAATTTCGTCTGGGTTGATTTGATTCAGTAGCTCGGCCGTTGCTGCGATATGTTGCTCTGACAGTTCTTTTCCACCTAAGCCAAGGATAATGAAGGTCATCATTTTCATACCCGCTTGCTTGGCATATTCGGCTGACTTCAAGATTGATTTCGGGGTGATCCCCTTTTTCATCAGTTTTAGAACCTCGATAGATCCCGACTCCATACCGCAGTAAAGCATGTTTAGCCCAGCATCGCAGATTGCTTTCATCTCCGCTGGCGATTTTTTAGTCATGGTCTGCGCCCGGCCATAAGAGCTGATCTGTTTAAGCTCCGGAAAAGCCTCTTTCAGTGTATTGAGCACGTCAAGTAAGTCTTGGGTCTCCATGGCGAATGAGTCGCCATCTTGCAAAAAACAGCTATCAAAGGTTCTGTTTTTATAAAACGCCCTCGCCGCCCAGATATCACGCTTAATATCTTCAACCGGACGAATAGAGAACTCCATGCCTTCAAAAAGGGTGCAGAACTTACATTTATTCCACGGGCACCCTTGTGTGGTTCTGATAAGCAAACTGTCTGCTTCTGATGGTGGGCGTATTGGGCCCTGTTGAAAATGTATCTGTGACATGGCTATTTATCCAATGAATTGAAATTGATTTGGCCATCCTACGGCAAATTTTACACGGTAAAAACGCGGTATTATTTGAATTATTATCAAAAACAAATAGATAAATACCGTACACATCACCACACAACGCGATCTAATTCCCTCTTTATGGTCAGACTTAAAAATCAATTCTCAAACTAAATTTGATAATAAATCAATTTTTAGACTGTTTTTACTTTGCAATAATCACCGTAATATACACCCAAACCAACAACGCAGCACACCATCAGCTGCTTCAACTCCATACAAAGGAACACACTATGACTAAGCTAACTATCGTTGCAAACATCGTGGCCAATGAAGACAAAATCGAACTGGTAAAAGCAGAGCTGTTGAAATTAATCGACGTCACTCGTGCCGAAGACGGTTGCATCAACTATGACCTCCACCAAGACAACGAAAACCCAGCACACTTCACTTTCTACGAAAACTGGGTATCACGTGAACTTTGGCAAGCACATATGGGTAATCAACACCTTGCCGATTATATGGCAGCAACTGAAGGCTGTGTGGCTAGCTTCGTTGTAAACGAAATGACCCAAATCGCTTAAGCCAACTTTGTATTCCCCCATATTTGAGTCAATGGCTTTAAAAGTTTTTTGCTCAAATACACTTGTTTTCATCTACGTATTTTCTTGGTTTACATATCATGATCACAGACCTTTGGTTTTATGTTGCAGCGATACCTGCCGTTTTTTTCTATGGCATGGGCAAGGGAGGGGTCGGCGGTATTTTGGGGATGCTATCGGTACCTTTGATGGCGATGAGCGTATCGCCAGTTCAAGCCGCTGCGATTTTATTACCATTATTGTGTGGTATGGATTTAATGGCGCTGTTTTACCACCGCAAGAACTGCAATTACGTCGAGCTAAAAAGTATGATGCCCTTCGCTATTTTGGGGGTGATGAGTGCTGCTTATTTTATGGGTAGTCTGTCAACATCTGTAGTTGAACTTATCATTGGGGGGCTGGCTTTGGTCTTTTTAACACAAAAGTTTCTGCTAAAGCAGGTTCAATTTAGCCACCCGATAAAGGGCTATGCCTTAAGTATGTTGTCTGGGTTTTCCAGTACAATTGCCCATGCCGGTGGCCCGCCTGCAAGCATGCATCTACTGCCAAAAAATCTGCCGAAAGAACAATTAATCGGCACCAGCGTAGTATTTTTCACGGTGCTTAATTTTATTAAGTTGATCCCATACAGCTATATGGGGCTGCTCGATATGCAAAACTTGATGACCTCGTTAGTTTTGGTGCCGATTGCGTTTTTAGGGGTTAGAGCCGGTGTGTGGATGGTGAATATCATCTCTCAAGAGTTGATTTACAAGATAAGTTATAGCGTTCTGTTTCTTACGGGAACAAAGATGCTCTATTCCGGCCTCACGGCACTTTAAATGCGATTTTAAAACCTCTTTTTCTTTTATCATAAGGTCACGTTATGTCTAACATTATCAATCTCGGGGTTACCGATTTATCTTTTCATCGCGTTACTGCATCGATAGTTAGCCATGTCTTAACTGATATGGGTTTTCAGGTGGAACGTGTCTACGCACCACATCAAGAAAATTTCCAAAATCTAAAAGCGGGCCGTATCGACATGCTCTCTTCGGCCTGGTTACCTTCAAGCCACGGTATCTATAAATCCGATGTTGAAACGGTAGAGCCTTTGTTAGAGTTAGGTTTGCACTATAAACCGTACGCTCTATGGGGGGTGCCCGATTATGTACCTGAAGAGGTTGTTTCACAAATCAGTGACCTATTAAAACCAGAAGTCGTTAAGCGCACCAACAAACACATTCAAGGTATTAACCCAGGTGCTGGCATTACCCGATTCTCTATTGAAATGATGGACCAATATGGATTAAGCGATGTGGGTTATCATTTTCACTCTGGTTCAGAAGAGGATTGCTTTGGTGCCTACGAACGTGCGGTTGAAAATAATGAGTGGGTTATTGTGCCATTGTGGAAACCACAGTTCTTGCACCACCTATTTACTATCCGTGAATTAAAAGAGCCCAAAGGATTATTGGGTAGCGTTGATCGCGCCATATTATTACTTCGACAAGAAAGATCAATCGTATTTACCCCAGCACAGTTGGCACAGCTAGATCAATTGCGCTTTTCAAATGAAATCATCGCAGAATTGGATTACAAGGTTTGCCGTGCGGGATTAGCGGTTGATGATGTGACTCGTGAGTGGTTGGACAACCATCAGTAGTTAAGACCATCACCGCTTTACTGAGGGCTGGCAATTTCCACGCCCTCACAACCTCAACAGTTAACCCAATAGAATCTCTTTGTCCTTCATTTGGATTAGAATCTGTTCGGTCTTTTCTCTAAGCATATCCCTTAATAGGCGGACGGTTGGGGTAATAGATTGTCGGCTTGGGCATATTAACCAAAGCTCAGTGGAAGTCGGTTTATAGTCTGCCATTACATTGACCACTTTCCCTGTTAGCAAGTCATCGGCCATATCGAGGCAAGACTTGATTGCTACCCCTTTCCCCGCCACACACCAGCGCCGAACAAGATCGCCATCATTAGATGCTCTGTTACCTTTCAGTTTTACCTTAATGTCCTCTTTTCCATCATTAAACAACCACTCATTTTGCAAAATATCATGTAACTGGTAAAACAGGGCATTATGTTCAAGCAGATCATCTGGCTCGGATGGAGTACCGTATTTTGCTAAATACTCCGGGCTGGCGCACAACAGCCTTGGCACATCACAAATTTTAAAACCGTACATACTCGCATCGGTTGGTGAGCCATAGCGCAGCGCCATATCAACAGAATCTCGATAAAAATCGATGTTGCTGTCACTGATACTGGAGCGAAGTGAAACGTCTGGGTAGTCCAACAAAAATTCATCAAGCCAAGGTGTGACCACATTTCGGCCCAAATCAGACGAAAGGGCGATGCGGATCTCTCCATCAATAATCCCTAGCTCTTCACGCATGTTCATTTTGGCTTTTTCAAGCATCTGCAACGCCTCTTCACACTGAGGCAAATAACGCTCGCCGGCAGAAGATAAGCGTAAATGACGAGTCGTTCGTACAAATAATTCAGCCCCTAATGATGCCTCAACACGTTTCACCGCCGCACTTGCCGTTGCCGTGCGCATATCCAGATTTGTCGCAGCAGCAGTGATGCTGCGAAACTCTGCGACTTTTAAAATGACCTGAAAATCCTCTAAGAGCATAACCGTTACCTTTTAATCAGTGTGTTAACAAAATCTGAAAATGACTATCCCTTTATATCGCACCACATGAAATATTAAAAGATTATTATCAAATTTTAATTGGCAATTATTCAATTGACGGGCTGTTTTTCATTGGCAATGTTCGCACTATTATACCTCCATACCAACAACGCAGTGCGCTAAGCACGACACTAACTCAGAACGAAGGAAACTCCTATGACTACATTAACGATTGTTGCAAACATCAAAGCCAATGACGACAAAATTGAACTTGTGAAAGCTGAGCTACTAAAACTTATCGAGATAACTCGTGCTGAAGAAGGTTGCATCAACTATGACCTTCATCAAGACAACGACAACCCAGCGCATTTTACTTTTTATGAAAACTGGGTATCACGTGAACTTTGGCAAGCTCATATGGGCAACCAGCACCTTGCTGACTACATGACAGCAACCGAAGGCTCTGTCGCAAGTTTCACTGTCAACGAAATGACCAAGATCGCTTAGTTAAAAATTAACGTATTTAAACATTCAATTATCAAAATAGATTTGAAAGTATTTACAATATAAGTCAGTAATTGAGTGTAGTACCTGTACTACATTTAGTGAGTAACTCAATATGACATGACGAGTTGCCCTATCACTAAAACATTAAAGACATCAAAATTACCGACGATTTCGGTATCAAATTTAAAAGGAACATCCCATGACTACATTAACGATTGTTGCAAACATCAAAGCTAATGACGACAAAATTGAACTGGTGAAAGCCGAGCTACTAAAGCTTATCGACATTACTCGCGCTGAAGAAGGTTGCATCAACTATGACCTTCATCAAGACAACGAAAACCCAGCGCATTTTACTTTTTATGAAAACTGGGTATCACGTGAACTTTGGCAGGCTCATATGGGCAACCAGCACCTTGCGGACTACATGACAGCAACGGAAGGCTCTGTCGCAAGCTTCACAGTCAACGAAATGACTAAGATCGCGTAACGACAACATAAAACAAGCTTGTTATAGCACTATGCCCTGACTAAAACGGTTAGGGCATCAAAGAACACCAATGAGGCTCGACATGAAAAATATCAAAATCTTACTAACACTTGCGACTGCGATGATAGTTAACACAGCGCAAGCGGCTGATATCGAAGTGGTTGCCAAGCTTGATGGCACACGACCAGGGAACATTACAGTAACGAAGCAGGGGCGTACTTTCCTTTCTATGCAACCCCTTGATGCACCTGAACTTCGTGTTGTTGAATTGATGAAGGATGGCTCAACCAAAGCATTTCCAACCCAAGACTGGGCAGATGGTCCAGATAAAGGTGAGGTTGGTTTGGCTTCAGTAATCGGTATTGATAGTACCGATGATGGTGTTGTGTGGGTGTTAGATATGGGCAGTGAAACTTCGCCTTCGCAAATTGTTGCATGGGATACCGTCAACGATAAGCTATTTAAACGCATTGAAATTGGAAAAGACGTACAGGTCGGTAACTCTTTTTTACAGGATTTTGCATTAGATACACTGCGTAACCAGATATACATTGCCGATACGAGTTTAGGTAATCTGTATGGCGAAGCTGCGCCTGCCTTTGTTGTTGTAGATTTAAATACAGGTAAATCTCGCCGCGTTTTGCAATCAAATAAAGCACTGCTTTCACCTGAGCATGAAGTTGTGATTGATAGTTCTCGTATGGCGACAAAGCGTGAAGATGGTAGCGTTGATGCGCTTTATCTTGGTGTGAATCCAATCACTATTGATGCAAATAATGAATGGCTATATTTTGGTACAGTCAATGGTAGTGCTATCTACCGTATTCCTGCCGCTGCTCTTGCTAACACAGCGCTTAGTGAAGATGCATTGGCCGAGCAGATTGAATTTTTCAGTGAAAAACGTCCAAGTGATGGCATGATTATCGCAGATAACGGTGATATCTATGTCGGTGATATTGAGAAAAATGCTGTTGGTGTGGTGAATAAAGACGGCTACAAAATCTTTGCACAAGATGACAAGTTATTGTCATGGGCAGATGGTTTCTCTATCCAGGGTGATTACTTGTACGTCACTCAAAACTCTCTTCACTTCCACCCTGCTTTCAACGAAGGCGAAGAAGGTTCAACCAAGCCATACCATGTGCTTCGAATCAAACTTAACTAATTGATGGTCTTTATGGCGGGAGTCATTCTCTCCTGTCCTTATTTTTCAATTCAATAGCGAGCCCATCATGAAAAATTCACGATAAAACCGAGTCGAGACCTTATCCAGATGTCTGAATTTGCCTCATCTGCTGTTGGCGGAGGTGATGTGATTGCTGACGGTAGCAAGGTTACACATCTTCAGGTTGGAACCGCGTGGTTGGTCTGTTTTTTCCGACTTGGGACACTGTCGCGATCAATCAAGGTAGCAACGATGTGGCCAGAGGCGGAGGCAGTACTGATGGTATGTTAGCTCAGGAAGTGGTTGGTCATGAAGATCGCTTTATAACTTTTCCAGATCACCTTTCTTACGAAGAAGCATCAACTGTAGTGGATCAGTAAATTTGGCCACATAGTCAGAACTCTAGACATAAGGAAAAGTAAGTCTAATCGCGTGTCTTGAAATTAGCCTCAATCCTGCTCTAGCTTGTTTTGGGGCAATTCCGAGTTACGATGAACAAGTGCTGCTGAACCTTCTGATAACTTATTCTATGCCAAACACATCAATTGACTACAAAGTAGTGGCCAGTTTTGCTAAACCACCACAATCCGATTCTTAAGTTTCTAGACCGTCCGTATAATCACCGCAATTCACTTAGCCCCAAAGCTATAGCTTCTTGCCGAAATCGCCCTAAAATATTAACGGTTTTGTCATACGAGCTTGTTAAAAAATGTTCTTCAACGGTTTCACTCTTTCCGTTAAAGGTTGAATGATCAATGAATTTATCATTCTCACAGAATTTGAGTTCTAATGAAGGGCTAGCCTTGCTTTCCTTAGCAAATGTTACCTCTGAAGAAGCTTCATTATTAGCATCTTTTTCATCACAATCTTTCATCTTTTCAAACTGAACGACATCAGCTTCAATAGGTACATCTTGCTTAACTCTATAAGCATATTCCAACAGCTTTGGTTCAGCAGGCATATACATAATAGCCTCTTGATTCGGTGAACTTGTCATTCTAAGTATTCGACCTAAAATTTGTCTATAATGCATTTCTGTTTTGATATTTGTTAGGTGGCAGCAAACCTGTAATCGAGGGATATTAGTTCCTTCACTAATCATGCCTACCGAAATAATCCATTTAGTTTTTGCATGTCTAAATTGTTGAATAATATTACTAGGATCATTTTCTTTGTACGTAACAACAACGGCATCTATGTTAAAATAGCCTTTCATTAATCTTGAAATCTGTTTTGCATGCTCAATGGATGAAGCGACGATTAATCCTGCTGCATCGGAGTTTTTCGCTCTTATTGATGTTAGTTTTTTTTGTGCTGAAGATACGATGTACTTAATGACCTTTTCGTTTTCAATAACTTCCTGATACGAAATGATTGACTCAGACAGTAAAGACTTAAAGCTCGTAAAGGTTTTAGTTTCATCGTCATCAATAACTGAAATGTTATTATTATCCACAGCTATTATCTGCGGAATTCGGCAAACACCATCCTGAATAGCCTCAGCAAGCCCATAAACGTAGTCACATGAAATTTTATAGCTTGGGTGTATATAGTTAGAAAGAACGATAGGAGCAGCGTCTGAGCGCCAAGGGGTTCCTGTTAGTGCTAGTGTGTATTTAGCTCTACCTTTGATGTTTAATATTATTTGTTCTCCCCATGCATTTGCATTCTCAATATTTGATCCTGCGCAGTGGTGGATCTCATCAAAGATTGCAAATACTCGATATCGAGAAAATAGCGCCCAAAATTTTGCATCGAGATGCTGTAAGTTTTGGTATGTCATAGATTGCCCTTTAGCACCCAACAAACCATCAAATCGTTCATTAATTCTCAATTGTAAACTTTGACTGAAGTCTTGAGATACGATGGAGGAAGGTGAAAAACAAATGACTAAATCAATCAGGTCGTTTTTCAATAATTGGTCGGCTAATTCAGATGCCATCAAGGTTTTACCTGCGCCAGGTGTTGCTAGGGCTAAAAAGTGGCAGTTGCCATTCAAGTATTGCTTTAATGCTTTATTGATACAACTCATTTGCCATTGTCTTAATTTCATATTTTCTCTAATGGTTTTAATTGCTTAAGTAGGCCTTCAATGGCTCTAATTTTCCCTAGGATTTTAGTGTTATTGTCTCTGGCTATGTTGTATTGCGGTTGTATTTCATCAACTAATTCAGGGCATTCTGAATAAAGCTCCTTGTATGCTTCTGACTCTCCTAAATTCAATAACAATTCAGCTTTATAGTGATTCAACTTGCTAAGTAATTGCTCTTGCTTACCATCAGGCTTCTTAAGTGATTTTATTGATTCAGACTTAACTTTTAAGGCTATTGCTTCAACGTCAAAACCAACTGTCTTTTTAAAACGAGTTAACCCTTTTTGTTTCGGTATTATTTTTTTAAGCCAGCCTTTTTTCACCAGCTTTAAAAGTTCGGCATATATTTTTCTTCGAACAATCGAAGGGTCTAAAGAGATATCTCCTTTCAATGCGAAATAGGCTGAACGGACATCATTGGTGGTGAAGTTGTCAAAGTTTTTCACCAGAATAATTTGAGCAACAATAGGGTCCAGTTTCAAAGTAAATCCTGATTCAATTAAATATAATAATGGGTATTATAGGGCGTGGTGCTTTAGCGCTCAACATGAAAATCTAATCATTTTACCTAAGGGAAAACTAGGGTGAGTGATTTAGTTAAACAGTTTGGTGATATGTTGCGCCTAAAGCGCAAAGACGCAGGTTATTCTCAAGAAGGTTTTGCCGCCTTTGTAGGTATTGAAAGAGGCAATTACGGCAAGATGGAGCGAGGCTTAGTTAATATAAAATTAGAAACCTTGTACAAATTGGCTAATGCGTTAAATTGCGAATTTGAAGAGATCATGCCGCCAAGAATAAAGTATAAAATTAATTTAGATTAGTCTAAAACATTCTAGTATCACATTCGTGATTCTTTAACCGCGACGTATACGACCTCTTGTCAATTGTGGCCTACGCAAAAGAAACCCACACGCGTAAAGAGCGCGTAGCAACAGGCAGTACAGGCAGTACAGGCATATCAAGTTTTGCTAAACCACTACAGTTACACGACAAGGATTTTATAGGAGCTTAGCGGGTCGGTGGCATCTTATTGAACGTGATACCACCCCTTCTAGCGTAAACATTTCACTGCTCGTTATTAAGGCAGGATCATAATCAGTATTAGCTGACAGCAGCAGTTGATTATGAGTATCAATAATTTTGCAAACAAATTCACCGTTATAACACCCGACGATCACATCGTTATTTTTAACGGTTAACTGCCTATCAACCACAAGAATATCGCCATCAAAGATGCCGACTCCATGCATCGAGTCGCCCTTAGCTTGACCTATAAACGTAGCGCTTGGGTGCTCTATTAGTAAATCATCAAGGCATAAGGGTGATTGCTTATATTCTGCGGCCGGGCTTTCAAAGCCTGTAATACCAGCACTTGCGTATATAGGAATAATCTTCATAACTAACACCACTGTACTTATATACAGTTATGGTAGTTAATTCTATTATTTTTGCAAGACTTTCTGAGTTCCATCTTGGAAGTATCGCTGCACTAGCTCTTTTCGCAGAATGGTAATTTTTTTATCAGCACTAATGCCCACTTTATCATTAGGCAATATCACGATTTCAATATCATCTAATAGATTGCCATGGGCATCATGCACCCCAGAGAGCACAACTGATTCATCTTTCAGGCGGGTTAAATACAACATAAAACATTCCTTGTTTTTAATATGTCGATAAAGTGTAGACCATTTTTATTAATTGTGAATAGAATAGATAAAACCCTAACGCCATAAATAATAAGGATATTTAATGTCTAGGAAAAATAAAGGATCTATGCAAAAATTTAAACTGCTACTAGAATCAATTGCTAATTTTAAGATATTTCGATGCGTTGGTATCTTAGCTTTTCTCACCGTCATGGTTTCCTATGCAGTGGTATGGTGAATTTGGCCACTTTTTTAGAGCATACCTAGCTTATTTATGCCCCTTTGTTTGTTAGAAAGGGATTGAATCAAGTTTTAAGACTTAGAAGTCTGGCTTGCTTTTCCTCAAGT
>NZ_JAUORC010000031.1:0-58784 GCF_030547465.1 Shewanella sp. 5_MG-2023
TGGAATCGGTAGACACAAGGGATTTAAAATCCCTCGCTTAATAGGCGTGCCAGTTCAAGTCTGGCCTCGGGTACCATTATTCTTAGTCTTTGCTTAGCAATGATGAGAACTTACATACGTAAGTATGGTGCAAAAAAGCCTCAACATTAGTTGGGGCTTTTTTGTATCTGAAATTTGTTTAAATAAAACTTATTACTCATAATCCCTCGTCGTTTTTAAATAGGCGTGCCAGTTCAAGTCTGGCCTCGGGTACCATTATTCTCAGTCTTTGCTTAGCAATGATGAGAACTTACATACGTAAGTATGGTGCAAAAAAGCCTCAATATTAGTTGGGGCTTTTTTGTATCCAAAATTTATTTTAATAAAACATATTACTCATAATCCCTCGTCGTTTTTAAATAGGCGTGCCAGTTCAAGTCTGGCCTCGGGTACCATTATTCTTAGTCTTTGCTTAGCAATGATGAGAACTTACATACGTAAGTATGGTGCAAAAAAGCCTCAATATTAGTTGGGGCTTGTTTGTATCCAAAATTTATTTTAATAAAACATATTACTCAAAATCCCTCGTCGTTTTTAAATAGGCGTGCCAGTTCAAGTCTGGCCTCGGGTATCATTATTCTTAGTCTTTGCTTAGCAATGATGAGAACTTACATACGTAAGTATGGTGCAAAAAAGCCTCAACATTAGTTGGGGCTTTTTGTATCCAAAATTTATTTTAATAAAACATATTACTCATAATCCCTCGTCGTTTTTAAATAGACAACATCAGTTAAACTTTAGCTGGTCTTTCTTTATTCGATGTACTCAATCAAGACTATCTGAAATAAAAAACACACAATACTGAACCATGAACTAAGTTAGAGTTCTTTTTATCAAGAATATTTGGTTTTATGGGAATATTTTTAATGAATCTTCAAACTGTGATCTAATTATTACCAGAATGTCTTTTGTGACTACTTCCTAAAGTCATACAATGGTATAAATAGAAAAAAAGTTGTTCACTTCAATAGTAGGAAAGATGTAATGATATTTTCTCAAATCCCTCAAGCGCCAGCAGATCCTATCTTAGGTTTAACCGATGCCTTTAAAAAAGATACTCGTACAGACAAAGTTAACTTAGGTGTTGGGATATACAAAGACGAAGCAGGTCAAACTCCTGTACTGACATCGGTAAAAAAAGCTGAAGCCATTTTATTAGAGACTGAGAAAACAAAGAACTATCTTGGAATTGAAGGTGTGGAGCGTTATAACCAAGTGGTTCAAAGCTTATTATTTGGTAAAGACAGTGCCATCATACGTGACAAAAGAGCATTTACCGCCCAAGCACCTGGCGGAACAGGTTCTTTACGAGTTGCAGCTGAGTTTTTAGTAAACAACACTGACTCAAATATCTTATGGGTGAGTAACCCGACATGGGCAAACCATCAAAATATTTTTCAAACTGCTGGTTTAGAGATAAAAGAATACGGTTATTACAAAGCTGAAACCCATGACATGGATTTCGATGCTATGGTCACCGATCTAAATACTGCGCAAGCTGGTGACATGGTGCTTTTACATGGCTGCTGTCATAACCCTACAGGCATTGATTTGACTATTGAGCAGTGGCAAATCATCGGTCAACTATGTAGCGACAAGCAATTGGTTCCTTTATTTGATTTTGCTTATCAAGGCTTCGGCGCCGGCATTGAAGAAGATGCACAAGGGTTACGTGCTGTAGCTGCCAAAGTGCCTGAATTATTAGTCGCTAACTCATTCTCAAAAAACTTCGGTCTATATAATGAGCGTATCGGTGCAGTAACCGTTGTTGCTGAAACAGAAGTTGTAGCACAAAAAAGTTTTAGCCAAATCAAAAAGACTATCCGTGCGAGTTACTCAAACCCTCCAGCTCATGGTGGCTTAATTGTGAGTACCATTTTATCTGATGATGGCTTACGTAAAGAATGGGAATCAGAGCTTAGTGCCATGCGTCAACGTATCGCAGAAATGAGAACCTTATTTGTAGATACCTTAAAGCAAGAAGGCGTATCACAAGACTTTAGCTTTATATCACGTCAAAACGGTATGTTTAGTTTTTCTGGTTTAAATAAGCAACAAGTAACTCGTTTAAAAGAAGAGTTTGGTGTTTATATTGTAGGCTCAGGTCGTATTAGCGTTGCAGGAATGACAAAACAAAATATCCCTGTGATTTGTAAAGCGATTGCACAGGTGCTTTAACGATAATGGGCCTTAAAGGCCCATTATTTTTACTTAATCAGTTATCTAAACTTGATATAAAAGCGCTTAAGGTAGTCCATTTTTAATCTCTATTATTGAAATATTTCAGTCTGTTAAAATAGCGATTAATCGCTTTAAGTCATACCTTCTATTACGTGCAAATCTCGGTATAATCACTAAAAAAATTACATAAAGGCTTTTAATTGAAAACAGGTAGAATTGGAAAGTTTACCCTTGCTTTAGCGGGGGTCATCATTGTTATGTTTTTTATCAGAGCTTGGCTAGTACCAACGATTGAACAAATCTTGATAACCACTCCTGATATAAAAGAAAACCCACAGCTTTCAAATCAAGTGCCAGATTTTTCGAGCATTTCAGATATCCCAACTAAGAAACAAACGTTTTTTGATTACATGACGCCTGCAGTCAAACATCAAAATGCAATTATTAGTGCAGAAAGAAAATTTTTAATTGTTATTCTCAATAACCTTCGTAATGGGCAACCGCTTACTGATGCTGATATTTTTAAATTGCAAAAGCTAACTCAAAAATATCGATATCAAGTAAAAAAGTTTGATTTAATCACTCTGACACCGTTACTTGAACGCGTCGATACCTTGCCAGTTAAAATGGTACTAATTCAAGCCGCCAATGAAACTGGTTGGGGCAGCTCTCGCTTCGCTACAGAAGGTAATAATTATTTTGGGCAATGGTGCTTTTCTAAAGGCTGTGGTTTAGTGCCGCAATCAAGAACCCCAGGGCTTAATCATGAAGTTGCATCGTTTGATACCCCAGAGGACTCAATAGCTGCATACCTGCTTAATTTGAATACTAATTCGGCTTACCATTTATTACGTTCAATCAGGGCGGATCTAAGAGCCCAAGATATTGAGCCCACTGCAGAAGAATTGGTCTTTGGCCTGTTACATTACTCAGAACGTAAACATGAATATATCGACGAATTACTTCAAATGATGCGTCATAATAAAAATTATTTAGCTGGATTATAGTTAATGAAAATAACAACAAGATTAGCAATGGCTACAGTGGCTTTCTCGGTAAGCTTTTTTTCAATTGCCGATACGGTATCTATTCCTTATGCCGGTTTTTACGAAAGATTAAAGCAGGTCAACAAAGCCAACTATCAGTTAGTTGAAATTGTGTTTAGTGTGCCTAAAACTCAAGCTTGCACTATTTTAAGCGGGGATATCAGTACTGAGAAAAACCAATATCCATTAACTTTTAATGAGCAGCAGCGGCTTTTTTTACCTTATGATGCTCAGTTAAAATCTGATCGCGGTTTAATTAACTTAACCATGAAGGGTGATCCCACAGGATGTGGCATAGCAATGCAGGTGAGGGCGAAGCAACAGCTTAAATCATATAATCAGCAGCAAATCCTTGCGGTAAAAGATGATATGGATGCGTTATTGGATGGCCAGCAAGGTTTTCCAATGAAGTATTTTAGAAAGCCAATATCTGGTGTTACATTCAGTTTTAACGATACTGACTATCCGGTAACTGTTAGCATTGATAATAAACAGCAGCTTATTAGTGAGCCGCTACAATTGGCTAACTTTACACTCAATGAATTAAATGAGATTTCTTTTTCTGTTACTCCTGCAGTCATTAGCCCGTTTGTCGAGTAAAACATTTTAGATAGATTGAAAAAGCCCTCAATAGAGGGCTTTTGTATATCTACAGCACTTATTAAAGTGCTGTATAATCGAACGTTATGTGGTTACGGCTTGTAGGTACTCACAACATCAATTCTTGCTGCAGCATCAAGATTAATATGGCCGTTGTTACTCATATCAAGAAAATCAAATGCAGGTAGCTCTGATTCAGCCACAGCGCCAGACATAGGTGCGTCAGCATTTCTTTCAAGTGATAAGAAATCAAATTGGTTACGATCAACACCTTGTGACGGCGAGGTATTTTGCATCGCCGTGAAGATGGATTCGATTCTACCAGGGAAATCCACATCCCACTGTTTTAGCATGTCTTTAACTGCACCACGTTTTAAATTTTCTTGTGATCCGCAAAGGTTACATGGAATAATCGGGAACTGTTTCAATTCTGCGTATTCAGCGATGTCTTTTTCTTTACAGTAAGCTAATGGACGGATCACCATGTTAGCCCCATCATCCGAAAGTAATTTTGGTGGCATTGCTTTCATCTTGCCACCAAAGAACATATTTAAGAATAATGTTTCAATGATGTCATCACGGTGGTGACCTAAGGCAATTTTAGTGGCGCCGATCCGCTGTGCGAAACCATATAGGGTTCCTCTACGAAGGCGAGAACATAAAGAGCAAGTGGTTTTACCTTCAGGGATCTTATCTTTGACTATCGAGTAGGTGTCTTTTTCTAAGATATGGTAGGCAACTTTTAAACTATCTAAATAGGCAGGTAGAATATCTTCTGGAAACCCAGGTTGCTTTTGATCTAAATTTACCGCGACAACTTCAAAAGAAATCGGGGCACGTTTTTGTAAATTTAATAAAATATCAAGCATGGCATAACTGTCTTTGCCGCCTGAAAGGCAACACATAACAATGTCACCTTCTTCAATCATTTGATAATCGCCGATAGCACGACCAACTTCATGGCGGAGCTTTTTTTCGAGCTTATTTTGACGATCCAATTGTAGTTTGTTTTGTTGTTGCATTTGCGACATAAAAAAGCGCCCAGTAACCATTTGTTTCAGGGCGCGTATTATTCCAGCATTCTGCCTTAGGGTAAAGGATTTACTCTTCTAGAGGTGACTTATACCCATCTGGCTTGATAGCGAGCAGATCACAGTTAATGCTATCAATAACATGTTCTGCTGTATTACCAATTAGTGCGGCAGAAAAACCTGTACGACCCACTGTACCTAAAATAACTAACTCAGCGTCTAACTTTGTGGCTAATTCAGGAATAATATCTTCAGGCAGACCTTCTTCAACATGGCAATTTTCTAATGGAATATCAAAGCTATGGGCGACAGATTGGATCCGTTGTTCATGCTGCATTCGGACCGTGTCGTTATAACTTGCGGCATCAAACTCTGGCAATTCTATGGCTAAATTGACAGGGGTACCTGGATAGCCATTAACTAAATGCACTTTAGCTGAAAACTTATCGGCTAAATTTAAGGCGTTTTTAATAACTTTGGTATTAAGAGTCTGATGATCTTCATCTTCAGACGCTACATTTATTGCGCAAACAATATTACCTGCTACTGGCCAATCGTGTTCTTTAACCATAAGAACAGGAATAGGCGCTTTACGTAATAAATGCCAATCAGTAGGGGTGAAAATAATTGATTTGAGTTTATCGTGCTCGTGGGTGCTTTTGACCAACAAATCAAATTGTTCATCGATAGCGTATTTAATAACACTTTCAAATGGGCGATTGTGCCAAACTACTTTCGCATCAATAGACATTCCAGTCTTAGTATAACTTTCGATGGCTTCATTTAACCAGGTTTCACGTTGAGCTATAACGCCTTGACGCATAGCTTCACGCTCATTACTGGATAAAATTGATGTCATCTCGTAGGAGAAGTCAAAAATAGTGAGAAATGCAGTGATAGTTGCGTTGGACTTACTCGCTAGCTCAACAGCTCTAGCTAACGCAGGTTGATGATCTGTCATAGGGTTTATGACAACGAGTATCTTATTATAATCCTTCATAAAACCTCCAAGCTAAAATGTTAAACTCTGTTAATTAACTATCACTGTTATTGCCATAAAATACTTTGAGAGAGATCAAACTTTGAAAAGTTGTTAGGCCTAGGTTGCAATCCGCGAATTACCCGCTAACTGACTCAGTGCTTTATGATCAACAATAGTGATGTATTTGCCTTTAACTTCAATAAAGCCTGACTTTTGAAAACGGCCAAGTAAGCGGCTAATTGTTTCAACTGTTAGCCCAAGGTAATTACCAATATCACCACGGGTCATGGTTAATCTAAATTCATGAGGTGAGAAACCGCGGCTACCAAAACGGTTAGCCAGATTGCTGATAAATGCGGCTAGGCGTTCTTCGGCATTCTTTTTAGATAACAACAAAATCATTTCTTGATCGCTCATGATCTCATTACTCATGAGACGCATTATCTGTTGTCTAAGTTTTGGCATACTGCCCGCTAAGGTATCTAAAGTATCAAACGGTATTTCACATACCATTGCAGTTTCTAATGCTTGGGCAAAACTCTGATGAATTTGAGAATGAATTCCATCAAAGCCGATAACGTCACCAGCTAAATGAAAGCCAGTGATTTGTTCATCGCCTTGCTCTGTGATGGTGTAGCTTTTAATTGTGCCAGATCGAATAGCAAATAAAGACTTGAGAGGATCACCAGACTTAAATATTTGGTCACCTTTTTGCACTGGCTTTTTACGCTCAATAATCTCATCGAGTCTATCTAACTCGTTGTTATTAAGCGAGAAGGGGATACATAATGATTCCATACTGCAATCATGACAATGTATCGCACAACCTCCGGTTGATGCTCGAAGTTGTTTAGTTGGGTCTATAGGCATATGTACTCTCAATTAATTACTACTTAGCCATGTTAAACTAATAACAAAGTTACAGCTAGTTTAGCTGCATGATGGCGATATATATAGTTTGTAGCCCAAATACTACAATCAAGATCCCACTTATCATTCGGACCTGCTTTTTTTGTACCCATTGAGCTAACGTTTTCGCCGCTACACCGGCACTGAGTAACGCGGGCAATGTACCTAAACCAAAAGCTAACATGATTAAGGCGCCATCAAGGGCATTACCAGCCGCAACAGCCCAAGTTAGGGTGCTATAGACTAAACCGCATGGTAACCAACCCCATATTATACCAGCCATAACGGCTTGATGTTTATGTTTAATGGGTAACAATTTGTTAGCCAATGGCTTTAAAAAACGCCATAACATTTTGCCCACTTTTTCGATTTGCACAATACCAAACCAAAGCTGGGCGATGTAAAGCCCTGTGGCTATCATCATAATGCCAGCAAAAATACGCAGGCCGATAAGATAGTTATCAAGGTCAAACATATAACCTAAGGCTGCGGTACTGGCTCCAGCTAATGCACCTGCTAGGGTATAACTGAGTATCCTGCCTAGATTGTAGCTTAATAAAAAACTTAACTGATTGGCGAGCTGATTCGATGCTGTATTGGGTAAGTTAGATGCAAATGCGCCAACTAAACCACCACACATGCCAAAGCAATGTGCCGCACCCATTAATCCAACTAAAAAAGCACCCCATACATTGTATTCAATCAATTCTTTTTCTCTGATTCTGTTTCACTTGGTTTATCTTCATCAAATAAAATAGAAACACTTTGACGGTCTAAATCGTCGAATTGTTCACTTTTGACTGCCCAAAAGAAGATGGCAACAGCAATTGCAACAAATAGCATTGCGATAGGAATTAGTACGTAGATGATACTCATATTTTTATCCTGAGTAAGCGTAAGCTGTTAGATACGACAATAATCGAACTAACTGACATTCCAATCGCTGCAATATACGGTACTACATGACCGGTAACCGCTAGCGGTAGAATAATGACATTGTAAGCAAACGCCCAAATTAAGTTTTGTTTTATTATTTTATTTGTTAACTTTGAAACTGTAATTGCTTGATTAAACTTAGATAGTTGATCACCAAGTAAAATCAAATCAGCACTATTTTTAGCGATAGCGCTGCCACTTCCCATCGCGACGGATAAATTGGCTCCGGCTAAAACGGGAGCATCATTAATGCCATCTCCAAACATTGCCACATCTTGTGTTTGTTGTAATTTGTTTATCAAATCTAGTTTATCTTTAGGGTTAAGTCCTGCATAACTATTTTTAACATTAAGCTGCTGCGCGATAGCGTTCACATGGCTGGCACAGTCACCACTAGCAATACTAACATCGATATTTTGATGTTGAAGTTGTTTTATGGTTTCTAGACTATCTACCCTGAGAGCATCCTTTAGGGAAAAACAGGCTGTAATAATGTCATTCACAGACAACCACAACAGTTTGCCGTTACACTGATTGGCATCGACTCCCACAAATTCAGCATTACCAATTTTAACGACATCAGTATTAATGTTACCTGATATGCCTAAGCCAACGTGATGCTGTATGTCGGTGGCACAAATATCACTGTGAGCATGGGCTTTAAATGCACTGGCAATTGGGTGAAGTGAGCCAGTTTCTAATGCGGCGGCATAGGCTAAAACGGTTTGTTCATTTTGGCTATCGGTTAATACAATACTTTCAAGTGAAATAGTGCCGCAGGTTAAGGTACCGGTTTTATCGAATACGACATGGTTGATACGAGGCAGTTTTTCAAATACCCCAGCTTTTCGGGTGATTATACCCAGTTTGGTAAAAATAGCCGTCGCGCAAGTAATCGCAGTTGGCGTAGCAAGGGCGAGGGCACAAGGACAGGTTGCCACTAATACCGATAATGTCACCCAAAAAGCATCTTCTGGTGAAATTTGTAACCACACCACATAGGTTAACGACGCAATTGCTAAAATCGTACCTGAAAAATAACGCGCTAACCTATCAGCCAGTTTCGCAATAGCAGGTTTGGTGTTTGAAGCCACTTCTTGCAAGCGAATAATTTCAGCGACGAGTTGATCTTGTCCTAAAGCGGTGACTTTTACCGTCAGGGCTTGATCAATATTAATTGTGCCAGCAAATACACTGTCATTAATGGTTTTAATGAGAGGCATTTGCTCACCTGTGAGCATTGATTCATTAAGACCCGATTTCCCTTCAATAATATCCCCATCAGCGGCAACGATATCGCCCGGTCTAACAAGGATAATATCGCCTAATTTTAATCGCTTGGCAGGTATTTCTGAAATATCACCATCAAGTTTTAAATGAGCTGTTAATGGCACCAGTTTATGAAGATTACTTGAATTGACGGATGCAGTTTGTTTGGCTTTTTGTTCAAAATAGCGGCCAAGTAATAGGAAGAAAGTAAACATGGAGACAGATTCAAAATACACTTCTCCATTGCCATTAATCGTTGCAAAACAACTGGCAATATAAGCTCCGGCGATTGCAATTGATACCGATAAGTCCATATTGAGTTTACCGCTAAGTAAACTTCTTATGGCGCTGAAATAAAAAGGCTGAGCAGAATAAAATACCACTGGCGCGGCCAAGGTCATACTGACCCAGCGAAAGTAATCGCGCATTTGAGTATCTTGGAGGGTGAAGTAATCAGAGTACAAGGCCAATGCAAACATCATCACTTGCATGGTAGCAAAACCAGCTAAGCCTAAGCGTAATAAAAACTTTCGGCCTTCTGTTTTACTTTGCTTTTCTTGCTCATCCACTTGATAAGGCGCAGCCTGGTAGCCAATACGGCTTATCGCCGCAAGAATTTCACTGAGTTTCAGTGACTCTTCATGCCAACTAACTAAAGCGCGCTGCGTGGTAGAATTTACGCTTATGTTAGTAATACCCGCTAATTGTTTTAGCTTATGTTCAATTAACCATGCGCATGCCGCACAGGTTATACCGTCAATCGAAACTGAAATGGTATTGATACCATCAACTTTGTGGGTAAGGTCTTGTTGAACTTCAGGGATATCATAAGCTGAGTATTGGGCTAATTCAGCTGGGACCAGGGCAGTTTGTTTGCTACCCGGTTCACTTCGATATTGGTAATAACTCGCAAGACCAGAATCAATAATAGCTTGTGAAACCGCCTGACAACCAGGACAGCACATAAGCTGATCTTGGTTGTCGATAAAAGTGGTGAATTCATTGCCAGTTAAAACAGGTTCATTACAGTGATAGCAGTTTTGCATTATATATATTAATTCAACCAGTATTCGACATCATCATGAATTTCAATACGTTGCTGGATTCTCCAGCTTGCATCAAAGCCTTCAAGTCGGACATTCCATGGCCCAGAAATCGCTTCTGATAAACCAATTCGATATGTGCCGTTGCCATCAGCAGTGGCATTAATGTTGAAATCTTTTTCTTCAAGGGTTGGGTGAATAAAACTGACTTTCAATACGGCTTGGTATGCAGGACCGCCATGTTGAGATATTTTAAGTTCGTGATCGTCAACTTCAATTAAGTATTGCATGCCTAAGTTTTTAGCTTGCTTAATTTTACGCAAATCCATATTGATGGCTTTGCCTTCTTTGTAATAATCATCTGAAACCAAGGAGTCAGCATTATCAATGGCGATACTCATCGCAACCATGCTTTTAAGGACAACAACAAAAAGAAGAACAACGATAAACCAAGGCCAAAAGTGCTTATACCAGGGAAGAGGAGCAGACATAAAACGGTCCTAATTATTAACTTTTATTATTAATCTATTTTAACCTGAAAACCATTAATAATCACTTAAAAAAAAGGCCTCGTTTAAACGAGGCCTTTTTTGTTATCAAGCTGTAACTATTTGTTTGATAAGCTATAAACGTATGCAGATACTACATGAACTTTTTCTTCACCTAGGATATCTTTCCACGCTGGCATAACACCTGAACGACCATTTGCAATTGATTGCATAACTTGTAAACGGCTTCCGCCATATAACCAAGCATCATCAGTTAAATTAGGTGCGCCCATAAACTTATTACCAGTGCCATCCATACCATGACAAGCAAAACAGCCTTTCATGAATGAACCTTGACCTTGAGCTGCTAACGTAGCGTCATGATCACGTCCTGATAGTTTAAACACGTATTCAGCTAAGCCACGAATTTCACTATCTTCGATGGGTAATCCGCCTTTAGGAGGCATCATGCCGTTACGACCATTCATCAGCGTTGTCTTAATAGTTGCAGGATCGCCACCATATAACCAATTACCATCGGTTAAATCTGGGAAGCCAACACTACCGCGAGCATCCGAACCATGACATTGAGCACAGTTTTGTAGGAATAAACGCCCACCAACTTTAAGTGCCTCTTCGTCTTTAACTAGCTCTTCAATTGGCGTAGCTAAATAAGCAGCAAAGATAGGGCCGTATTGCTTGTCAGCACTTGCGACTTCACGATCGTACTGAGAAAGGCGTTGCTCTGCAGTAGCTAACTCAACCGCTGCTTTAGACTCTTCGATTGAACGAACACTTTGGTTCGAACTTGTCCAACCAAATAGCCCTTGATAGCTGCCAAGACCGGGGTAAAGTGCTAGATAAATCAAACCAAACACGATACTGATGTAGAACATATAAGACCACCACTTTGGTAGTGGGTTATTGAGTTCTTCAATGCCGTCAAAGCTATGACCCATTGATTCCCCTTCATCAATTCCTGTGTTGTTCTTAGAGCAAGCTCTAAGCAGGAAAAAACAACCGGCGATAACTAATAATGTTGGAAAAATAATCCAAACGTTCCAAAAGATACTCATTACTTATTATCTCCTGAATTATTAGCGCGTGTCGCGATTTCTTCTTCAGAAAAAATCAGATTAGCAGCTTCATCAAATTTGGCTTTGCTTTTTGAGCTATAAGCCCAATAGAAAATACCGGCAAATACCACCATAACAATAATGGTTAGAATGCCTTGTAATGTTCCATAATCCATAACTGCCTCCTTATTTCAGTGCATGACCTAAAGACTGAAGATAAGCAATTAACGCTTCAAGTTCAGTTTTGCCTTTAACAGCAGCTTCAGCACCTGCAATTTCTTCCGCGGTATACAAATTATGATCCGGGTGGAAATTACTTAAGATTTGCATTTTATTGCCCGTTAGTTTTCCATCTAATTTGGTATCTGCTAACCAAGGGTAAGCAGGCATATTAGATTGAGGCACTACACTACGTGGGTCGATTAAATGCACTTCATGCCATTTATCACTGTAACGACCGCCAACACGGGCTAAGTCAGGACCAGTACGTTTAGACCCCCACTGAAATGGGTGGTCCCAAACTGATTCGCCAGCAACAGAGTAGTGACCGTAACGTTCAGTTTCGGCACGTAAAGGACGGATCATTTGGCTGTGACAGTTGTAACAACCTTCACGGACATAAATATCACGACCTTCAATCTGCAAAGCATTGTACGGCTTTAAACCTTCAACTGGTTCAGTAGTATCTTTTTGGAAAAGCAAAGGGGTGATCTGTACTAGACCACCGAAACTAATTGCGATTACAGTAAAAATACCAAGCAGGCCGATGTTTTTTTCGATTATTTCATGATTAAATTTCATCGTTCTGCTCCTTATGCTTTGGCTTCAGCTAATGCTGGAAGGGTGTCTTTAGGGGCATTAACGGTACGCAACACGTTATACGCCATGATAAACATACCCGTTAAGAAGAACACACCACCAATAAAGCGAACAAAGTAGAACGGATAAGATGCTTCTAAGCTTTCAACAAAGCTATAAGTCAAAGTACCGTCAGAGTTAACTGCGCGCCACATTAGACCTTGCATCACACCAGAGATCCACATTGATACTATGTATAAAACTGTACCAATTGTCGCTAACCAGAAATGGACGTTAACTAGGCTAGTACTGTACATACGGCCATGGCCAAATAGCACAGGAATTAAATGGTATAAAGAACCAATTGAAACCATCGCAACCCAACCAAGCGCACCAGAGTGAACGTGACCAACAGTCCAGTCAGTGTAATGAGACAGTGCGTTTACGGTTTTAATTGCCATCATTGGTCCTTCGAAGGTAGACATACCATAGAAAGATAATGAAACAACTAAGAAACGTAATACTGGATCTGTACGCAGTTTATGCCAAGCACCAGACAGTGTCATAATACCGTTAATCATACCGCCCCAAGAAGGTGCGAATAAAATTAGCGACATCACCATACCCAATGTTTGTGTCCAATCAGGTAAAGCAGTGTAATGAAGATGATGCGGACCTGCCCAGATATATAACGCAATCAATGCCCAAAAGTGAACAATTGATAAACGGTAAGAATATACCGGACGACCAGCTTGCTTAGGTACAAAATAGTACATCATACCTAAGAAACCTGCTGTTAATAAGAAACCAACAGCGTTATGGCCATACCACCACTGCACCATGGCATCTACTGCGCCAGAATACATTGAATAGGATTTGAATAAGCTTACTGGTACCGCCATTGAGTTAACAATGTGCAATACTGCAACCGTAATGATGAAAGCACCGAAGAACCAGTTTGCAACGTAAATATGCGATGTTGTTCGTTTGATAATGGTACCAAAGAACACAATTGCATAACTCACCCAGACAATGGTAATGGCGATATCAATTGGCCACTCAAGTTCTGCATATTCTTTACCAGAGGTGAAACCCATTGGTAATGTAATTGCAGCAGAGAGGATAATGGCTTGCCATCCCCAAAACGTGAAAGCAGCTAATTTAGGTGCAAACAGTTTGGTTTGACAAGTGCGTTGTACGATATAGTAGGATGTTGCGAAAAGAGCTGAAGTACCAAACGCGAAAATCACGGCATTCGTATGTAAAGGTCGTAAACGACTATACGTTAACCATGGAGTTTCAAAGTTTAGTTGTGGCCAGATTAACTGGGCCGCAATCAATACACCAACTGCCATACCAACGATTCCCCACAATACTGTGGTTAATGCAAATTGGCGAACAACGGTGTAATTGTAATCAGCGCCTGTAGGCTGGGAATGGTTCATCATAATGCTTCCACGGCTTATTACTTTTACTTTAAAATTAGTAAAGAAAGATCTTTACCTGTTTAGGGTGACAGGTGGTTAAAAAAGTATCTGTTTTAGAGTTGCTTTTTTAATTATTGTCAAGGTGTTACCTCATGTTTTTTATAACTATCACGAGGCAATGTAATGATACTTGAGCTAAGTCAAAAAAGATATATGTGAGCTAGGTGTAAACTTGATCTAGATCAATTTCCTAAAGATAATGTTATCAATATGAATCGAGAGGTTAAAAGTTGTGCAGTTTTTAACAAAATGGATTGTTGGCTCTTTTTTTATAGTGTTTTTAGGTGGATGTAATCCTCAATCAAACACTAAAACAGTAACATCTGCTGTAATAGACAGCAGTTTGTGCCAATTTCAACAAGGGGTATGTAAGTTAAATGTTAACAGTGTCGACATTATGCTGATGATTAACCCCGTTTTCACACCAAGTGAAAAACCTTTGAGTATTGATTTACACTTTTCCGTCCCTGTCACTGATGTAAAAATGCGAATCGAAGGAAGAGACATGTTTATGGGGGTAATACCGGTAAATCTTACTGCAGAAAAAAACAGTAATCCTAACCACTATAAAGGTAGTGCTATTTACGGTTCCTGTAGTAGTAATTATATGGTTTGGCGCGCGCTAGTTAACTATTCAATTGACGGAAAGCCGCAATCAACATGGTTTGATTTTTTAGCTGACAATAAATAGTCAAAGATAAAGACTGAATCTTATTGATAATCATTCTCAATTAGTTATAATAGCCAAAAAATCAATTGAGAAAATAGTATGTCCCAATTAAACATTTCAATATCCATCGATAAACTTGCTAAGTTAATTCAATCAGGCCAATTGTGCGTTGCTGACTTTAGAAGTTTAGACACTCAAACAAAGCAACAGTTATGGCAATTATGTCTGCTCAGTTGTAAAGAACGGATACACTGCCAGCATCCTGCCGATAACCCTAACAACTTAATAGAAATGTTTTCTGAGTTAGGGTGATTTAAGCATTATGAAAACTAAAATCACCTTCTTTAAACCAAGTTAGTACTACCGACATAGTGAATGTCAAACTTCATTAGTAGATGACGAGTTGGTACCTCAAAACGTTAACAGTGCTTAACTACAGCTTGCATCAAACTTTCAAATCAAAGCCAATATTATTGATTAAGTCTAGGTTCAGTTACTGACAAGCTTTTAACGGGCCAATTAATTGTTAGTTTAGTTATTTGATGCCGCCATAATCATTTTATTACGAAGCCACTTATTAGCGGGTTCTTTATCGACATTCACATGCCAATATAAATGCACGTCAATGCCCGGCAATTCAACAGGCATCGGATAAATGTTGATATCAAACAATTCACTGTACATCTCAGCTGCTCTTCTAGGCAATGTGAGCAACATATCGTTATTGGTGATAATACGGCATGCCGAAAAAGGATGTTGGCAGCGTAATGATATTTTACGATGTAAGCCTAAGCGTGATAATTCAAAATCTTCAAGTCCTGGCCCTGTTGAGCGCGAAGACACTAAAACATGTTGAAGATGTAAATAAGTATCCAAATCTAAGCTGCTATTAATAGTTGGGTGCTCCTTGCGTGCCACCACCACCACTTGATCTAGTTCTAGTTGGGTATGCAAAATATTATTGCTAACAGGAATAAGTGCATCAATGGCTAAATCGATATCGCCACTGGCTAATTTATTTTCTAAATCACTACGCCTTACTCGTTTATTACTGCGTAGATTTATCGTCGGAGACTCTTTAGATAAACTTTGCTGTAGTGGCGGTAAATAGTAGGGTTCTAATGAACCATGCAATGACAGTGAAAAATTTTCACGGGAGGTTGACGGCTCAAACTGCCTTGATTGCACCAAACAAACCTGTAGCTGATGTAAGGCTTCACGCACATCCGCAATAACATTCTTTGCCACCGGCGTCGGTCTCATTTCATTACCTTGTCGCACAAATAAAGCATCATCAAAGTGAGCACGCAACTTACCTAAGGAATGACTGACTGCGGGTTGAGACAAATTTAGTACAGAAGCCGCTTTTGTAATATTTCCCTCACAATAAATTGCATCAAAAACCACAAACAAATTTAAATCTATTTTCATGCTGACACCATTGCATCCTTGCTAAAAATCTACACTGCTAACTTTAATCAAAAAAATTCAACCTACGCTGGTTAAAATTTATCAGCCTAACTATTTAAAATATAAATAGTAGGGTATAAGAACTATTCATTTGTTTAATCTAGGTTGCAACCTTAGCATAGTCAAGTCGATTTTAAACAGCCTGATTACAAAGGTAACTAAACCACCAGCAGTTGTTAGTCAATAAACGTGCAGGTGGTAATTAAAAGCTATAAACAAATTGAAGCATCAATAAACGTTTTTTGTTTCGCTGCTTAAAACCCAATATCACACTGAGTATTTATATGGCTGCAATATATTTGATAAGACATGGGCAAGCTTCTTTTGGAAGTGCTGATTACGATCAGCTGTCAAAAAAAGGTGAACAACAAGCACAGCTTCTTGGTGAATATTGGCGCGCAAGAGCCCAGCCAAGTAAGTTTTATTGTGGCGATCTGTTACGCCATGGGCAAACATTATCTGGATTTAATAAAGGTTATCAAACCAGCACAGTACCGATGATTATTCACTCGGGCTTTAATGAATTTGACCATGTTGATATTTTAAAAAAACACCACCCTCAATGGCAAAACTTCCCCAAGATGAGTGAAGATATCAATAAATTGCAGCACCCCAATAAAACCTTTCAAAAAGAATTTGCACTGGCGTTAGAACGCTGGATGTTCAGTGATAAACATGACGAATATAAAGAAAGCTGGCCGCAGTTCAAGTTACGCTGCATCCGTGCGCTACAAAATATAATAGATCAAGAGTTGGCCACTAAACGCCAGCTTAGTGCTAATGATGACAATGCAAAAAAATCAAAAGATATATTGGTATTTACTTCCGGCGGAACAATTTCAGTCATCATTCAACATATCCTTAAATTAACCAATAAAGAATTATTGATGATAAATCAGCAGGTTAGAAACACCAGTGTTACTAAATTATTATTTTCAGAACAGATGCTAAGTATCGATTATTTAAATAATTATAGTCATTTAGAGCAAGCAGGAGAAGACTGGGTAACCTTTAGATAACGCCGCATAAAACAACTTAAAAATAGATAGGGATTAAGCATGGCAGAGATCAACTTATTTGATTTAACAGGGAAAGTAGCATTAGTCACTGGCGCGAGTCGTGGTATTGGTAAAAGTATTGCGAAACTTTTAGGCCAGTACGGCGCGCATGTTATCGTTTCAAGTCGAAAACTTGATGCGTGTAATAAAGTGGTCGATGACATTGTTATCGCTGGCGGCAGTGCAGAGGCAATTGCATGTCATATTGGTGAGATGGAACAAATAGACTCGCTGTTTGCCGCTATTACACAAAAGCATGGCAAGTTAGATATTTTAGTGAACAATGCCGCCGCTAATCCATATTTCGGCCACATTATGGATACTGATTTAAGTGCCTTTCAAAAAACTGTCGACGTTAACATTCGTGGCTATTTCTTTATGTCTACCCAAGGCGCTAAATTGATGAAGCAAAGTGGCGGTGGATCTATTGTCAATGTGGCATCCGTTAATGGCGTTATCCCGGGTGATTATCAAGGTATATATTCGATAACCAAAGCTGCGGTAATTTCAATGACGCACGCTTTTGCCAAAGAATGTGCTCAGTTTAATATTCGAGTTAATGCGTTACTACCTGGCGGCACAGATACTAAATTTGCCTCGGCATTAGTCGACAACCCTAAAATCCTCAAACAAATGATGCATCACGTGCCAATGAAACGTGTGGCGCAGCCAGACGAAATGGCCGGCACAGTATTGTATCTCGTCTCTAACGCTTCTAGCTATACCACAGGCACCGCGATTAATGTGGATGGTGGCTATTTAATCGGTTAATTAACGAGATTTTGGCAAAAGCCGTTATTAATAGCAGTCAATTCGCATCAAATAACTAAAAACAATAACCAATAAAAACCCGTGTTAGGAAAAAAATTATGAGCAGTCAAAACAGCACTATTTCAAGCAACAGCACTATTTCTAACAACAGCACTCCGAATAACACCAATAATAGTATCGATAAACTATTTGAATCTTTCAGCAGCAAAAGTTTGTCATTAAAAAATAAAACCGTGATGGCACCAATGACACGTGCCTTTTCGCCAAACTATATGCCTACTGCAGATGTTGCGGCTTACTATCGTCGCCGCGCAGAAGGTGATGTAGGTTTAATTATTACCGAAGGTACCTTTATTTCCCATAAAGCGGCTAACGGTTATGAAAACGTGCCCGCGATTTATGGAGAGAAGGCCCTTGCAGGCTGGAAGCATGTGGTAGATGAAGTACACGCCGCTGGCGGAAAAATTGCCCCTCAGCTTTGGCATGTGGGGTCTGTCAGAAAATTAGGCATAGGTCCAGATAAAGAAGCGCCTGCCCATAGTCCGTCTGGTTTATACAAACCTGGCGCAGAAAATGGTGTCGCTATGACTCAGGCCGATATTGATGACGTTGTTGCTTCATTTGCCCAAGCAGCATTGGATGCGAAAAATATTGGATTTGATGCTATCGAAGTGCATGGGGCACATGGTTACTTAGTTGATCAGTTTTTCTGGGAAGGCACCAACCAACGCCATGATAAATATGGTGGCTCACTTGAAAATCGCACTCGTTTCGGTGTTGAGATTGTCAAAGCCATACGTGCAGCTGTAGGTGCAGACTTTACAATTATTTTCCGATTTTCTCAGTGGAAACAACAAGATTATAGCGCCAAGCTTTGCCAAACCCCTGAGGAATTAGAAACTTTCTTATGTTTACTCAGCAATGCCGGTGTCGATATATTCCACGCCAGTACCCGCCGTTTCTGGGTTGCTGAATTTGCAGGTTCAGATCTTAATTTAGCGGGCTGGACTAAAAAACTGACTCATAAACCCGTAATTACAGTGGGTAATGTTGGTTTAGATGCAGACTTTATTGGCGAAGGTAATGCTGACTTGTCGGGTACCTCCAATCCAACTGGAATTGATGAACTGTTAGTGCGTTTAAATAATGACGAATTTGATCTCGTCGCAATTGGCCGCGCCTTGTTAGTAGACCCGCAATGGGTTAACAAAATAAAGACCAATGCGATAAATGATATTAAATCGTTTAATAAAAAATCTTTGATGTCGCTGAGTTAGTCGAGCCAAATATATCAATGCTGTCAACATTATAAGGACATATTATGAATTTTGAATACAGTGACAAAGTGCAGCACCTGATTGAGCGTATCAGTCAGTTTATGGATTTACATATTTTTCCTAATGAAGAGGCGATGCATCAACAAGTTGAACTTGAACCATGGTCAACGCCTCCATTAATGGAAGAATTAAAAGCAAAAGCTAAAGCACAAGGGCTGTGGAACTTATTTTTACCTGTGACCTATGGAGAATACAGTGCTGGATTAACCAATTTAGAATACGCACCGCTAGCAGAACTAATGGGCCGCGTGATGTGGGCGCCTGAAGTATTTAACTGCGCTGCACCTGACACTGGCAATATGGAAGTATTAGCTCGTTACGGTAACGAAGCCCAAAAGAAACAATGGTTAGAACCATTACTGGAAGGCAAAATTCGTTCAGCTTTTGCGATGACAGAGCCAGAAGTCGCTTCAAGTGATGCGACCAATATTGAATTACGTATAGAACGTGACGGTAATGAATATGTCATTAATGGCCGTAAATTCTATATCAGTGGCGCATGCCGCAAGCAATGTGAAATTATGATTGTGATGGGTAAAACGGATCCAACAAATAGCAATCGCTACGTACAGCAGTCACAGGTGCTGGTACCAATGGATACCCCTGGTGTGACTTTAGTCAGGCCGATGAAGGTATTTGGTTTTGATGACTCGCCAGAAGGCCACGCTGAAGTCATGTTTGACAATGTCCGTGTACCTGTTGCAAACATTATTGTTGGTGAGGGCAAAGGTTTTGAAATCGCTCAAGGTCGCTTAGGCCCTGGGCGGATACATCATTGCATGCGCTCAGTTGGCATCGCCCAGCGGGCTTTAGATTTAATGTGTAAACGTGTCAGTGAACGTATTGTGTTTGGTCAGCCGATGATAAAACAACAATCGGTACGTGAAGATATTGCAAAGTCAGCCTGTCAGATTGAACAAGCGCGATTGATGACGTTAAAAGCAGCCCAAAAAATGGACACCGAAGGCAATAAAGCCGCTAAAGATTTAATCGCCATGATTAAAATTGTTGCCCCGAATATGTCCCTTGATGTCATCGACCGTGCAATCCAATGCCATGGGGCTGTGGGTGTTAGCCAAGATACATTTTTAGCTCATGCTTGGGCTGGGCAACGAACCTTACGTTTAGCTGATGGACCCGATCAGGTGCATATGATGCAACTGGGACGTGACTTAGTTAAGAAGGTAGCGAATTAACATCTGGCATCACCTGACTGTAATCAAAAGGGTGAAGTGGTTTTGATTCGCGACACTAAATTAAGTTAACTATTGACCCTAAGTGGTCTAAAAGAGAATTGCCAATGTTAGACGATAATTTAATAGACCTTAAACAATTAACTCAGTATCTAGAGCGCCATATTGCGGGTTTTAAGGGTCCCATTACGCTTGAAAAGTTTGCCGGTGGCCAGTCTAACCCGACGTTTAAATTGCAAGCGGCAACAGGTAACTATGTGCTGCGCAGGCAACCACCTGGCAAGTTGCTAAAGTCAGCCCATGCTGTGGATCGCGAATATAAAGTGATCAAAGCATTGCAAGATACTAAGGTGCCAGTCGCAAAGGTATATCACTTATGTGAGGACCCAAACATCATCGGCTCGATGTTCTATGTGATGGAGTATTGTGATGGCACTGTGTATTGGAGTGCATCTTTATCTGACATAGCCACGAATGAGCAACGTACAGCAATGTATGATGAAATGAACAAAGTATTGGTAGCGCTGCATAGTGTTGATGTCGAGCAGGTAGGGTTAAGTGATTATGGTAAAGCAGGTAACTATTTTGAGCGTCAATTAGCCCGTTGGACTTCTCAATACCGCCAGACTGAAATTACCCCCATTAAAGCGATGAATGATCTAAGCCAATGGCTAGAAGCGAATTTACCTAATGATGACGGTCGAAGCTGTCTAGTCCATGGCGATTTTCGCCTAGACAATATGATGTTTGCCAAAGACTCAGCCAAGGTCATTGCACTGCTGGATTGGGAATTATCAACGTTAGGCCACCCGTATGCTGATTTAGCTTATCAATGTATGCAACTAAGAATGCCTGCAGGTATGGGTAGCATCGACGGATTGAAAGGTGTTGATCGTACTAGTTTAGGTATCCCTACCGAAGAGGAATATGTAGCCCGATATTGCCAAAGAATGGGTATCGAGCGCATTGAAAATTGGGTGTTTTATCTCGCATTTAGTTTCTTCAGGTTAGCCGCTATTGCTCAAGGCGTTGCTAAACGCGCATCCCAAGGCAATGCATCAAACGAAAATGCTAATAAAGTCGGCGCATTTGTCGAACCGTTAGCAAAAATGGCCCTACAAGTAATCGCCCAAAAATAACTTGCAGCTTTCACTGCTATAACCAAATAAACCACGAATTACAGGAGTTATCTCATGGATCCATTATTAGATTTTAGCGGTAGAGTCGCCATCATAACCGGGGCGGCACAAGGTTTTGGACAACTACTTGCCCAAGAACTAGCAAATCGCGGCGCTAAACTAGTGATCAGCGATATCAATGAAGCAGGTGTTCGTAAAGTGGCAGATGATATTGCGGCAACAGGCGCAGAAATTCTAGCCATGAAATGCGATGTTTCAAAAAATGACCAGTGTAAATTAATGGTAGACACTGCCATGGAGGTATTTGGTCGTGTAGATATTGGAGTCAATAACGCCGGGGTTGCCCATGAGTTTATGCCGTTTCATCAGATAGATGAATCTATTATGGATAGCCAATTTGCGGTAAACGTTAAAGGTGTGCAATTTGGCATGCGTCATCAAATACAACAAATGCTGACCCAAGGAGAAGGGGTCATTCTTAATGTCAGTTCTATGGCGGGTATTGGCGGCGCGGCATTAGGCAGTGCTTATTCAATGGCAAAACATGCGGTTATTGGCTTAACCAAAACCGCTGCGGTTGAATATGGCCGCGCCAATATACGGGTTAATGCAATTTGTCCATTCTTTACGCTAACCCCTATGGTCACCAATTTTGCAGATGCTGAGCAGCAACAAAAAATGAGCCGCGGCGCACCTATGAAACGCCTTGGTGAGCCCAAAGAAATAGTCGCGGTGATGTTGATGATGCTATCGCCAGCAAATACCTATATGACAGGCCAATGTATCGCAGTAGATGGCGGAGTATCAGCCCTTTAAAAGGTAACTTTTAGCCAGAGTGAGTTAGTCACGCTTAGGGAATCACTGTTTTACAGGATTTACAGCGAGTTTTTGACCAATAAAGAGAACAAATTATGCCAGCTCGTTTAATGAATCAACGCGATCTTGAATTTATGCTTTATGAACTGTTTGATAGTGAGGCTTTGATTACTCGTGAGCGTTACCAAGATCATGATCGACAAACATTTAATGAAGTCGTTAATACCGCTAAAGCCATTGCAGAGAAGCATTTTCTTCCCATTCGCCAAAAGTTAGATACACATCAACCGACATTTGATGGCACTAAAGTGCATCTCATACCTGAATTAAAACCTGCTATTGATGCCGTCAATGAATCAGGTATTGCTGCAGCCACCGCAGATTACGATGTCGGTGGAATGCAACTGCCGCCAATTGTCGCCAGTGCAGCTGGCGCTTATCTTAGTGTGGCTGGGGGCGTAGGTATGGGTTACAACATGCTAACAACGGCAAACGCCAATTTACTTGAAGCCCACGGCAGTGATGAACTGATTGAAACCTGGGTTAAACCAATGCGTGAAGGTCGCTTCATGGGTACCATGGCGATGACTGAACCGGGAAGTGGCTCTGGTTTAGGGGATTTAACTACCAAAGCGATTAAAGCTGAAGATGGCAGTTATCGCATAACGGGTAATAAAATATTTATTTCGGGCGGTGATCACGATCTCAGTGAAAATATCGTCCATTTGGTGCTTGCCCGTCTCCGTGGCGCACCGCAAGGGGTAAAAGGTATTTCACTTTTTGTCGTCCCTAAATTTTTATTAAATGAAGACGGCACAATCGGTAACGATAATGAAGTGGCATTGGCAGGATTATTTCATAAAATGGGCGGCCGGGCGCAAACCTCAACGGCGCTGAATTTTGGTGAAAAAAATGGTTCAATAGGTTACTTGGTGGGTGAAGAACATTGCGGTTTGAAATACATGTTTCACATGATGAATGAAGCCCGCATCATGGTCGGCATGAGTGGCGCTGTACTTGCTGTCGCCGGTTATCAGTACTCAGTTGATTATGCCAAAAACCGTCCACAAGGTCGTTTACCTTCTTGTAAAGACCCGTTATCCCCTATGGTCAATATTATTGAGCATGCAGATGTAAAACGTATGCTATTAGCGCAAAAGGCCATTGCAGAAGGTGCTTTATCATTAGTGTTATACGGCACCCAATTAAGTGATGACGAGAAAACAGCGCCAACCATAGAGCAACGACAATATGCTCACACGCTATTAGACTTTTTAACCCCCATCATTAAAACCTGGCCATCTGAATATGGGCCTAAAGCCAACTCCTATGCGATTCAGGTAATGGGAGGCCATGGTTATATTAATGAGCATCCTGTGGAAATGTTCTATCGTGATAACCGTCTTAATCCGATACACGAAGGCACAACAGGCATTCAATCATTAGATTTAATGACCCGCAAAGTGCCTATGAACAAGATGCAGGGTTATATAGCAACATTGGACGAAATAACTAAAACCATTGCTGTAGCAAAAAAACACCCAAATTTAAAAGTGTTTTCGAGTCGGTTAAGTGATGCAGTAAGGTTATTAAAAGTTACTACTGACTCAGTATTAACGGCAATGTCGACTGAAAATATAGACTTAGCATTAGCAAATTCAGTTAAATATCTGGAATTGTTTGGCCACATTATTATTGCATGGCTATGGTTAAAACAAGCGATAGTAGCCACAGAAGCACTCAGTAAAAAGCCGCATCAAGCAGATGAAAACTTTTATCAAGGTAAGCTGCAGGCTCAGCAATATTTTTATCGATTTGAACTACCGAAAATTGAGCACTGGTCAACCATTTTGTTAACCTCTGACAGTACAAGTTTTGATATGCAACCTGATTGGTTTTAAAGGTTGTATTGTGTATCTGGTGATTTTGAAGCTTAACTTATAAATTAATTTATAACCCCCTCAAAAGCATGATTGATTTTATCAGTCATGCTTTTTTATTATCAGGGTAAATTTTCATTCAATTTATCTTTTTAACTTCCACATCTACTATTCGCTACGGGAATGTGAAGGTATCAAAACTATTCATTTGTTTAATCTTGTTGCTCACATTAGCATGAGTTAATGCTTAATTTTTATTCATTAATTAAATGTGACAAGGGAATGACAACATAATGCCAACAGTAATTAATAGAGAAGACATTGGAAAGTATATCGGCTTTCAAGCTGAGGCTACTGATTGGCATACCATTACTCAAGAGCAAATAAACCAATTTGCAGATTGCACGCTCGATCATCAATTTATCCATGTAGATGAACAAAAAGCCAAATCGACCCCCTTCGGCAGCACCATTGCTCACGGTTTTTTATCTTTGTCTATGTTGTCTCATTTTGCCGAAGACTTCAGCGTCATCATCGATGGTTTTTATATGGGCTTAAATGCCGGTTTCGATAAAGTGCGATTTTTACAACCTGTAACGGTTAACAGTCGTGTTCGTGCTTTTGCAAAAACCTTATCTATTGAAGAGAAAAAACCAGGACAATTTAGATTATCTACCGAAGTAACAATAGAAATAGAAGGCTGTGATACACCAGCGCTGGTTGCTCAATGGATTTCAGTACAAATGGTTAAATAAAGACTTTTCTGGAACCACAATAACAAGAAAGAAATATAACAATTAGGAAATCATTATGACGATGAGTTTTGACGGAAAAGTGGCAATAGTTACTGGCGCTGGAAATGGTTTAGGGCGTTCTCACGCATTAGAGTTAGCTAAAAGAGGCGCTAAAGTGGTGGTTAACGATTTAGGCGGTGCTCGAGATGGCAGCGGCGCTTCAAGTGCAGCCTCTCAAGAAGTGGTTAGATTGATTGAGACTATGGGCGGAGAAGCCATAAGTCATGGTGCAAATGTGGCTAATTTTAACGAAGTGGAAGACATGGTGCAGCAGGCCATGGCGAAGTGGGGGCGGGTTGATATTCTTATCAACAATGCTGGTATCTTACGCGATAAATCATTTTCTAAAATGCTCCTAGATGACTTCAAGTTAGTGATGGATGTCCACGTTATGGGATCAGTGAACTGCACTAAAGCGGTTTGGGAAATCATGAAACAGCAAAATTATGGCCGTATTGTGATGACCACATCCTCAAGTGGCATGTACGGTAACTTTGGCCAGTCAAATTATGGCGCGGCGAAAATGGCGGTGTTAGGTTTGATGAATACCTTAGTACTTGAAGGCGCTAAAAATAACATTCGAATTAATGCGTTAGCGCCTACTGCAGGTACACGAATGACGGAAGATTTAATGCCAGAAGAAATTGTAAAAGCATTCGCACCTGAGGCGGTAACTGCTGGGATGCTAACCTTATGTGATGATGAAGCGCCTAATCGATTCATTTTATGTGCCGGAGCTGGCGGGTATTCTAGCGCAAGCATCTTTGAAACGGACGGGTGCTTTTTACCTCAATCTTCACAAACCCCAGAACAAGTCCGTGCTCATTGGGATGAGTTAACGGCGCAAGAAAGCCAAACAGAACTCACTTCAGGCGCCAAGCAAGGTGAGAAATTTGTTATGAAAGCAATGGCGTTTATGCAATCTCAGCACTAATTCTTAAACTAATAATTTTACATACAATCATAATACATTTAGCGACTCAGTTTTGTTTGCTTTATACCGAACCTAACAATATAAAAACTAAAATAATTAAAATAAGAGAGGGGATTTATGAGAGAAGCCGTCATAGTTTCAGCTGCACGTTCACCGATAGGCAAAGCTTATCGGGGCGCTTTTAACGATCTTTCTGCGCCGACTTTAGCAGCTGCTACGGTCACAGCCGCCATAGAACGAGCTGGAATTGAGCCAAGTGATATTGATGACTGCATCTTTGGCGTGGTGTTAACTCAGGGCAATCAAGGAATGAATTTTGGCCGTCAGGTTGCCATGGCGGCTAATTTACCCGTTTCAGTTCCCGGAATGACAATTGATCGTCAATGTTCTTCAGGCTTAATGTCGATTTCAATCGCGGCCAACCAAATTGTCTGTGATGGTTCGCAAATCGTTGTCGCAGGGGGCTGTGAATCACTGAGTTTAGTGCAAAACGATAAAATAAATAGCTACAGGGTAGTTGATCCAAACGTAAAAGCTTATCGCCCCGCCATTTATATGCCGATGCTTGATACTGCTGAAGTAGTCGCAAAGCGTTATAACATTTCTAGAGAACAACAAGACCACTACGCTTTATTATCACAACAACGTACTGCAGCAGCGCAAGCGGCTGGAAAGTTTGATGATGAGATAGTGCCAGTAACTTGCACTAAATTAGTCATGGATAAAGAAACAGGAGGGGTTACACCGCAACAGGTAACCTTAACTAAAGATGAAGGCAATCGTCCATCAACCAATTTAGCGGGTTTATCGGGTTTAAAAGTCGTTAAAGACAATGGCTCCATAACTGGCGGTAACGCATCACAGTTATCAGATGGCGCTGCTGCAGTGGTTGTTATGGAGCGTGAACTCGCCAAAGAGCGAGGTCTTGAACCATTAGGGGTTTATCGCGGTTCAGTGGTGACAGGCTGTGAACCCGATGAAATGGGTATTGGTCCTATTTATGCCATTCCTAAATTACTCGAGCGTCACGGCTTAACCATGGATGACATCGGTTTGTGGGAAATAAACGAAGCTTTTGCTGTTCAAGTGTTGTATTGCGCAGAATACTTAAATATTCCAGAAGATCGGTTAAACGTTAATGGTGGTGCAATTTCTATCGGCCACCCGTATGGTATGAGTGGCACTCGAATGGTAATGCATGCATTAATTGAAGGTAAGCGTCGTGGGGTTAAATACGTAGTCATAAGTATGTGTATTGGTGGCGGACAAGGTGCAGCGGGCTTGTTTGAAGTGCTTTAAGGTTTAACAATAATAAATAAGAGGCAAGTATTATGGAAAAGATTTGGCTTGAAAAAAGTTATCCACCTGGGGTTGAATTTGAGATTGATCCAGATAAATACAGTTCATTAGCTGAGTTGTTTTTTAAATATACCAAGTTATATAAAGACAACACCGCCTTCGTTAATATGGATGTTGCTATTAGCTATGCAGAACTTGAGCAACAGGCTACTGATTTTGCGGCCTATCTACAACAAGAGCTAGGGCTAGTAAAAGGTGATAAATTTGCAATTATGATCCCTAATTTATTGCAATATCCCATAGCCCTGTTTGGTGCGCTGATAGCTGGGCTTACTGTCGTCAATGTTAACCCGCTTTATACTCCTCGGGAACTTGAGCATCAACTCAAGGATTCTGGCGCCAAAGCTATTCTCATTCTCGAAAACTTTGCCAATGTACTACAAGCCGTTATTGATAAGACCGCTGTAGAACAAGTGATTATCACTGCTGTAGGTGACCGCTTAGGAACAATTAAAGGTGCTTTAATTAATACCGCGCTAAGACATGTAAAAAAACAAGTCCCAGAATATAACTTACCTCAAGCAATAAAATTTAATAAAGCCTTAGCTTTAGGCAGTAAATTATCTTTTACTCCAGTTGAAATTGTCGGTGCTGATTTAGCTTTTTTACAATACACCGGCGGCACGACAGGCCCATCAAAAGGGGCTATGTTAACCCACCGTAATATGGTGGCAAATATAGAGCAATCTAAAGCTGTAACTAAGAATGTTTATGAAATAGGTAAAGAAATCATGATTACGGCTTTGCCGCTTTATCATATCTTTGCACTTACATCGAACTGCCTAGCCTTTATGCCTTTTGGTGGTAAAAATATTCTAATCACCAATCCACGTGATATGGACGGCTTTGTTAAAGAGTTAGCTAAATATCCTTTTACTGCTATTACAGGGGTGAATACCTTATTCAATGGCTTATTACATACCCCAGGTTTTGACAAACTAGATTTTAGTTCTCTTAAAATGGGCTTTGGTGGCGGTATGTCAGTCCAACGGCCCGTCGCAGAACTGTGGGAAAAAGTAACTAAGACTCGCTTATTAGAAGGTTATGGATTAACAGAATGCGCCCCATTAGTCACCATGAGCCCATATAACCAACAAAGTTATAACGGTTCCATTGGCGTGCCAGCCTCGTCAACGGATATCCGCTTAGTAGGCCCCGATGGTGAAGACGTTGCCAATGGTGATCCCGGTGAAATGTGGGTTAAAGGCCCACAAGTGATGAAGGGTTATCATAATCGCCAAGATGCTACTGATGAAATCATTATCGATGGCTGGTTAGCAACCGGCGATATTGCCACCATGGATGAAAATGGCTTTTTTACCATTGTTGACCGTAAAAAGGACATGATTATTGTCTCCGGCTTTAACGTTTTCCCTAACGAAATTGAAGAAGTACTCGTTAGCCATGAAGGCATATTAGAAGCCGCTGCTGTTGCAGCGCCAAGTGATGCAACTGGAGAAATGGTCAAAGTGTTTGTGGTTAGAAAAGATCCTGATTTAGACGAAGCCGCGGTATATGAGCACTGCACTGAATTACTGACTAATTATAAGCGCCCTAAAGAAGTGACCTTCTTAGATGAATTACCTAAAAGTAATGTCGGTAAAGTACTTAGAAAAGAGCTTCGTTCTTAGTCAATAACCTAGTAGTAAGATTGCATTTGAATTTAACGTTCTAAATTTCAATACTTTAATAGCAGATCAGGGGCATAATGACCTGATCTGTTTTCCGCTGCCATGATTTAGCAATCATTATAGATATTCATTAATGACAAAGCTTAGTTTCTTAGTGTGACCCATCTGAAAAATAACAAGAAATACAGGAACAAATATATGAAATTTAAAAAACTGCCCATAAGCCAACTGTCAGTTTCTATTATGCTATTTTTAGCAGGCTCAGTAACGTTACAAGCTAATGATTTAGCAGAGGTGGGTATTGAATTAGATGCAGCTAAAGCTGCTATTGATATTGATGAAAACAGCTTTAGCTGTATCCGCGATATGACACCAGTAAGGCATTTTTATGTGGACAACATACTTGGTGATCTTGACGCAACATTGGCAGTAGCCAATGCCCCTGAGGGAGCAAAATATCCTCCAGGCTCAGTAGTACAGTTGGTACCAACAGAAGTGATGGTAAAAGGCAAGGCGGGTTCATCTCCTGTCACAGGTGATTGGGAATTTTTTGAGTTAGAAGTCAGTGAGGACGGCTCAAAAATAGTTAATCGCGGCTTTGTTGATGTCAATAACCGTTTTGGCGGCAATTGTTTTACTTGTCATTTACCTGCTCGCGATAAGTGGGACTTTATCTGTGAATCAAATCATGGTTGTGAACCCATTCCAATCGATCACAGCATGACGGGGGCGCTGCAACGCTCAGATCCTCGCTGCGGCGAAGAAGCACTTGAATCTGGCGACAGTATGGCGTTATTTAAATTAAAAACCATGGTGGTTATTGGTTCGGTTAAAAAGTGGTTTGAAGACCTTTTTTAACCACACTGCTATTAAGAGTAAAGTGAATAAGCTTTGCTCTTTTTTATGGAAATTTTAAAAGTAAGATTAACCAAGTCAGGGATGAACATGAATGAAGTCAAAACCCATTACCGAAATTGTAATATTTGTGAAGCCATGTGTGGCTTGGAAATTAAATATCAAGACAAACAAATCTTATCGATAAAGGGCGATCAAAACGATCCTTTTAGTAAAGGTTACAATTGCCCTAAAGCCACCGCGTTAGAAGATTTTTATTACGACAAAGATCGTTTAAAAACCCCCATTAAACGTACTACATCAGGTTGGGTTGATATCTCATGGGAAGAGGCATTTGATGAAATAACCGAGAAATTCAAAGCGATTCAACATAAACATGGCAAAAACGCATTGGCAGTTTATTTGGGCAACCCTAATGCCCACAGCCTTGGCAATGCCATTTTGCTAAAACCCTTTTCAAAGTCTTTGGGCACCATAAACCGTTTTAGCTCAGCTTCGGCTGATCAATTACCCCATCATGTAGCATCTAACTTCATGTTTGGTGCCGGTATGTTAATCCCAGTACCAGACATTGATCGCACCGACTTTATGCTAATTATTGGTGGTAACCCTGTTGTGTCAAACGGCAGCATGATGACAGCGCCAAATGTTATCGGGCGCATGAAGGCGATTCAAAAAAGAGGTGGTAAGGTTGTCGTCGTCGATCCTAAATGTTCACGTACCGCTAAAATTGCCGATCAGCATCTGTTTATTCGCCCAGAAAAAGACGCTTTACTGCTATTTGCGCTGATCCATTGTGTATTTACGTCTAACAAAGTGAATTTACGTCACTTAGCCGCCATGACTGATGGTGTTGAGACACTTGAATCTGTCGCAAAAGACTATGCGCCTGAAGATGTTGCTGAATTTGTTGGTATCGATGCACAGAGTATTCGCCAGCTAGCTGCTGATATGACCGCCGCAGATTCAGCCGTTTGTTATAGCCGTATGGGCGCCTCAACACAAACCTTTGGTGGTTTATGCCAATGGTTAACCAATGTACTGAATATCATCACAGGTAATTTTGATCGTGCTGGTGGCGCTATGTTTCCTCAGCCTGCTTATGATTTACTAAGAAACCACGTAAAAGGGCATAAATCATCATTTGGCCAATATCACTCTCGGGTTAGAAAGCTGCCATTTTTTAACGGGGAATTCCCAGTCTCCACCTTGGCTGAAGAAATACAAACACCAGGTGAAGGTCAAATAAAGAGTTTGATTACTATTGCGGGCAATCCGGTACTGTCTGCGCCCAATGGCAAGCAATTAGCGGATGCATTTACTGAGTTGGATTACATGGTGTCGGTGGATATCTACCTTAATGAAACCACAAAATACGCCGATATTATTCTACCCGGCACCACTGGCGTTGAAAATTCGCATTTTGATATCTTCTTTAACTCTTTTTCAGTAAGGAACACGGTTAAATACTCAGCGCCATTGTTTGAAAAAAATGCTAATCAGCGTAGTGACTGGCAAATTTTAAAAGAAATATCATCACGTATGACCAATACCCCCATGGATCCTTATACACCAGAGATGATCTTAGATATGGAATTAACCCAAGGGCCTTATGGCGAAGAGGGTATGAGTTTACAAAAGCTTATTGATAACCCACATGGGATTGATATCGGCCCACTCATGCCGTGTATTGAACAAAGGATTAAAACAGCTTCAGGTAAAATAGATTTAGCGCCGCAAATATACCTCGATGACTTATCACGTTTAAATGCGTTGATGACCACTGCGCCAAGAGATCAAATATACCCATTTGATTTAATCGGTCGCCGATTAGTAAAAAGTCACAATACCTGGACGCAAAACTCTGCGCGTTTAGTTAAAGGTAAAAATCCCTGCACCTTAGAAATCCATACCCAAGATGCGCAAACCCTCGGTATTAAACAAGGACAATTGCTTAAGGTGAGTTCTCGGGTGGGTGAAATCCACATAGAAGCCGCAATTACCAATGACATTCTCCAAGGCGTGGTGTGTATGCCTCAAGGTTGGGGGCATAATCAACAAGGTACACGCATGTCCATTGCAGCAACACAGGCGGGTGTCAGTATGAATGACTTAACGGATGCAAGTAAGGTCGACACGTTAACGGGTAATGCCGTACTTAATGGTATACCCGTTGCTATTGAACTTGCGTAACTGTAGGGGAAACATGACAGATGAAATACTTTACACCGTTATTTGTTTTTATTGCTGGTTGGATACTCTTAATATTTAGTGATACTTTGGTGACAATTGATCTTGTTAATGGTTTGCTGCAATTACTCATGTTCACCTTGGTGGTATGTATACCTACATGGCGTACAGGCCGAATGTCCTAGGTTGATATAGGTTGGCCATGGGGCTCACACTCATTGGTATTATGACTTGGTGTTACAGTGACGGCGATTCAACCCGTGTCGCATTAGTCAGTATGGCTTATATTTTTGCTGGTAGCCGAATGGGGTTTGGGGCGTTAAAACTGTGGACATCAGGTCACCTGCAAAAAGAATTGCCACGTTATGAATACCAAAAACGTCGCTGGCAACTAACGTGGCGTTAGCGCAGCAAATAGAGGCGATAATACAAGGTTTGGCCAATGCATCTTATTTGGCTTTACCTGCATTTATTATTGCAGCCAATACAGACTCACAAATTTCAATATTTGAAATTATCGGCATTATTGTGTGGCTGGCTGCATTTGCGATGGAAACTATTGCCGATATACAAAAGTTAGCTTTTTTGAAAGCGATGAAATCGACAGGGATTAAGAATCAGGTTTGTAATGTGGGCTTATGGCGATTTAGTCGTCATCCAAATTATTTTGCTGAATGGATGGTGTGGAATGGATTAGTCATTGCCGCTATTCCATCATGGCTAGCCTTATACCAACAAGAGACAGTGGTTGTTTGCGGATTATTAGGTGTAGGTTTACTGATTACCTCCAAAATAATGTACACCACCTTAGTTGTTTATACTGGCGCAGTGCCTTCTGATTTCTATTCAGTGCAAAAACGCCCTGAATATAAGGCATACCAACAAACAACTAATATCTTTTTCCCTGGGCTGAAAAAAAACGGTAAATAAAACACTAACTAACATTAAAACTAGCATTAGAACTAAAACTAAAAATATAACTATCACCAATAGGTAAAAGCATGTTTAAAAGTACTGACAACTATATTGCGTCAAGCGATCTCACTATGGCTGTGAATGCCGCCATCGCGTTAGAAAAACCGTTATTGATTAAAGGCGAGCCGGGTACCGGTAAAACACAATTAGCGGAAGAGTTAGCTAAATCTTTAAATTGTAAGTTGTATCAGTGGCACATTAAGTCGACTACTAAAGCGCAGCAAGGATTGTACGAATACGATGCGGTGTCACGCCTTAGAGACAGTCAGTTAGGTGACGCACGTGTGCATGATATTTCAAACTATATCGTTAAAGGTAAGTTATGGCAGGCTTTTGAAGAAGAGCAAAGACCGATCTTACTTATTGATGAAATTGATAAAGCTGACATCGAATTTCCCAACGATTTACTGCAAGAGTTAGACAAGATGGAGTTTCATGTTTATGAAACTCAGCAAGTGATTAAAGCTAAACAAAGACCCATTATCATCATTACCTCAAACAACGAAAAAGAACTGCCAGATGCCTTTTTAAGACGCTGCTTTTTCCATTACATTAAATTCCCGACCAAAGTTGAAATGGAAAAAATCATCGATGTGCATCACCCTGATGTGAAGCAACAACTACTCAAGCAAAGCTTAGAAGTATTTTTTGACCTACGAGAAGTGAATGGTATTAAGAAAAAGCCGTCAACCTCTGAACTTATTGATTGGATCAAGCTATTAATATCAGATGATATTTCTCAAGCGAGCCTATTGGATAAAAATTCTGACGTTATTCCGTTATTTGGTGCGCTGCTTAAAAATGAACAAGATGTGTCACTACTTGAAAAACTGGCTTTTATGAGTCGAAGAAATCGCTAATCGCTAAAGAAAGGTAGTGAAATCATGTTTATTGATTTTTTTCTTACGTTGAAAAAACATAACGTACCTTGCAGTTTGCGTGAGTTATTAGATCTTATTGCCTTATTAAAAAAAGGCGTGGTGTTTGCAAGCGTTGAAGATTTTTATAATTTAGCCAAAATCGTGATGGTAAAAGACGAAATTTATTACGACAAATATGACAACGCTTTTGCGGAATACTTTAAAGGCATAGAAAGCATTGATGTGTTCGATCAAATCTTGCCTGAAGATTGGCTACGTAAAGAATTTGAAAAGCATTTAAGTGACGAAGAAAAGCAAAAACTCAAAGCGCTAGGCGGCCTCGAACAGCTTATGAAGGCACTAAAAGAGCGACTTGAAGAACAAAAAAAACGTCATGCTGGTGGTAATAAATGGGTCGGCACTGGTGGCACATCACCTTTTGGCGCTTATGGCTATAACCCTGAAGGCATAAGAGTGGGGCAAGAGGGTAACCGTAATAATAGCGCCGTTAAAGTCTGGGATAAACGTGAGTTTAAAAACTTCGACCAAGACCGAGAGCTAGGTACCCGTAATATCAAGTTAGCATTAAAAAAATTACGTAAATTTGCCCGAACTGGTGCCAGTGAAAAGTTAGATATAGACACCACTATTCGCTCCACTGCTCAAAATGGTGGCTTGTTAGATGTACACATGGAGCCTGAGCGTCACAATGCGGTAAAAGTGCTGATGTTTTTTGATGTTGGCGGCTCAATGGATGATTACATTCAAACCTGTGAAGAGCTTTTTTCTGCAGCCCATACTGAATTCAAACAATTAAAATTTTTCTATTTTCATAATTGTTTATATGACAAAGTATGGCAAGACAACAGCAGACGCTATCAACAAACCATTGACCTTGAAGAAGTCATCAGAACATACGGATCAGATTATAAAGTCATATTTGTCGGCGATGCGACAATGGGGCCTTATGAAATTGTCGCCCGCGGTGGCAGTGTTGAACACTGGAACGACAAACCTGGCAGTGATTATATGAATCGGCTATTAGGCCACTTCAATAAAGTGACCTGGTTAAATCCACAACCAGAGCAGCATTGGTCTTATCATCACTCGATATCGATAATTCAGCAGTTAATGGATAACAAAATGTACCCTCTAACTGTTGATGGTATTGGTAGGGCAATCAAAGAACTTAGTTAACTCGCGATATAAAATCGACAAGCTACAGCTACAAATTAAGCTAAAAATAATTCAAGGAAGAAATAAGCGGTTTTTGTGAAGTATCCCAAAAACCGTATTTAAAGTTATGATTATAAAAGATATTAATATCACTCAAAAAGCCATTGAGCTGTTTTTATTCACCATTGTCGTCAGTGTTTTTCTAAATGACATTATCATTAATGAACATACCTTAGCCGCTAACCATCTGTTGTATTCAGTGTTAGCGGTTATCCTATTAAGTCTATATCGGCTAGATATTCGTCCCGACCAGCAAAATAAAATTCACCATCAAGGTGTAAAAAAAACATTTATTTATAGCCTACTGTTTATTGTAATTTACCTTTGTGGTCCAATCGCCACAGCAAGATATGGTCATGTTTTACTGACTACGCTAGGTAAATATGAGCATGTTAACCATGAGTTCATTGTTAAATATGTGAGTACAGCCTATAGCAGTCAATATTGTACTGGCGCTGTTTACATTAAAAGTTACCAATTATTCGGCAATGACCGTATATGCGGCGTACCTAAATCACTTTGGTTTAGGTTAAAAAAAGGTGATACATTAACCGTTAAAGGTAGACAAACTAGCCTAGCGTTTGAATATCAGACCGTGAAGTTAATCAACAACACTAGCGGAAGCTAACCGCTGTAACAACAAGGTTTTATGAATAAGGATTAGGTGTGAATAACATACAAAAAATAGCTGGCGTTGCTGCACTTTTTGAAGCTGTTATTTACATATCAGCTTTTATATTTTTTGGTGCGTGTTGGGATTACCCAGTCAGTGCAGGTGATACACAAAAACTCAGTTATCTAATTCATCATCAATCAATTTTATCAATCGTTAATTTTGTTATGTATGTCGCTTTTGGGCTTTTTTTAGCCATATTAGTTATAGCGATCCATCAACGGATGAAAACCAAAGCGCCTCTTTTGTCACAAACGGCTACAGTCTTCGGTATTATTTGGGTTGGCCTTGTCATCGCAAGTGGCATGATTGCAAATGTTGGATTAGCAGCTGTTATCAATTTGTCAGCCCAAAATCCACAGCAAGCAATGACCCTTTTAATGGTTATAAACACAATCGTTGAGGCTTTTGGAGGCGGCAACGAAATTGTCGGCGGCTTATGGGTTCTATTATTGAGTGTTGCAGGGTTAAAAGCGATTGAATTACCGAAATGGTTACACTATTTCGGACTATTAATTGGAACTGTCGGTGTTCTTACAATTTATCCTGCTGAAATCCTCACTGAAATATTTGGCTTAAGCCAAATAGTGTGGTTCTCTTGGCTAGGTATGGCAATGCTTGTAAACCTTAACAGCGAATAGGGCGTTCAAACGGCTGAATGACCATTGCAGTCACTAAGTAAATTACTATGGAGTTAACTTTAAAGATAAATATGCAAAAAGTTTCGCACCTTGTAGTAAATAAAAATAGGCCGCCAGAAGCTAAGACTATTGTTAGTTTTACTTTATAAATATAGCTGACTAATTTAGCTGCTATTAAGTAATAACATTATTAATACCATTAGCGTTGTTACCAGTCTTTGACTATGGCCTTAATCATATTGGCAGTATTTTGTGGTTGCTCTAGGGGGAACATATGACCACCATTGGGTATCATGGAAACTTCAATGTTGTTTAAGTTTGCAAAGCGAGTGAAATACTTAACCGGGAATACGTCAGTTTTTTCGCCATAAATAAGTGCAGCTGGGACCTTAAGTTGGTTTTTATATCTGGCTAAGTTACAAGGTAAATGTCTGAAAATATCGGCTTCAACTTCGGGGGTAAAGCTTAATTCTAAGCGTTTATTGCGCTGGGTTACACCATGGTCAACGTAATCTTTTAAACACCTTGGATCAAAGTTTTTAAATAAATTTTTCTGTGCGAAGTAACCAACTAAGTTAGTGTTTAGCGGCCAATGACGTTGACGGTTTTGTGCCCGGCCTGCAGGAGACCATTTATCAATAAGACGAGTCTTTTTAACAACTTTAAGCACATGACTGAAAGGACCTGTCACCACAGGCGGATCTAACATGATTACACCACGAAACAACTCTGGATGTTGGCATGCTGCAAGAAATGACAGAATGCCACCAAATGAATGACCAATACATATCACTTTTTCATCTTGCTGTTTTAAATAATCAAGCAACTCAGTAACCAAGTGCTGCCAATTAGTGTGTATAGGGTATTTATGATTATGCCCATATTGATCATGAGCAATGGTACTGAACTTTTCATTAAATTCACCGAGAAATGTTTTATAACTTCCTGCAGGAAATCCATTGGCGTGAACGAGGTTAATCAGTGGCTTGGTCATAGTTACTTCATACCATGTTTGATTACTTTTGGTTTAAAATCTTTTTATAAAATCTTGTTATAAAAGCTTTTATAAAAAGGCTATTGTCGATTTAAACACTGTTTGGTTAATTCAATCGAGCAATAGCCCTACAGCGAGTTAGAATATTTTTGAATTATCAATTGGTGTTAGCTCTTGAAACTCTGGTGCTCGTTTTTGCGCTTTGGCAGTAAAAGTTTCCATCATGTCATTTTGCGGTTGGAACATACCACTTTGCCAAGCCGCCATATAATTTAAGCTGTCTGCTACAGAATGATCGCGGCCATAATTTATCATCTCTTTACAGCCTGCTACCGCCAATGGTGAGCGAGCAGCAATTTCAGCTGCTATTGCCATTACGCCTGTTAACATGCTTTGTTGATCTTCAAATACCTGATTAACCAGACCTGCATCTTTGGCTTCATTGGCTGGCATTCTGCGACCGGTATAGGCTAATTCTTTAACTAAACCCATTGAGATTAATTTAGGTAAACGCTGTAATGTGCCTAAGTCAGCGGTCATGCCTAATTTAGTTTCTTCAATACTGAAAAAAGCATCACTGGTACAATAACGACAATCAGCAGCGCTGACCATATCAACCGCGCCACCAATACAACCACCTTGAACGGCCATTAATACTGGCATTCTGGCACTTTCTAATACGTTGAAGCACTCTTGTAGCCTTAATACTAAGCGGCGTAATTGCTCATGTTTACGGCCTAATTCAATATTCTTATCATTATTACTTTGGGTAAAAACGGCTAGATCCATTCCTGCACAGAAATGTTTACCTGTTGATGAAATAACAATGACACGAGCAGCAGCTTGATCATTTATCTGTTGAATCACTTTTGGGAATTCATCCCAAAAATCAATATTCATTGAATTAAATTCATCAGGACGATTAAGCTTGATATGAGCAATTTTAGCGTTAACTTCTACAGTCAAACTGTTAAACTTTTCATTGTTATTCATAGTATTAACCTTATAAAATTAACGTGCTTTGGGCATCGATTTCTATCGCGCTATCTAACGCGGCAAGGATTGCGTGACGTTCTTTTAGTTTGGTGCCGTGATGTGATTTCATATCAAGAGATTGCATATGCTTAGCCACTGCATAGGCAGTTGCCATCAGGTGCTCAGGTTCAACAACTTGATCAAGAAAACCTGCTGAAACCGCTGTTTGTGGGGCAAACAGTTCAGCGACTATAACTGAACGAGTAAGATAATTACGTGGGATACGATTTCGCGCAAGCTCAATACCGGCATTGTGCATTGTCATGCCTATAGCGACTTCATTTAAACCAATTTTAAAATCACCCGCACAGCCAATACGGTAGTCACAACTGAGTAATAAAAATGCCCCTTTGGCAATCGCGTGTCCGTTACATGCCCCAATAATAGGGGTCGGGAACGCCAGCATTCTGCGGGCTAACTTAGAGCCTGCGGTTACCAGTGCTATTGCAGCCTCTGAACTAGACTTCATGGTTTTAAGATCAAAGCCACCTGAAAATATTCCGGCTTGGCCTGTTAAAATAACTACGGCTTGTTGCTGCTCAGCAGCATCTAAAGCGACATTAATTTCTGTAATTATCTCTGGCGAGATAGCATTAACTTTGCCATTGTTTAGCGTAATTACATGTATATTGTTGTCGATTTCGACCTTGATAAGTTCCATTTGCTACCTTTTTAGTTTTAGTTGTCTGTTTTTATTGTCAATCGTTGGTTGTAATATTGTTGCTGTTAATTACTTTATACAGTATTTACTCTAATAAAAAGTCCTATCCGTGTTTTAACACTAATTGATAGGCCGCTCTTTGTTGAACTTTGCAGAGGTAAGCTTTGATATTGTCTTGTCCCTTGAGTAATTTTAAACTCATGGCTATCTCTAACATTATGGTCATCATGATATCGGCGGCGCTAAAGTCATTGCCTGCAAAGTAACTGTGGCTTGCTAAATATTGGTCAATATAAGCAAAGTCGATTGCTAATTCTTTGGCAATATAACCATCTAGTGGGTAACTACCGGCACGGGGTTCCATTTGCAATAATAAAGTCGTGATAACGGGTAAAGCCAGTGAGCCTTCGGCAAAATGTAACCATTCAAGGTATTGATAATATTGGCTGCTATTTGTGTCTGGTCTTAAATGCGTTGAATAATCTTGGTTTAAGATATATTCCATAATGGCACCAGACTCACATATGGTTATGTCATCATCAACCATGATGGGGGATTTACCCAGAGGGTGTATGGCATATAACGCCTTCGGTGCGAGGTTAGTGTTTGGATCACGCTGATGTATGATTAACTCATAGGGTAACTTCATCTCTTCAAGTAACCATAAAACGCGTTTAGATCTTGATTTAACTAAATGGTGAACTGTAATCATATGAGTATCTTCCGTGTTGTTAATTTTTTAAAGGGCTTCATTTCGCGATATCTAACTGCACTTTCGGTTTATCGGCGCGATTAAACTTTGAATTAAATATTCTGACGAGTACACCTGCAGTAAATAGCATGGTTAACGTATAAATAGCAGGTGTAAATGACATTTTATAATTGGCCAATAAGGTCAGCGCCATGAACATGGATAAAGTACTATTTTGTAAACCTACTTCGATGGTAATTGAAGTGCGCTGAGCAAGGTTTAAACCAAGCCACTTACTTGAATAGTAGCCCAGCGCCATGGTTGAAATATTGAGCAATATTGAAACTGGCCCTGCAGCGATAAGGGCTGAAACCACAATGTCTTTTTGAATGTATGTCAAAAAGATAATTAATAAGGTTAAAAATAAAATACCAAATTTAGACACATGAACTTGTGTACTGTCAGCTAATTTGGGGGCAAATCGCTTTATTAACATCCCGATGCCAATAGGCAATATTGTCAGCTTCATTAAACTTATCATGGTGGTAATAATCGGTAATGAGAACTCAGTACCTTTACCCATAAAGTGCTCAAGCGATAAGTTAAGTATCACTGGAATGGTAAATACCGTTATGATGCTGGCTATTGCTGTCATCGAAACTGACAGCGCGACATCTCCTTTGGCTAAATGGGTAAACATATTCGAAGTCGTACCACCTGGACATAGTACTAACAGCATGACGCCTACGGCATATTCTGGTTCTAAAGGCATGACACTTGCCAATACAAACCCTATAAGCGGCAAAAGTATGAGTTGATTAACCAAACCGATAGATACAGCTTTAGGGTACTTTACCACTCGCTTAAAATCTTTAGGAATAAGAGAAAGCCCCATTCCCATCATGATTAAAAATATACAAATTGGAATCACTTTTGTGTTTACAAATTTGACTAATTCAATACTTTCCATACGAACCTCAGGTTTAACAGACCTTGCTGCTGGCCAATTTAAATGAATTGATATTATTAATTACCAAGAAACAATTTGGCCCACAGATGCATCGGCTTTACCTGCTAATACTTGTTGGTAAATGGCATCTAATTCAGTAACGTTATGAGTTGTGTTGATGGTTATGTTCACACGGCAAAACTCAATGTAACGCAGTAATGCTAAATTCATCTGGTTCATCATTTCGGTGGCACCATATTCTGCAGCACGTTTTTTAAGCTGGTTTGGTGCAAAAAAGAACTCTGGTTTTGCGCCCGGCAAGCTAGCAACGTTAAAACCATCCGAGATATCAATATCTTGGTGATGAGTTGCCCCTATTCGACACGAATAACGCAGTGAGTCTGCAAAGTGGTAATGTATTGCTGAAAGTGTTGATTGACCGCCAGCCATATCAACTAAAATTGATGTGACACCGCTGTCGAGTGACGCTATTTGTTGGTAGCTGACAACTTGATCATAACAAGCTAATGACTCAACAAATTTACGATTAGATTCAGAGGTGATACCAATAGCAGGGCGTTCGCCTCTGTCTTTAATTGAGAAGGCCAGGGCAATGCTGGTTTTACTTGATGCACTGGTGATGAGGTATTGAGCTGCGTCAAAGTAATTATTATCAAACATAAAGTCATCAACTAACCATGAAGTGGTAAATAAACCTCGAAGTAAAATATCAAATTCTTCGTTATTTATCTGATAATAAGGATTAGTATTAACCCGATCAAAGCGACTATAAACAGGTGAAAGACCTTCTCGGCATGGATTTATATCAGAAAATCCCGTTGTAGCGATATTGCCAGCAATAACGGTTAAATGAGTCGCCATTGGCATAAATCCCCAAAGCCTTTCTCCCACTTTAATATGTTGGCAATTTGAAGCAATAACATCTGCATAGCCCATTACTGGGAGTCGCCCCCATTGGGCTTGCTCAGTGCTATTTGCCGTTGGGAAAAATCGCCAATAACCTAAAGCATCTCCGGTGACGCCGTAGCTAATGTTGTTTGCTGTAAGAGCAAATTTATCTACTTTCAGCAGTAATTCATTTTCAGCTAAAGGCTGTTCAATATTAAGTGGTACTACTCGGGTTTGGATTAAATTTGATTTTGAAACTTCAAAAACAAATGCACTGTGGGTTAACGTTTGTGATTGGGTCATAACAAGCCTTTATTTTTGTGATTATGTATTAATAAAATGATTCATGACGTGGTTTATCTCTGCAGGTCTTTCGTGTTGTAACCAGTGACTGCAATTTTTGAAACGCACTATGGTGCAATCCGGAACGTATTGGTTAATATCGGTAAGATTCTCATTAACAAAGGCTTGGTCTCGTTCACCCCATAAAATAAGCGTTGGAAGGTTAATACGTATATTGGGTATTTTTATTGTCGCGATGTCTTTAATTGGACTCAATTGACCCGAGTCTTCACTTTTTGACGAGCAGTTATTTTGTTGTTTTAGCGCAGAATGATTAGTGTTTTCTTTTGCCGCTAATTGCGGCATTGCACGGTAATATTGCAGCATGCCATTAATGCCGCCTTGTTGACTCCAAACCTGACGGTACTCAGCTTTGGTTTTATTGCTAAATGTACTTTTATAAGCACTTACCATGATGTTCTCAGCTAGGTATTGATAGTTATTTTGCTGTAATAAATGCTCTGCATTTTGACTAATTAAGTCATGAATATAGGTACTCTTTTGGCGTTGTAGTGGGTTGTTAACCATTTCTCGGGTGAAGGTACTTGGATGCGCGGCATTCAAAATAATCAGTTTACATATTAGTTGTGGATGAAAGGCTGCAAGGGGCCAAGCGATGGCGCCGCCCCAATCATGGGCAACTAAAATCACTGCGCTATTTGGGCTAATGTGTTTAATAAACTTTGAAAAGAAAGCGATTAAATTGGGGACAGAGTAAAAATCAACTTCAGTAGGTTTATCACTTAAGTTGTACCCAGGTAAATCAGGCGCTATAACCCGATAATTTTCAGCGAAATAACTTAATTGCTTACGCCAAACGCCCCAATATTCAGGAAAACCATGAAGGAAAATGATCGTTGGCTTTGCTTCTGTGCCTGATACAATATTCGATTCAACATAGTGAATGTTGGTCTGATCTATTAACGCAAACTTATGCTCCAACTGCATGTTGATTCTCTTTTAATGTCATATATAAAAAGGCATTTATTCGAAAAAACTGACTGCATTATCGATTAACTCTCTGTCTGTTCTGGTTTTATTTACAGGATTAGTGTCATCAGCAAAGCCAAAAGACATGCCAAATAAGATGCCGCGTTCCTCAGGTAGGTTTAATGCTTCTCGCACAGGATCAGGAAATTGACCTAAGGCACCTTGCATACAATTTGATATGCCATGCTGAGCAAGAACTAATGAAAGTGTTTGCGCGTAAATACCTAAATCTACTGCACCCATAATGTCTAAATATTTATCCATGGTAAAAAATACCGCATGGGGAGCATCAAAGAATTGCCAGTTACGCAGCATTGCCATTTGACGCGCTTTCTTATCTTCTCTGGCTATGCCTAATTCGGTGTAAAGCGCATTTGCTGATCCAAACTGACGCTCGCGGTGTACGCCACTGTATTGTGCCGTCCAGTTAAAGTCTGGGTTTGGCTTGGCGCCGCTCATTAATAATTCCATGAATTGATGTTGTAATTTGTGTTTTGTTTTTCCCGACACCACACAGGCTTGCCAAGGTTGAACATTACAATTGGAAGGGGATAATTGCACCGTTTCAAAAATGTGTTTTAAGGTTTCTTGTGGTACAGGCTTATTCAAAAACGCACGTGCTGAATAGCGTTGTTTTAAAATCGTTTCAATAGGCATTTGCTTACTCTTTACTTAGTATAAAAATGTAGAGTGTTATTAATTGCGTTAAAGGTTAAAGCCAACAGCGACAATGTAAGTCATTGTCACTATTGGCTTTCTCTTAACTAAAACTCATAGGAAATGTTAGCACCGAAAGTACGAGGTTGATTTGGGTAGCCATTAAAACTACCTGCTTGAATCGGAGGCGGGAATGCTGACAATAAGTATTCGTCGTTGGTTAAATTACGTACCCAAAGCTGTAGATTGATACCATTGCCAAAGGCTAATCCGGTGCTGGCATTAACGGTATTAACTTCGCGAGTTAATGAATCAGGCACGTTTTCAGCTAATTTAGTGTCACTTTCATATAAGTAATCAACTCTAGCGTAGCCATATATGTCCTCACCGATTTCATAATTATAAGCAAGTCCTGCTGTCAGGCTTAAATCAGAGATACCAGCTGGTTTTTCACCGGATAAATCCACAGGCCCGTCTAGACCTGATGCGCCAACAAAGGAATCATAAACAGGGTCAAGGTAAGTCCCAGCAAAGGTGATTGACCAATCACTGTTTAAATTATATTTGGAGTCAAATTCAATCCCTTGAGTACTTTGCTTACCTGCATTAGCTAGCACAAATCCAGTACCGATAAAGATAGATGATTGAAATCCTTCAATAGTTTGATCAAAAAATGTGGCATTAAAAGCGCCATTTTCAAAACGTGTTTTAATACCAAGCTCGTAAACGGTAGCTTCTTCAGGAGAGGCATAACGTCCGCCATAAGCTTGGTTAGGTTGTGAAATACCGGCAGTTTCTAATGCCTCTTGATCTGATGCAAAAGGGCTACTATAACGGGACAAATTCCATGACGTTGCTTTAAAGCCTGTTGCAGCTGTGGCAAATATATTGACGTTATTGTTGATTTCGTAGGCTAGGCGAAATGACCAGGTGGTTTTGCTGTCATCTGTTTTATGGTTTTCTACCACGTTAGGTAATTCCATCATTGGCGGTAAAAATTGTAAGCCTTTCAATACTGGAACTGCAGGAGCTAGTTGGGGGATCGAACCAATGGGCACACCAAACAAGGTAAGATCATTATCTAAATCAATTGCAGAAAATACATCAGTATTAGTTTGTTCTATGGTGATGTCTTTTTGGTCATTAATATAACTGACACCAAAAATAGCCGTTAGCTGTTCAGTGATATGGTAATCAAAGCTTGCGAACAGAGAATAGGAATCATTTTTTTGTTCAAACTCTGAGTTAACGGCTGAGGTGTTTGAAAAAAATGTTCCTGGTTCAAGACCATATACTCCTTCAACACCTGCTAATAACCCTGGGGCACCGCCTGCAGCGGTTAATACATCAAAGTAGTTTCGAATATCATTACCGTAATATAAAGTATCGCCAGTAATCACTTCTTCATGGAACAGATAGGCACCGACCATCCATTCAAAGTCTCGCTCGCCTGTTGAAGTTAAGCGCAACTCTTGAGTGACGGTTTCTATTTCTGTGTGACCACCTTCAGTGAGAATATCTAAAGACGTGTAATCAACATCATTCTTAAATCCTGAATCATTACTGCGATAAGCACTGATTGACGTTAATGCAAAACCATCAAAATCAACGTCAATTTGTAGTGAGGCACCGCCATCTTCGACATTATTGTCAGGATTTGAATTAAGTGCAGATTGATAAGAAAATGAATCATTTTCGTCGATAACAATGCCACCTAATGCGCGAACGGCAGCAGTAGTAGGTCCATTAATTGAATCTTCAACAGCGCAGCAGGCCTCTTGAATTTCGCTATAGTCGGCTATTAAGCGAAATTTAACATCTTCAGTGGGTTCATATAAAGCTTGCCCTCGAATGTTCCAACGGTCGCGGTCATTAACATCTGACAGACCAACAATACTTTCAGCATAACCATCGCGAGCGTTATAACCGCCCGATAAACTCACGGCAAACGTATCAGAGAGCCCATTAGTTATATAGCCTTTAACTATTTGTTGATTGTAATTGCCATAGCCTAATTCAACCATGCCTTCTAAATCATATGAAGGTTCCATGGTAGTTACGCTGATCACACCAGCAGATGCATTTTTACCAAATAAGGTACTTTGGGGGCCACTGAGCACTTCTATTTGTTGAACTCGCGGTAAGTCACCTATTTGCGCCGCTGCGCGGGAGCGGTAGACACCATCAATGAACACACCAACCGATGGCTCAATCCCGGTATTATTGGTGCCATTACCAAATCCACGAATTGAGAAGTTAGTATTGGTAGAGCGCTGTAATGGCGTAACCCGTAAAGTGGGCACCAATGTTTGTAGATCGTTAATATCAAGCGTATTTGACTGTTTAATTGCAGCGCCGTCGACTACGGTTACCGCCACTGGTGACTCTTGCAGGCTTTTTAGGCGTTTAGAGGCTGTGACATAGATGACTTCGATATCATCTTTTTCTTCTGAGTTGGTGTTTACTTCTTCAGCAATAGCCGATGAATTAAGTACCCCACAAACGGCTAACGCGGTTAAAGAGTGCTTAAAGATTTGTACTGTTTTTACATTCATATTTATCCCCAAGAATGACCAATAGTTATTAAGTAACCTTGTCAACAAACTGATTTACTTAAGTTATTTGTGACACTTGAGTGCTTTATTAATAACCAGTAAACATCTAGTTTTTATTTGCGTTATTCAATAACTGCAAGGGAATAAATTAGAAGCTAACCTAAGCTTCTGAATATAACTAACTACCACTTTTATGAACGTTTAAACGCCAAATCATGCTATGTGGAGTTTCTGTATTTATCCAATCAATTGTTTTAATAGATAACTATTCATGTAAGGAATACAGGCAGGGCTCAGTCTATGTATATGGTATGGAAATTACATCGAGGAACAAATACCCACTGACCCGATTAACTAAATAGCTTAAATCAATACCATATTATTTTTACTAATAGATCGTCATAAGTATTATGCATTTGGATAATAGCTTTAGTTAACTTAGCATCGAATATTCGGAAATGTTATTTGTGTGAATTATCATCCAAATAGTCAGTTACCACCTTAAATAAAATAATTATTTGGAGAATGACAATGCCTGACTACAAAGCGCCCATACGCGATTTTAAATTTGTGATGCAAGAGTTACTTGGCTGTGAAAGCCATTACCAAGGTCTTGGTTATGAAGATGCAAGTATAGATATGATTGATGCCATCATTGCTGAGGCGGCTAAATTAACTGAACAAGTCGTGGCACCATTAAACCAAATTGGCGACCAACAAGGTTGTACTTGGACTGACGGAAACGTCACAACTCCTGATGGCTTTAAAGATGCCTATAAACAGTATGTAGAAGGTGGATGGCCAACGTTATCGCAATCACCTGAATTTGGTGGGCAAGGCTTACCGCACTCATTAAATATGAACATTGCCGAGATGTTTTCTAGTGCGAATCATAGTTTTGCCATGTATCCAGGCTTAAGTCATGGCGCTTTGGCGACGATTGAAGCCCACGGCAGTGAAACCCAAAAGCAGCAGTTTATGCCAAAACTTGTTGAAGGAACATGGACTGGCACCATGTGCTTAACTGAACCACATTGTGGCACTGATTTAGGCATGTTGCGCACCAAAGCTGAGCTTAACGAAGATGGAACCTATTCGTTGTCAGGGACAAAAATCTTTATCTCTGCAGGTGAACATGATTTATCAGATAATATTGTTCATATTGTTATTGCGCGTATACCTGGCGCACCAGAAGGTAATAAGGGCATTTCGTTATTTATCGTACCTAAGTTTAATGTAAACGAAGATGGCAGTATTTCAGATCGTAATGGCGTGAGCTGCGGTTCTATCGAACATAAAATGGGTATCAATGGTAATGCCACCTGCGTGATTAATTTCGATGCTGCTACTGGCCACTTAATTGGCGAACCAAACCGTGGCCTTAAGTGCATGTTTACCTTTATGAATGCAGCCAGAATAGGTGTTGCAAGCGAAGGGGTTGCTGCTGCAGAAGCTTCATTTCAAGGTGCTTTAGCCTATGCCAAAGACCGTCTACAAATGCGATCAATTAGCGGAGTGAAAAATCCACAAGGACCAGCTGATCCTATTATTGTGCATCCAGATGTACGAAGAATGCTATTAACTCAAAAATCAATTGCTGAAGGTGGTCGCGCTTTATTATCTTATTTAGCCCAACTAGTTGATATTGTCCATGCAGAAAAAAATGAAGCAGTAAAAGCTGAAACTGAAACTAAATTGGCTTTTTTAACCCCAATTGCAAAAGCATTTTTGTCTGAACTTGGTTTTGAAGCGACCAGTCATGGAGTACAAATATTTGGTGGTCATGGATTTATAAAAGAGTGGGGCATGGAGCAACTCATGCGAGACACTAAAATTAGCTGTTTATATGAAGGTACAACCGGTATTCAAGCACTGGATTTATTAGCGCGAAAAATAATAGGTACCCAAGGTGAAATATTAAAACCATTTTCAAAAGATGTGACGCTATTTTGCCAACAAAATATGGACGATCAAGCTATGGCTGAGTTTATCCAACCCATCATGGCATACGCTAAAGAGTGGCATGAACTTACTGTTACTATTGGTGCTAAAGCAACAAAGAACCCTGATGAAATAGGCGGGGCTTCAGTAGATTACTTGATGTTTGCTGGCTACGTTACATTAGCCTTTTTCTGGGCAAGAATGGCAAAAGTGGCTCAAGAAAAGTTAAAGACTGATACATCTGAAAAAGCATTTTACCAAGCGAAAATAAAAACCGCACAGTTCTTTATCCAACGTATGTTGCCAAGAGCTAAAGGTCATGCCGCCTGTATTCAGAACGGTGTAGATTCGATGATGGCATTAGATAGCAAAGATTTTGTTTTCTAAACTTTGAGACCTTATTCATATAACCCGCAAAGTAGGTTTTGCGGGTTATGTGTTTTACAAGGCTAATCAGCCATTTCCCAATGAGCATCCTCAAAACTAAGTTGCTGCAATAAAGCAATTAAACTGCTTAGTACTGGCCCTGATTGATGTTGCCGAGAAACTAAGCAACCAACAGGCGTTATCCAGCCTTTGTGTTCATGTGCTACTGGTAAACAAACAATATCATCTGATTGAATTTGTTTAACTAATAATGCTGGCACATTTGCCCAACCAACGCCTTGCTGCACTAGTTCAATTAATGTTTGGTGTGTATTGGCATACCAAAGCATTGAGCTAATACCATAACTAAACCACAGTTCATTTTGTTTAAAACTACGATGCACACATTGACGATAGCGCTTTAAATCGGCTCCTTGAACAATATCAAGATTAGCCAAGTGGTGATCTTTTGATGAAATGGTAAAAAACCTCGCTTGACCCAACAGGAAAAAATCCATATCAACTTTTAGTTCACCATCAGCATATATGATACCTACTTGCACTTTCCCTATTCGAATCCATTCTTCTATATCAAATGAAGAGGCAGTGATAATTTCGACATTTGTAATAGGGAATTTGTCGGCCAATGAGGCTAAAACCGATAACAGTTTACTGTCAACAAGACTTTCATCTATCGCTATCACTAACTCGTGTTCATCCTTGTTCGTCAAGGACTCCACTTTTTGATCAAAATACTGCTGTTGATGCAATATTGATTGGGCTACAGGTAGTAAAGCTGCACCGTTTGCCGTTAATACAGGGATGTTTTTTTCACGGTTAAACAACTCTTGGTTAACCGATATTTCCAGGTTAGCAATAGCCTGACTTACGCCAGATTGTGCTCTTTTTAATTTTCGCGCGGCCGCGGAAAAGGAACCCGTTTCACACACAGTTACAAAGACTTTTAATTGCTCAAAACTATACATAATCTGACCACGAATAAATTAATTACCACAAGGTATCACGAAAGATGATGGCTGTTAACTTTGTTTAGCGGTTTTAAAAGTCATAATAGCGACTTGTTTTATTCAGTAATGCTTGTTGGAGCGATAGTTATGGGTACCTTAGAAAGGGTTTTTCACTCGGTTTTGTTTGAAGTTTTAGCAGTATCAATGTCAATTGCAGGATTGGCTTTATTTACAGATCATGAGGTTAGTTCATTATCAGGAACTATGATAACAATCGCTTCAATTGCCATGGTTTGGAACTATATTTTTAATATGGCATTTGACCGAATAGTTAAGGGTGAAAAAGAAAAAAGAACCTTTTCAACACGTATTATTCATGTTGGTTTGTTTGAAGCTGGGTTATTATTCTTCACGATTCCAGTGATGACTTATATCCTCAAGATCAGCTTATGGGATGCTTTTATTCTTGATTTAGGGGTTACCATTTTTATTACCATTTATGCATTTGTTTTCAACTTAAGTTACGATCATTTGAGAGCATTTTACTTAAAAAATAAAGCAGCTAAAAAGGCATCGTTAGCTCATTCTATATCTTCATAAAGTATGAAATTTAGTTAAATAATTATGCTTAAGTTACTGTTTAACTGCCATAAGACGGTAAAAAAGCAGATACCCTAATCAGTATCTGCTTTTACTTATCTACAAAATAATCTACTTAAATATTACTGTCTTTGAGGTGTAATTAAGTACTTTTCACCAGTCGCTTGCTTAGCATAAGCAGCTATCGATTTTAAATTCAAAACCTCAGCTAATGTCACTTCATGTGTGTAGTGACTTGCAAATGTTGTAGTAATTTCATCAGCTACACGTTTACGCATAGCGACGACAGTTTCTGTGCCGAGTTTACCCAGTGCATTAAATAATAAAAATCCATTAACACCCCAAGCAAAACCGAAGTTACGGTTAAGCGTAATAGGTCCACGGTTTAATGCGCCGTAAATGTAAATATTTTTTAAGTTTATTGAAATTTATAGCTGTTTCAGCAAACGTTCCAATTGAATCTGTATAGTGGTTAAGAATCTCAAATGAAGTTACATAGGACGAATACTTAATGATAAAATCTGCCTAAGCATGTAACCAATATCAGTCGTTCATTACATCAAACAATAAAAATCGGATAATACCTCTCGTATTTTTTCAATTTCATAAGGTTTCCCTAAATGACCATTCATGCCTATTTTCTTATAATATTCAATGTCACCTTCTGTGATATTTGCTGTTAAGGCAATAATATTTAAATCATCTGCACTATAGCTTTTACGTAGTTCTATAGTAGCTTCTTTACCATCCATTATTGGCATTTGAATGTCCATTAATACAACACGATAATTTTTCTTCATTATCAATTCGATTGCCGAGCGACCGTTTTCTGCTAAATCAACATGAAAGCCCAATTTTGTTAATAGTTTTTTGGCTATCAACTGATTTATTTTATTATCTTCAACTAGTAAAATACTATTTTTTCCTTTAACAAGCTGATTACTTTCACTTTTGTAAGCTTCTGAATTTTCCTTTAAAAACAATAGAGGGGTATCAATGTTACTATTAAGATTAATTGTTTTACTTAATGACAAAAAGGTTAACGGTTTAGCTAAATATAAAATTGTGCTCTCTACTGGTGCATGTTTTTCGATGTATGCTTGACTATAGGCACTGCATATAACTAATGTTTCCGGACAACAATTTTTAGTCTTTATTTCATTAATAAAATCTAATCCAGTTTCGCCATCTAAACTCCAATCAACCAAAGCTATATCGAATCTATTTTGCTGGCAAAGATTAATTGCTTCTTTTACGCTACTTGAAACTTTAACAGTTGAGCCAATAGCTTCTGCCATTTTTTGTATCACATTTTGTGTAACTTTATTATTTTCAAGCAATAATAAATGTTTACTATTCCGCTGTATTAGGTTTAAATTTCCTTTATTTTCATCGACTAATCCTAAAGGTAAGGTTACGCGAAATGTTGAGCCATGTGCTAGTTTACTCAAGACATTTATTTCACCATCCATTAAATCGACAAGTAATTTACTAATTGCAAGACCTAATCCTGAACCGCCATATTTTCTCGTAGTCGATTGATCTGCTTGTGAGAATCGTTCGAATAGTTTTGACTGTTGTTCATCTGATAAACCTATTCCAGTATCTTTTATTTCATAAATAATTGTTTGTGACTGCTCATTATCATTCCCCAATGAAGCCTTGAAAATAACATGACCTTCCTCAGTAAATTTTATTGCATTTGATAGCAAGTTTAATAAAATCTGATTCACTCTGACTGGGTCACCCATTATTTCTAATGGTATATCCGGCGATATATCAAAAATCAACTCGATACCTTTGTCTTCCGCTACCATGCCAAGCATCATGATAAGATTATCGATTAATTTATTATGCTCCCAAGGTATATTTTCAATTGTTAACTTACCAGATTCAATTTTAGAAAAGTCTAAAATGTCATTAATTATTACTAACAATGAATCTGCTGAGAACTTAACTTTCTCAAGGTAATTACGTTGTTCTTGATCTAACTCAGTTTGTAATGTCAATTCAACTAAACCGATAACGCCAGTCATTGGCGTTCTAATTTCATGTGACATATTAGCTAAAAATTGTGTTTTGACTTCTACAGCTTTGCGATGTAATTCAGATGTTTCTTCTAAAGCGTATTGATGACGTTTAATAATTATTATAAAGAGGAACAGTAAAGGAAATAAAGAACAAAAAAAGGTAACAATCTGATTGAATTGTATGTTTTCAATATCTTTATTTAGTAGGTCTAACTCTTCTATAATCGAGTCAACTACCCTCATATCAATAAGCCTTTGCCGATAATGAGCGGTTAATTCGTAGTTTTCTAATATGAATACACTGTGCAACTTAACTAACTTTAAATATTGATAATTTTCAACTTGGCCATCCTCTGTAATATCTAATAATTTTCTAAGTGAGGATTCATTTTTTTTATTTGGTAAAGTCAATAACGAAAATATTTGTAAACGTATAGCATTTATAATTTGTATAATATTTTTATCATCTACGTTAGGTTTTTGAGCTATTAATCTTAGAGAAGTCTTCATCGTACTGGCTAACTGTATGTAATGTAATGAGTTTTCTTTATACTCGTTTAGTAAGCCATCAAATTTATTATTAAGCCTCACCTTTAATAGTATAGATTCAATTTCAAATTGTATTTGAGCTAGTTTATCATAGTGCTGCTGGTCACTAAAATTTGCATTTAGTAGCTGTACTTTATGCTGAGGTATTAACAGTTCAAGTTGTTGTAAAGGTTTTACTTTTATTTCTTTTTCTTTGTTTTCTTGAATAGAAATAACCCATAAAGTAGAAAACATTGTAAATAAAAACAAGCATGTAAACTCAGGAATATATTTTAAATTAATCATCATAATTTACCTCTATTACTTGAGAGGTAAATGCATGTAATAGTGCCACTATATCGTCAAGCTCTGAATCAGTTAACTGCCTGCCCAACTGAGAGCTAGCCATAATACGAACTGCTTCTGTTAAGCTTTCAACTGCACCATTATGAAAGTATGGCCCAGTTTCAGTAATATTCCGGAGGCTAGGTACTTTAAAGACATACTTATCTTTATCAAGACCCGTGACTTCAAATTTACCTAAATCTAATGTTAATTTTTTGGGTATTGTATTTATTCTTCCTAATTTCTGAAAAATATTACCGCCTATATTTCTTCCTTGATGGCAAGTACTACAGCCATAATTGATAAAGTAATTTAAACCTCTCTTTTGTTGATCTGTTAAGGCAGTTTTATCCCCTAATAAATACCTATCAATTGGTGCATTCGGTGTAATTAAAGATTCTTCAAAAGTAGTAATTGCTTTGATAATATTTTCAGATGTTATGCCCTCATAGCTTAAGTCTTGAAATGTTTCGCTAAAATAACTATCTTGTTTAAGCTTTTTAATTATCTCAGGCCAAGTAGAACCCATTTCAACCGGGTTATGAATTGGACCTTCGATTTGCTCTCTAAGTGAGGCGGCTCTACCATCCCAAAATTGTCTAAAATTAAATACGGAATTAAGTACGGTGGGGGAGTTACGTACACCTTGCCCATTATTTACTCCAATTGATACAGGAAAACTGTCGTCACCTCCAAAGTCCAATAAGTGGCATGATGAGCAAGAGATTGTATTATTTTTAGATAACAAAGGACTATGAAATAGCGCTTTACCGAGGATTAACCACTGTTTATCAATTTCTAGTCTGCGTGGAATTGGCTGAATAGGGCTATCAACTTTCTCAAAATAGTAGTGAGTTTTTGTATGTGACTTTTCTGCTTTTTTTTCTATCGTTGCCATGTACACAGTTGCAGGAACTACTGAGCAAATCAGAATGCCAGAAATTATCAATATATAATATTTTTTGTACATAACGAGTGTCTTAATCCCTTAAGTATTTAGCTAGAACAAAAAGCTATCACTAACGTTATTATATAATAGTTCAATATTTGAAATATTGTTTGTATACATATCAAAAAAGGTAAATTAATTACTCCAATTCTCATAAATTGTATTACCTATGAGTCCGAAGTGGCACTATACATTTAGCCATAGATATGAGGTTATCAGCCTTTATCTTTTGCTTTTTTTAGTTAAGTCGCTCACTCTATTTTGTACAAAAGGGGTTAGGGGACTTAACAGTTATTGTTTGATTCATTCCACGAAAAACTAGCTTCTAATATTGTCAATTTCAGTTTGCTTTGACCCAACTGTACGATTGTTTATCTAAATAATAAAAAACCTATAACAAATAGAAATAAAACCAATTAATTACTTTGTACAATATATGATTAGAGGTGAGCTTTGATACTGTTATTTAAGGTAATCAAAATCCCAATATAATTACAGATGGTTAAACGAATGCTGTAATAACTTTAAAAATAAACTAACGAGTATCTTTGTCGCGCTATATAATTTTTATGTACCAGGGAAATGACTCCTGAGAGTCTGTGAGGCTATGTGTTTTAGCAATTTATGCACCTCTGTTTAAATTATACAGGCCAAGTCCTTAGTAAAAGTCGCAGATTTCACGTAGCGACGCCTAATTATTAAGCATTTTCTTATTCGAGTTAGCTTGTTTAATAATTGTCTTTTTATCTAAATACTAAACTGTTATTTATTATCTATAAATTTCATACACTTAATGTTAACTAGTATTAATAGGTAATGATATTCAGTTTATAAAGAACACCAGAAAACATACTTCATTAACTTTAGTGTCAGTTTTTGTGTAGTAAATCAATACATGTATGCGGAGTTAACAGCTTACTATATGTTTTCAGTTCGTCTGTAGTTATCTTGCTGAGGGCATAGTTATTGGTACAAGGGCAAATAAAAATCTCATTGCGCCGTAAAATCTCGATCTAAGTGGCAGGGCTGTTAATCCAAGTTAAGAAGTAGATCTTGTGCTATTTAATTTCAAGAACTTACGAGGATTTTGCAAAGATCTTTTTCTACTATTTCTAAGCTAACAGATAGATCTTCATAGCGTTTGCAAGTTAACGACTAGATCTTCAATATCATTCAACGAAATCCATGCATAGCAAGGGCTGCGAGAATTCTCAGGTATATAAATACAATATATACAAATGCTAATAATGTCTATTAATACCTACTCTAAAATAAGCTATAACTTAATGCTTCCTCACGGCTAGCAACAGCCATTATTTTATACATCTCTTTTGCGAATTCAGGGTTTTTCATATTGTTATTGATTTGCTCTATATATGAATTTAATAATACCGTTTGTTCACCCCAACTTTTGCTTTTCAAACATTCATAATCTGGCTTAGGGCTATTATATGTTTCATTAGGTTTATGGTTCATTAAAGCCTTAGCTGTATTTAAGTGTCTGCATAGCTCATAAAATTCACCAAACCATGGTTTGGAATAACTTGTATAGTTAATATTTTTATAATCAAAGTCTAAATCTAACAAGTTTTCGTCCAAATGTTGTGTATGCCTAGAGGTAATTTTTTTAAACTCGTGGCTAAAATAAAACTTGTGAGACTCCATTGGCCAGTCAGTAGTAGAACCAATATTAACCTCTTTACCTGTTGGATATATTCGATCATTTATTGGGTAGTGCGTATGAGCAGAAATGTAAGTCCATTTATTATTTGAGGTTACTGATGATTCAAACAACTCTATTAGCTTCTTACGTTCGCTGGTATCTAGTTCGTCTAATGTTCCATGACCCGCAAAAATAAAGTCTTTACCACTAAATTTGGAGTTTTGAATAATTTCTTTAATATCATTTAATTGATCATCGCCAATACAAGCATGGGTTCCTGCATTTTCGGAGTAAAAATATTTTCCTGCTCTTGCGTTTACACATACTGATGAGTCAAGCAGAACTGTAATGGTATTATTGTCTAATGAATAAGCTTGTACTAAATAAGAACCATAAGGTTTTAATAAGAAGCTTTCAGAAGGAAGCCTTACTTTTCCGTCTTCTTTTATAAATGTTGGCTCGAACCACTTCCCAATTAATATAAAAGGACGTTCTGCAATCGAGGAGTTGGGCTTACTCTTTATAATATATTCATTAAATTGACTATCTTTTGATAGTAGTTCGCTATCGATATCTACATTATAATTATTTAAATGGCTAATATATTTAGCCATCCACCTAATCTTATTCATAGGAGTACTGCTAGAGCCTTGCAAGCACGCATCTCGCCAATTCATTTTGCCGGTTGGCTTTTCTGATAAATTCCACCAACTTGTATCTGAAGGCAATCCATTGGCAATTACTTTTGGAGGCCAAACACTATTAGGTAAAGTGCTAGCAACTTTATCGTGAAGTGTATAACCATTAGTAGTCCCCATTAAGTAACTATCATGATTTCCATGTGCCTTTAGCCAAACAGTATTAGGTGTAGCCTTTGTGATTGTTTTGTAAAAAGTTTCATACTCACCACTACAACCAATATTGGTAGCATCTCCGAGGACAAGAGTTACATTAGCTTCATTTCCGACTTTTAAGCTATTTTCTATAAGTCTTTGAAATGAATATCTGGCTAATATGTTTAATTCTGGAGGGCGAACTGCTACTTTTGAAGCTATATCAGATACACCAAACATTTGTTTCAAGCTGCTACCGTAGATGTTATGAATCTGAGGATCTGCTACAACTACAAAGCTAGATAACTTTTCATCTGCTTCATTATTTTCATTAAGACGAGTTATATTTGTAGCTTCTTCCTTCACTGTTGCACAAGAACATAAAATTATAGTTAATATTGGAAGGTATAAATTTTTCATTATTAAATCCTTTTTAATTCAGCTACGTTTATTAACAGAATTCATTTATCAATCTCATTCTACAATAATTAAAATTAGTCTAATTGACGAACTCTTTATTAATTTATGAAAACAGGCATATCGTTTAAACATTGAGGATTTAAATGTCTAAATGTTTAACATCAAGAATTTATTAGCATTGTCATAAATCATTGCTTTATATTGAGTTTTGTTAATTATTCCTTCAGCTACTGCACGTCTGAAGTTACTAACGGAATTACAAAGATATGCATTTGCCCCTATGTCCTTTGATATCATGTACCAATCTGAACCATAGGTTATTTTGTTAAATAACTCTTTTCCGTAAGCTTGAAATGTCACTAAATCAGACTTCAATGTTTGATAATCTGTATATTCGTGATAACCAAAGTCAGCATAAACATTCTCATAATTCAACATTAAGTCTAAAAAGCCTTCCCGCCAATGTGATCCAATATTCCCACCGGTGTCGCCCATATGTCCAAAATTTACTCGCATATCTTTACGTTGTTTTAAAATCTCTTTCCAATATGTCGATGATGCAAGCTTCTCTGAACCTGGTTGTCCACCCTTAGAATGGGTAGTATGAGATGTAACATAGCCTTTATGTTTTTCAACGATATCGAATATTTTATTTATTCCAGATGAAATAATATCTTTAGTTATTCCTTTACCGCCACATTGATAATTCTCAACACCACTTCTAAAATCTCCAGTTATGGAGTAACCAATTGATGGGTAAAGCTTTACCCCTTTATATATACCACCGTCGAAGGCATCTTCAATTAGGTCGCAATAATTATTATCATGTGCAGCTTTCCAAGGGTTTACTCCAAGTACAGGAATAGCATATCCATTAGTATGCTCGTATAATTTCTTATTAACTCTAATTTGGTCTTTAACTGAAGAACTTGGTGTTCTGCAATTAGTACCTAAGAAAAAGTCAAAATCACAACCTATATTCATGACGTGTCTAACACCAGTACCTGCGTAAAGTGGACTTTTAGTATATCTATCATAATATGCTTGGATATTTGTGCTTCGGCGGACTAATACACGTCCAACAAAGGAAAAAATTCTAGTAAAAAAGCCTGGATCGATAGGGCAAGAAGCAAAAGTACGAAATCCTTTAGTTATTCCTGTTTTTTGCTCATATACACTATTTGAATTTACTGCGTTCAGTACAGTATTTGCATTGAATTCAATTCTAGCGTTAGATTTATATTTTTGCTTCTCATGTGATTGAAAACCACCAGATAATTCATTTGCTGAAGCATTAAGAAGGTCTTCAAAACTCATTGAGGGTTGAGTTTTATTAAATGAGAGCGATTTATTACGGTTTTCTTGTTGCACCACATCAAAAAATTCAGCTGAAACCTCACGATATTCAATATCAGGTGCACACGCATTATTAGAAGACAGCCATTTCAACTCAGCACCGGCATTGATAAATTTTCGTTTACTTTCTAGTACACCAAAAATACCGTTTGCGACACGTGTTAATAGTACTCTTGTAAATTTAAATTTACTTCCTAAAAAGTCATTAAGAACAGGGCCCATAATATACTCAACAGCAAGGAGATCTGTTGCATTAAAAAAATGAGCGTGCATATCTATAACAGGCGTTAGTTTTAAAATATCTTGATCGGGTTTACTCAAATGATCAAACTTATAGTTGTCACAATGTGAGTTTCTACCAGTAAAAATAGAGCATGAGGGTAATAAAGATGATCCTAGTACTACAGTTAGAGCCTGAAGCATCCTACGGCGGTTAAAGTCATCCATGATGTCGACCAATTTTGTTGAATTATAATTGTATAGAATTTAACCATAACTCATATTTGGTCGTTGTCAATTTAAACTAGATATTTTAATTAATCGTGAGGGGGATTAAATAAAATAACAAGGCCACCCATTCTAGTTGGCTAAATGTTAAACACTCTACTAGGCTTTAGTTATTACTTAATTTTCGG